>JAFKGG010000383.1 GCA_017307915.1 Burkholderiales bacterium | reverse complement strand
GAGCGGGTAGGCCACGTTCTGCGCCACCGTGAGGTGGGGGAACAGCGCGTAGTTCTGGAACACCATGCCGAAGTTGCGCCGGTGCGGCGGCACGCCGGTGATCTGGCGGCCGCCCAGCAGGATGTCGCCTGCCGTGGGCGACTCGAACCCCGCCAGCATCATCAGCGTGGTGGTCTTGCCCGAGCCCGAGGGGCCGAGCAGGCTCAGGAATTCGCCGCGCTGGATGTCCAGGTCGAGCTGGCGCACCACCAGCTGCTCGCCGTCGTAGGTCTTTTGCACGCCGCTGAAGCGCACCAGGGGGTCCATGGCCATGGGTTCTGCTCCCGGCATCAGCGCACGGCGGCGAAGCTCGCGGCCAGCACGTCCAGGCCCTCGTCCAGCAGCGCGTCGGAGGCAGTGAGCGGCACCAGCACGCGGATCACGTTGCCGTAGGTGCCGCACGACAGCAGGATGAGCCCGCGCCGCAGCGCCTCGGCCACCACTTTTTTCGTGAGCGCCGCGTCGGGCCGGGCGCGGTCGCCGCCCTCGAACAGCTCGATGGCCACCATGGCGCCCAGGCCGCGCACGTCGCCGATGGCGGGCTCTTGCGCGGCCAGGGCCTGCAGGCCCGCCACCAGGCGCTGGCCCACGGCGCGGCTGCGCTCCAGCAGTTGCTCCTGCGCGAAGGCGTCGATCACCGCCAGCGCCGCCGCGCAGGCTACGGGGCTGCCGGCGTAGGTGCCGCCCAGGCCGCCGGGGGCGGGCGCGTCCATCACGTCGGCGCGGCCCACCACGCCCGAGAGCGGAAAGCCCCCGGCCAGCGACTTGGCGGTGGTGATGAGGTCGGGCGCCACCGGCCACTGCTCGCAGGCGAACCAGGTGCCCGTGCGGCCGGCGCCGGTCTGTACCTCGTCGGCGATCAGCAGGATGCCGTGGTGCTCGGCCAGCGCCTTCAGGCCGGTGATGAACTCCGGCGGCGCCACGTAGAAGCCGCCTTCGCCCTGCACCGGCTCGACGATGAAGGCCGCCACGCGCTCGGGCTCCACGTCGTTCTTGAAGAGCAGCTCCACCGCGTGCAGCGCGTCCTGCACGCTCACGCCGTGCAGCGGGTTGGGGAAGAGGGCGTGGTAGACCTCGCCGGGGAAGGGGCCGAAGCCCGTCTTGTACGGCGCCACCTTGCCGGTCAGGCCCAGCGTCAGGTTGGTGCGGCCGTGGTAGCCGCCCGTGAAGGCGATCACGCCGGGGCGGCGGGTGTGGGCGCGGGCGATCTTGACGGCGTTCTCCACCGCCTCGGCGCCGGTGGTCAGCAGCAGGCTTTTCTTGGGCGTTGCGCCGGGCGCCAGCGTGTTCAGGCGCTCGCACACCTCCACGTAGGGTTCGTAGGCCACGACCTGGAAGCAGGTGTGCGTGTAGCGCTCCAGCTGCTGCTGCACGGCGGCGATGACCTGCGGGTGCAGGTGCCCGGTGTTGAGCACGGCGATGCCGCCCGCGAAGTCGATGTAGCGGCGGCCCTCCACGTCCCACAGCTCGGCGTTGAGGGCGCGCTGGACGAAGATTTCGTGGGCCTGTCCCACGCCGCGCGCCACGGCGGCGTGGCGGCGGGCGAGGAGGGCGGCGTTGGTGAAGTGGCGGTCTTGCTGCATGGCGTGTGTGCGGGCTGTGAAGGAATGGAACGGATTCTGGAAGCGCTCCCGCCATCGGGCCATGTACACGCACGGCATCGTTTTTGCGTACTGTGCAGGTTGCGGCCCCTGTACAGGCAATCCCTGATGGGGGGCGCGCCAACACGGTGCACAATGCGCCCCTTTTCCGCTCACCCATGCTCCATCTCAGCCCCGACCTCCAGACCCCGCTGGTGAGCCAGATCGTGGATGGGCTGCGCGGGCTGATCGTTGGCCAGGTGCTCAAGCCGGGGGCCAAGCTGCCTTCGATCCGCGCGTTCGCCGCGTCGCACGGCGTGAGCGTGTTCACCGTGGTCGAGGCGTACGACCGGCTGGTCGCGCAGGGCTGGCTGGTCTCGCGGGCCAACGCGGGCTTCTTCGTCAAGCGGCGCGACGACGCGGCGGCACCCGGCGCCGCCCTGCCGCAGCGCCCGCGCCCGCGCTTCGACGCGGCCTGGTACCTGAAGCAGATCTTCGAGAACCGCAACCTGCCGCTCAAGCCCGGCTGCGGCTGGCTGCCGCACGACTGGCTGTTTGGCGATGCGGTGCGCCGCAGCCTGCGCCAGCTCTCCACCGACGGCCCGGCGCTGGACGGCTACGGCCTGCCCCAGGGCCACATGGCGCTGCGCATGGTGGTGGCCGAGTCGCTGGCCGAGCACCAGCTCGCCGTGGACGCCGACCAGGTGCTGCTCACCCAGGGCTCCAGCCAGGCGCTGGACCTGGCCGCGCGCTGCCTCGTCAAGCCGGGCGACGTGGTGCTGGTGGACGACCCCGGCTACCCCAACCTGCTGTTCGTGCTGCGCGCCGCCGGCGCCCACCTGCTGGGTGTGCCGCGCACGCCCACGGGCTACGACCTGCCCGCGCTGGAGGCGCTGCTCGTGCGGCACCGCCCGCGCGTGTTCTTCACCCAGCCGCGCCTGCAGAGCCCCACGTGCTCCATGGCCTCGGTCGCGCACCTGCACCGGCTGCTGCAACTGGCGGCGCAGCACGGCCTGAAGCGCTGCACGCTGGAGCTGGGCGGCCATGCACCGGTGCTGGTGTTCGACGATGCCGACGTCGACAAGGCGGCCGATGCCTGCGCGGCGGCGCGCTTTCGCAACGCCGGCCAGGTGTGCGTGGCACCGTCGCGCTTCTTCGTGCAGCGCGGTGCGCTGGCGCGCTTCACGCAGCGCTTCATCGATGTCGCTCGCGCGCAGCGGCTGGGCAGCGGCCTGGCGCCGGAAACGACGATGGGGCCGATGGCCAATGCGCGCCGGCTCGACGCGATGGCACGCTTCGTCAACGATGCGCGCGAGCGAGGCGCCACGGTCGCCGCCGGCGGCGCGCGCCTCGACGGCCCCGGGTTCTACTGGCAGCCGACGGTGCTGACCGGGCTGGGCGATGATGCGCTCGCGATGAACGAGGAGACCTTCGGGCCGGTCGCTCCCATCGTCGCCTTCGATACGATCGAGGACGCGCTGGCTCGCGCCAACCGCCTGCCCTATGGGCTGTCGGCCTATGCGTTCACCCGCTCCGCCGCCACCGCGCACGCGGTGTCGATCGGCCTGCAGGCCGGCATGGTCGGCATCAACGGCTTTGGCGTCTCGGTTGCCGAGGCGCCGTTCGGCGGGGTCAAGGAAAGCGGCTACGGGGCCGAGGGCGGCACCGAAGGCCTCGAAGGCTACCTGTCGCCGAAGTTCGTGGCGCAGGTCCATTGACCCGGACATTCCGTTCGAGTTTGCGGAACCATTCATCCAGCAGGAGGAGACCAATGGCAGACCTATCGATGCTTCGCGCCGCGGCGCTGCTGACCGCCGGTGCGCTTGCCCTTGCCCCGGCCGCCGCGCCGGCGCAGGGCAGTTCGGCGCCGATCCAGATCGTCGTGAACTTCCCACCCGGCGGCGTGACCGACGCGGTGGCGCGCGTGCTGGCCGCCGAGATGGCACCCCGCCTGCACCAGCCGGTCATCGTGCAGAACACCCCGGGCGCCGGCGGCGCCATCGGCGTGGCGCAAGTCGCCAAGGCAGCGAACAACGGCCACACGCTCGGCTTCATCGCCGTTGCGGCGCTGACTTCGCTGCCGAGCCTGCAGCCGGTGCCTTATCGCCTCGACTCGTTCGAATACGTCTGCCAGACCTTCGACGTGCCGGTGTTCGTGCTGGTCGCGCCGGGCTCGCGCTTCCAGACGCTCGAATCCTTGGTCGAGTTTGCGCGGGCCAATCCGGGGAAACTGAACTTCGCGACGGTAGGGCCCGGTTCGCTGCCGCACCTGCTGGCCGTGGACTTCGCCAAGGCAGCGGGCCTGTCGCTCAACCACGTACCGTACAAGGGCGAAGGCCCGGCGGTCACCGACTTGCTCGGCAATCACGTGGACCTGTACTTCGGCACCAGCGCAGTGGCCACCACGCACAAGCTGCGCCGCCTGGCCGTCGCGGCCGCCGAGCGAGTCGCCGAATCGCCCGACACGCCAACGCTAAGCGAACGCGGCTACCGCGTCACGCGCAGCATCATCGGCGGCCTGATCGCGCCCAAGGGCGTGAATGCCGCGACGCTGTCGGACCTGCGCACGGCCTGCGCGCAGGCCGTGCAGACGGCGGCGTTCCGCTCGACGCTGGACAATCTGAAGGTCCGCGTCGCCTACGCCGAGGGCCCCGCGTTCGGCAAGGCGATCGAGCAGGAAGCGGCGGTCAACCGGGAAACCCTGCGCGCCGCCGGCGTGCTGCCGCAATGACGACAGCCGAAGCGCTCGAGCCGCTGCGGTTCTACCATCGCCCCGACGATCCCTGGAGCCACCTGCTCGCACAGTGCCTGCCGGCGCTGCTCGAGGTCTACCGGCTGCGGCTCGAGTGCATCACGCTGCCGTTTCCCGACCTGGAGCACGCGCCGCGGCCAGAGATGCTGGCCCGCCACGCGCTGCGCGACGCGCGCGATCTGGCGCAATACCATGTGCTGAGCTTTCCGCAGCGGGCGGTGCTGCCGCCTGCGGAGCTGGCGCTGCTGGCCAGCCGCGCACTGCTGGCGCCGCAGTCGTCGGCCGACTACCTGCGGCGGGCGCTGGCGCTCGGCGACGCGCTGTTCACCGGCGATGCGCCGCGCGTGCACGCGCTCACAGCGGCCGACGCCATGCCCGACGAAGCGGCGGCACACCGCCTGCTGGAGGCGAACCATCGCGAGCTGCTCGACACCGGCCACTATCACTCGGGCATGGTCGCGTTCCGCGGCATGTGGTACTGGGGCATCGACCGGCTGGCGCACCTGGAGCACGACCTGCTCATGGCCGGCCTGCGCCGGCCCGAACGCTCGGTCGGGGTGCTGCGGCGCCGGCCGGCGGCCGAGTGGCCGGCACCGCCGCTGCACGCCAACGGCGGGGCGCCGGTCGAACTGGACTGGTTCTGCTCGTTCCGCAGCCCCTACGCTTACGTGTCGGCCGCGCGCACGCTGGCACTGGCGGCGCGCTATCCGGTTACGATACGGCCGAAGCTGATCATCCCGATGAAGATGGCTGGATTCGTCATCCCCGATCGCAAGCGCGACTACTTCCGCATGGATGCCGCCCGCGAAGCCCTGCGCCACGGCGTGCCCTTCGGCAACTTCTGCGATCCGTTCGGCCCGGGGCTGGAGCGAGCGATGGCGGCCGCCGACGTGGCGCAGCGGGCGGGGCGCCTGGTGCCTTATCTGCTGTCGGTGATGCAGGGCGTCTGGGCCGACGGCATCGACACCGCCAGCGACGAGGGCATGCGCCGGCTCTCGGAGCGCGCCGAACTCGATTGGCGCGACGTATGGCCGGTGCTCGGCAGCCAGAGCTGGCGCGACTGGGCCGATCGCCATCGCGAGGAACTGGCGGCGCTCGGCCAGTATGCGGCACCCACCTACCGGCTCGGTGACTGGGTCACCTGGGGGCAGGATCGCCTGTGGATGGTGGAGCAGAAACTCCGCGCCGCCCTCGGTCTGGCTGCCGATCGGGTCGATACACCGGCATGGACCAGCTCGCCATGAGCGGCCCGGCCAATGATGCGCGCGGCCCCGCGCCGGCCTGCCCGGGGCCCGACCCCGAGCCGCACGGCCCGCGCAGCTTCACGGTGCCGGCAGGGGCGGTCGACACGCACGCGCACGTGATCGGCCTGCCGCCGGCCTACCCGTTCGTGGCGCAGCGCTCGTACACGCCGCCGCAGGCCACGCCCACCGACTACCTGCGCATGCTGGATCGCACCGGCATGAGCCATGGCGTGCTCATCCAGGTCAGCGTCCACGGCACGGACGACCGGCTGATGCGCGCCACGCTGCGCCAGCACCGCCGGCGGCTGCGCGGCATCGGCGTGATGGCGCTGCGTCAGCCCGCGTCGGCCTACGAGCAGGCGCGCCAAGACGGTGTCGTCGGCCTGCGGCTGAACACGCTGTACGGCGGCGGCATCGGCTTCGACGACTTGCCCGAATACGAGGCGCTGGCGCGCGACCTGGGCTGGCACCTGCAGTTCCTGCTCGACGCACGCGAACTGGCGCCGCTCGCGCCGCGCCTGGCACGCCTGAAGGTGCCGGTGGTGATCGATCACATGGGGCATTTCCCGGCCGCGCTAGGCCCGGCATGCGACGGCTTCCGCACGCTGCTGGAACTGGTGCGCGACGGTGCCTGGGTCAAGCTCTCGGGCGCCTATCGGCTGGCCGAGGCGCCGCCCTACGCCGACACCATTGCGCTCGCGCGGGCGCTGATCGAAGCCGCGCCGCAGCGCTGCGTCTGGGGCTCCGACTGGCCGCACGTGGCCAACTGGAACACGATGATGAACGTCGGCGACCTGCTCGACGTGCTCGGCACGTGGGCGCCCAGCGAGACCGTGCGCAACCGGATCCTGGTGGACAACCCGCACCACCTTTACGGCTTTCCCTGAACGGCGCGCACGGCCGCGCTATGCGCCGGCCACCTTGAGCAGCACTCTGCCTACCGATTCGCGCGCCAGCAGAAATTCGAACGCGTTCTCGACGCGTTCCAGCACGAACGGCTGCGGTGATTGCGGCCGCAACGAACCGTCGGCCACCTGCGCGAACAGCGTCTGCATCATCTCCCGCAAGGCGCCGGCATAGCGCTTGCGTTCGTCCAACGGCGTCCAGCCGGTGTACAGGCCGAAGTTCACGCCGATCACCTGGATGTTCTTCACCAGCAACAGGTTGGCCGGAATCTGCGGGATGGTGCCGCTGGCAAAACCGATGACCAGGATGCGGCCCTCGGGCGCCGTGCAGCGCAATGCCTCGTCGAACATCGAACCGCCGACCGGATCGAACACGATGTCGATGCCGCGGCCGCCGTTGCGCTGCTTCAGCAGCCGGCCCAACTCGGGCGAGTCGTTGCGCAAGCCCTCATGCGCGCCGTGGGCCAGCGCCACCGCCAGCCGCTCATCGGTGCGCGCCACGGCGATCACGTGCGCGCCCGCCAGGCGGGCGATCTCCACCGCCGGCAGCCCCACGCCGCCGGCCGCGCCGAACACCAGCACGCTGTCGCCGGCGCCGATGCGGGCACGCCGATGCAAGGCCATCCACGAAGTGCCGTAGGTGGCCGGCACGGTGCAGGCCACCGACAGATCGATTGCATCAGGCACCGGCCATATCGTTTCGGTGCTGCTGACTACTTCTTCGGCGTAGCCGCCCCAATCGACGATCGCGGCCACGCGGTCGCCGACGCGAAAGCCGCACACGTCGTCGGCCACTTCGGTGACGATGCCGCTGATCTCGGTGCCCGGCACGAACGGCAGCGGCGGCTTGCGCTGATACTTGCCGGCCACCAGCAGCGACACGCCGAAGCCGACGGTTGCATAGTGCACGGCGATGCGCACGCCACCCGGGCGCAGCGTGGGGCGATCGATCAGCGACGGTTTCAGTGCGCGATAGCCGCCCCACGAATCACAGACGATGGCGCGCATGCGCGCCGTGGCAGTCGGGTTCATGCGGCGATTGTATGACGAGCGCGCAGTGCGACCGGCGGCCCGCTTTCAGCGCGCCCCGGGCGTCAGACGATGCCCAGATGCTCGATGCCGCTGTTCAGATCGCGCTCGCCGCGCTTGCTGTTGAGCTTGATGTTCAAGCGCAGATCGTTGACCGAGTCAGCGTTGCGCAACGCGTCTTCATAGCTGATGCGGTTTTCTTCGTACAGCTCGAACAGCGCCTGGTCGAAGGTCTTCATGCCCAGCTCGCGGCTCTTCTTCATCACTTCCTTGATGCTGCCGACCTCGCCCTTGAAGATCAGGTCGGCGATCAAGGGCGAATTCAGCAGGATCTCGACCGCCGGCACGCGGCCCGAGCCGCTGGCCATCGGAATCAGCCGCTGCGAGACGATCGCCCTCAGGTTCAGCGACAGATCCATCAGCAACTGCGCGCGCCGCTCTTCGGGGAAGAAGTTGATGATGCGATCGAGCGCCTGGTTGGCACTGTTCGAGTGCAGCGTGGCCAGGCACAGGTGACCGGTTTCGGCGAAGGCCACCGCGTGTTCCATCGTCTCGCGATCGCGGATCTCACCGATCATGATCACGTCGGGCGCCTGCCGCAGCGTGTTCTTCAGCGCCACGCCCCAGCTCTCGGTATCGACACCCACCTCGCGATGCGTGACGATGCAGTGGCGATGCGGGTGCACGAACTCGACCGGGTCTTCGATCGTGACGATGTGCCCTTGCGAATGCTCGTTGCGATGGCCGACGATCGCCGCCAGCGAGTTCGATTTGCCCGAGCCGGTGGCCCCGACCACGATCATCAGGCCACGCTTGGTCAGCGCCAGCTCCTTCAGGATCGGCGGCAACTGCAATTGTTCGAAGGTGGGGATCTCGGTATTGATCGTACGCAAGACCAGACCCACGCGCCCCTGCTGCATGAAGGCGTTGACGCGAAAGCGCCCGATGCTGCCGGGGCTGATCGCGAAGTTCACTTCCTTGTGCGCCTCGAACTCGGCGGCCTGCCGGTCGTTCATCACGGCGCGGGCGAGTTCCAGCGTGTGCTGCGGCGACAGTGCCACGTTCGACACCGGCTGCACGCGGCCGTCGATCTTGAACGCCGGCGGAAACTCTGCAGTCAGAAACAGGTCGGAGCCGTTGCGCGCCACCATCAGCTTCAGCAGATCCTGCAGGAACTTGGAAGCCTGTTCTCGTTCCATGGTAGCCCCCTCGATCAGCCCGGAAAGTTCTCTTTGACGGCCGCCACCGCCCTGGCCTCGGTCATCGAGATCATGTTCTTGCGCACCAGGTCGGTCAGGCACTGATCCAGCGTCTGCATGCCGAGCGCGCCGCCGGTCTGGATCGATGATTGCATCTGGGCGATCTTCGCTTCGCGGATCAGGTTGCGGATGGCCGGCGTGCCGATCATGATCTCGTGCGCGGCAACGCGGCCGTTGCCGTCCCGGGTCTTCAACAGCGTCTGCGAGATCACCGCGCGCAGCGATTCCGACAACATCGCGCGCACCATGTCCTTCTCGGCAGCGGGAAACACGTCGATGACCCGGTCGATCGTCTTGGCCGCCGACGAGGTGTGCAGCGTGCCGAACACCAGGTGGCCGGTTTCGGCGGCGGTCAGCGCCAGCCGGATCGTTTCCAGGTCGCGCAGCTCGCCCACCAGGATGATGTCGGGGTCTTCGCGCAGCGCCGAACGCAGCGCGTTGTTGAACGACAAGGTCATCGGCCCGACCTCGCGCTGGTTGATCAGGCAGCGCTTGGATTCGTGCACGAACTCGATCGGGTCTTCCACCGTCAGGATGTGGCCGTACAGATTCTCGTTGACGTGGTTGATCATCGCCGCCAGCGTCGTCGACTTGCCCGAACCGGTGGGGCCGGTGACCAGCACCAGGCCGCGCGGCGTCATCGAGATGTCGGTGAAGATCTTCGGTGCGTTCAGCTCTTCCAGAGTCAGGATCTTCGACGGAATCGTCCGCATCACGGCGCCGGCGCCGCGCTGCTGCAGGAACGCGTTGACGCGAAAACGCGCCAGACCCGGAATCGCGAACGAGAAGTCGCACTCGAGGTTTTCCTCGTACTCCTTGCGCTGCGAGTCGTTCATGATGTCGTAGATCATGCCGTGCACGTCCTTGTGCTCCATCGGCGGCAGATTGATCCGGCGCACGTCGCCGTGCACGCGGATCATCGGCGGCAGCCCGGCTGACAGATGTAGGTCGGATGCTTTGTTCTTGACCGCGAAAGCCAGCAGCTCGGCGATGTCCATGACGACTCCTTCTTCTGGCGCGACGGCACCGGCTGCGTCGCGCATGCATTCACTGTTCGGTCGACGCGCTGCGGCGGCCCCGCGCTTGTCTTGTCTGCTATCTTCGAAGGCAACAAACCTTCGAGCGGCAAGGACGAGGCCAGACGGTGGCACACACGATGAACGGCGATCCCGCGTTGCGTCAGCGCTACGAGCAGGTGCTCGAGCGCATCCGCGCCGCCTGCCAGCGGGCCGGCAGACCGGTGGAGTCGGTCCACCTGCTGGCGGTCAGCAAAACCTTTCCCGCCGAAAGCGTGCTGGCGCTGGCTGCGCTCGGGCAGCGTGCATTCGGCGAAAACTACCTGCAAGAGGCGGTGGACAAGATCGCCGCCTGCCGCGACGAGCGGTCGGCGGGCGGTGCCGGGTTGGCGTCGGCACTTGCGTCGGCGTCCGCACCGGCGGCATCAGTGGCGCCGGTGGCTTCAGCCGCATCGGCGGCGGCATTGCAGTGGCACTTCATCGGGCCGATCCAGTCGAACAAGACGCGGCCGATCGCCGAGCACTTCGACTGGGTGCATTCGGTCGATCGCGAACGCATCGCGCGCCGGCTGTCGGAGCAGCGCCCCGCCGACATGGCGCCGCTCGCCGTGTGCCTGCAGGTGAACATCTCGGGCGAGTCAAGCAAGAGCGGCGCCTCGCCGGCCGAAGCACTCGAACTGGCGCCACTGGTGGCCACGCTGCCGCGGCTGGCGTTGCGCGGCCTGATGGCGATTCCTGCCGCCAGCGAGGATTTCGATGAGCAGCGCCGGCAGTGCGCCGCGCTGCGCGAGCTGTTCGAGCGCATCCGCGCGCGCGGGGGCGTCGGCGAATGCTTCGACACGCTGTCGATGGGAATGTCAGCCGATCTGGAAGCAGCGATCTGCGAAGGGGCGACGCTGGTGCGGGTAGGGACAGCACTGTTCGGTAGCCGCTAGCGGCAACGCTGGGGCGGCTGCGGGCCTCTCACCAAGGCCCGATGCGCGTCTCATCGTGGGTTGGTGACTATCCCAACAATTCTTTCGTTTCTGTCGAAAGAATTTACGACTCAACGGCTATTCACCGCGAAGCAGCTTGATGGATTACCGACAAACCGTTGATTTAAATCGATTATCTATGAGTGGCCTGGTTATTGCTTGATTGACGTCAAGTGTTAGCAACGTAATCAATCCTCAGGAAACTCACCCATGTCTACCTTGCGCCTCCTCGCTGCCGGTCTAGCGCTTGCCGCTTCGCTTGCGGCTCCGCATGCCGCCGCCGCACCCGTCTTTGCCAACGCGGTGGTCTCCGCGGATAGCACCGGCCTGACCAAGAACGGCGCGTCGATCGCTGCCGCCCGCTTGAACGGCAACAACGCCCTGAGCGCCCCCGACAGCGCCTTCTACAGCCTCGGCTTCGGCGGTTCGATCACCCTGAGCTTCGGCACGCTGTTCGGCGAAGGCCTGGTCGAAGTATTCGAGATCACCAACGGCGTCTATCCGGAAGAGGCCGCCAAGGTCTTCGCGCTGGACGAAGGCATCTGGAAAGAAATCGGCACGGTGACCAATGTGGCAGGCCAGAACACGCTGACCATCAGCGGCGTGTGCCTGAGCGGTTGCAGCGAACTGAAAATTCTCGACACCAGCAATGCCGCCCTTCACGCGAACGACGCCGACGGCTTCGATCTGAATGCGGTGTCGGTCACGCCGTTCGCGGCGCAAATGCCGGCACCGGCGACGGCAGCACTGCTGGGCGTCGGCCTGCTGGGTGTTGCAGGCGCGCTGCGCCGCCGTGCGCACGGCTGAACCCTGCCTCATCGAGACGTGACGGCCGCCAAGCGCGGCCCAAACGACAACGGCGCCTGCAGAAGGCGCCGTTTGTTTTTGGTCGGGCTTTTTTAGCGTTGCCGGGTCTTTTGCTGCCGCGACTTGCTTAGTCGCATGCGGCCTGCCTGGCTAGCGATTTGCGCTGCCGGCACTCAAGCACGAACTCGCAACAAAGCCGCTGCATCAGAAGCCGCAAGCCCATGCCGCGCTCGGCACCTTGGGAGCGCCGATGAAGGGAGTTGATGT
This sequence comes from Burkholderiales bacterium, assembly GCA_017307915.1. Taxonomy (GTDB): domain Bacteria; phylum Pseudomonadota; class Gammaproteobacteria; order Burkholderiales; family Burkholderiaceae_E; genus Zeimonas. The sequence goes on along the minus strand of JAFKGG010000383.1, from coordinate 27,298 downwards.
CGACCCGAAAGCGTTCACGCCTTCAGGTCGCAAGCGACACTCAGGCCATCGAACGCACAGCGGCGGCCAGACGGCTCTTGTAACGCGAAGCGGCGTTCTTGTGAACGATCTTCTTGTCGGCGATGCGATCGATCACGCCTTGCGCCGAGCGCAGCGATTGGGTCGCAGCCGCTTTGTCGCCGGTGGCGATGGCTTTGCGAACCGATTTGATCGCGGTACGCAGCCGCGAACGCAGGCTCGAGTTGTGCAGGTTGCGGGCAACGGCTTGGCGAGCACGTTTGCGGGCGGAGGCGATGTTGGCCATGACAGAATCTCGTTTCGTCGCTTGCACCGGGGTGGGCTACACCACTGGCATCCGCCAATGACCTTTTCCGCCAAACCCCAGAAAATAATATGGAAAGCCTTGAATAATAACCGATTTTCTGCAAACTGCGCAATCGCGCACCTCATTGCGCGGAGAACCCGCTCGTGAGCCTGATTCGCGCTGCCGCCACCGTCAGCGGCCTGACCCTGCTGTCGCGCATCACCGGACTGATCCGCGAGAACCTGACCGCCGCGATCTTCGGTGCGTCGGCCTTCACCGATGCGTTCTTCGTCGCGTTCCGCCTGCCTAACCTGCTGCGCCGGCTGTTCGCCGAGGGCGCATTCTCGCAGGCCTTCGTGCCGATCCTGGCCGCCTCGCGCGAGCGTGCCGAACACGCGGCACTGGCCGGCAGTTCCGATGCACAAGCCGCCGCCGCGGCCACCCGCACGCTGGTCGACCGCATCGCCACGGTGCTGTTCTGGTCGCTGGTGGCGGTGTCGATCCTGGGCGTGCTGGCCGCGCCGGCGCTCGTCTACGCGGTCGCCTCGGGCTTGCGTGCCGAGCCCGAGGCGTTTCATGCCGCCGTGGTGATGACCCGCTGGATGTTCCCTTACATCCTGTTCGTCTCGCTGGTGGCGCTGGCTGCCGGCATCCTCAACACCTGGCGTCGTTTCGCGGTGCCGGCGTTCACGCCGGTGCTGCTGAACCTGTGCTTCATCGGCGCGGCGCTCGGGCTGGCGCGCTGGTTCGATCCGCCGATCTATGCGCTGGCCGCCGGCGTGGTGGCCGGCGGCATTGCCCAGCTCGCCATCCAGATTCCGGCGCTGCGGCGCATCGGCATGCTGCCGCGCATCGGCCTGAATCTGCGCGAGGCGCTGGCCGATGCCACGACGCGGCGCGTACTCAAGCAGATGGTGCCGGCGGTGCTGGCGGTATCGGTGGCGCAGATCAGCCTGATCATCAACACGCAGATCGCCTCGCAACTGGCGCCAGGCAGCGTCTCATGGATCTCGTACGGCGACCGGCTGATGGAGTTTCCCACCGCCCTGCTCGGCGTGGCCCTGGGCACCGTCTTGCTGCCCAGCCTGTCGCGCGCCAGCAGCAGCGGTGATACCGGCCAATACAGCGCGCTGCTCGACTGGGGCCTGCGCTTGTGCGTGCTGCTGGCGCTGCCCGCCACGGTCGGCATGGCGCTGATGGCCGAACCGCTGACCGCGCTGCTGTTCCACTATGGGCGCTTCTCGGCGCACGACGTCGAGATGACTCGGTTGGCCGTATCCGGCTATTCGGTGGGCGTGCTGGGGCTGATCTCGATCAAGGTACTGGCGCCGGGCTTCTATGCGAAGCAGGATATCCGCACCCCGGTAAAAATCGCGCTGCTGATACTGGTCGTGACGCAGTTGCTGAACCTTGTCACCGTGCCCTGGCTGCGCCATGCCGGCCTGGCGGTATCGATCTCGATCGGTGCGCTGGCGAACGCCACGCTGCTGCTCGTCGGGCTGCGCCGGCGTGGCATCTATCAACCGCTGCCGGGATGGCCCAAGTTTCTGCTGCAGGTGGGCGTGGCGGCCGTTGCGATGGCGGCGTTGCTGGTGCCGCTCGTGACGGCCTTCGATTGGGTGGCGCTGCGCGCCACGCCCGCCATACGCATTGCGCTGACGCTGGCAGTCGTGGCCGGAGCAGCGCTGGTGTATCTGCTGGTGCTGCTGATTACCGGGATGCGGCCGGCGCAGTTTCTGCGGCGCAACCGGCCCGGTTCGTAGCGGCGGCATCCATTGGCCGGGCGGCCCGATCAGGCTACCCGATCAGCCCGGCCGATCGCCCCGCCCCGTCGCCGACTTGCGCAATGATCCCAAAACCGCCGATGCTTCGGTTTTCGAGCGGGAAGGCACTCATGCAAATCGGATTCATCGGCGGCGGCAACATGGCCTCGGCGCTGGTCGGCGGGCTGCTGGCACGCGGCACGACGGCAGACGACATCAGGATCATCGACCCTTCGCCTGAGCAACGCGCGGCGCTGCAGCAGCGCTTCGGGATCGAGACTTTCGAACGCGCCGACGGCCAGTCGCTGGCAGGGCTCGACCTGGTCGTAATCGCAGTCAAGCCGCAGCAGATACGCGACGCGGTGCACGGCCTGGCCGAGCCGCTGGCCAATGCACTGGTGGTCAGCGTGGCAGCGGGCATCCGCGCCGCCGATTTGTCGCGCTGGCTCGGCGGGCATCGGCGCATCGTGCGCGCGATGCCGAACACGCCGGCGCTGATCGGCATGGGTGTGACCGGCCTGGCGGCGCTGCCCGGCTTGAGCGAGAACGACCGCACGCAAGCCGAGCGCGTGCTCGGCGCCGTCGGACAGACAGTATGGGTCGACGACGAAAGCCTGATCGATGCGGTGACGGCAGTCAGCGGCAGCGGCCCGGCCTACGTGTTCCTGTTCATGGAAGCGATGATCGACGGCGCGCGCGCGCTCGGGCTCGATGCGCAGCAGGCGCGCACGCTCGCCCTGGGCACCTTCGCCGGCGCAGCGCAACTGGCTCTGCAAGCCGACGAACCGCCGGCGACGCTGCGCGAGCGCGTCACCTCAAAAGGTGGCACCACCGCGGCCGCATTGGCGGTGATGGAAGCCGGCGGCGTGCGGCACGTGGTAGCCGATGCGCTGGCGGCCGCGCAGCGGCGCAGCGTCGAGATGGGGGATGAGTTCGGCAGGGATTGAGGTCAGGCAGGGCCGAGCAGGTCTTCCAGGTTGCGAGCATCGAAGATCGCTTGCGCCCAGCCGTCGAGCTTCTCGATGCTGGCTGCCCGCAGCCGCGGCCGCACCCATGCCGGCAGCGGTTCGCCGAAGCGGCGGGCAAGCAGGCGTTCGAGCAGTGCGATGCGGCCTTCTTGCAGCCCTTCTTGCAGCCCCTCTCGCCTGCCTTCTCGCAATCCTTCGCGCTTCCACTTGCGCACCCAACCGTCGACCGTTTCTTCCAGCATCGTATCGACCTCCTGCAGATCCCGGTACTGCGGTGGATTATCCGTCGGCGCTACACGCTTGACCACCACCTGATTCAGCCATGCCGTCAACGCGTGGCGCAGGCTCTCATGTTCGGCGGCCGCCAGCCGGCGGCCCAATGCCGACACCAGGGTATGCAATTGCGCCAGATCGGTGGTGCGTTCAAGGTTGATCAAAGCTTGAACCAGGTTGTCGGCCCCCGCCGAACGGCCACCGGTTATGCGCCGCTCGTCGAGCAGGAAATAGCGCTGGCTAGGCCGATACGCCTGCAGGCCCGCCGGCAAAGGTTCGATCAGCTCAGCCATGTCACGTGCCGAACGCCACGGTTTGCTGCCGTTGTAGATCACGATCGGAAACACCGCCGGCAGGCGCTCGCCGCGGCCAATCTGCCGGCCGCGGATCAGCCCCTGGTACAGCAGACCGACGTAAACCAGCACGCGCAGGGCCATCCAGCGATCGTCGCGGCTCTGGAACTCGAGCATCAGGTACACATAGAGCCAGTCGCGATGCAAGCGCAACCGCCAGACGAGATCCCCTTCACGGGCGCGCAGGCCGTCGCTCAAATGGCGGGCGTTGACGCGTTCGAGGCTGGCAAAATCCAGCTCAGCAACCCAAGTCTCATGCACGAATCCGCGCAGCAGATCCCGCACCATCTGCGGATGCGAAAAGATGCCCTGGTAGGCGTGATCGTGCGGAGGGTGGTTGGCCATCCGCACAGTCTTGCAAGCGGCCGCGTCGACGTCGATTGCACCGACGGCTCAGCCGGATGGATAGCACTCACGGCTGAAGCAGATAGAGGTAGACCTTACGGCTGAGCGGAGCGGGCAACTGCCGCACAACGGACAGCGTTCAACGCAGCCAGTAATCCGCCGCGATCCCCGCAAACACCACCGCCCCGAACCAGTTGTTGTGATTGAACGCGCGAAAGCACCCTTCCCGGCTGCGCGTACGAATCAAGCTGAAGTGATAGACCGCGATACCCGCCGCTGCGATCAAGCCCATGCCATACGCAAGGCCGAGCCCCGACATGTATCCGACCACGGCCAGCAGACCGAGTGTCAGCGCGTAGCAGATCATCACCGCCGCCACGTCGAAGCGCCCAAAGGTGATCGCCGCGGTGCGGATGCCGAGCTTCAGGTCGTCGTTGCGATCGACCATCGCGTATTCGGTGTCATAGGCCAGCGCCCAGCAGATATTCGCCGCCAGCATCACCCAGGCCACCGGCGGTAGGCTGTGCAGCACGGCAGCGAAGGCCATTGGCATACCAAAGCCGAAAGCGATGCCCAGATAGGCCTGCGGCAATGCGAAGAAACGCTTGGTGAACGGATAGCTGGCCGCCAGGAACGCGCCGACCACGGCCAGTGCCCACACCAGCGGATGCATCGGCAGCACCAGCAGCAGCGCCACCAGCGACAGCACGACGAACACCGCCACCGCTTCCCATGAATGGATCAGGCCCGAGGTGAGCGGCCGATCGCGCGTGCGCGCCACGTGGCGATCGAAATCACGATCGGCCCAGTCGTTGATCGCGCAGCCGGCCGAGCGCATCAACAGCGTGCCCAGGCAGAACGCGAACAGCAGATAGCCGTCGGGCCGGCCTTCGGAAGCGATGAACAGCGCCCACAGCGTGGGCCACAGCAGCAGCACGGTGCCGATCGGCCGGTGCATGCGCGTCAGACGCCAGTACAGCCGCCAGCGCGGCTCGCCGGCAGCCGGCGGCGGCTCGTCGGGGGCGTGCTTCATGGTGCCGGCCGCCCGCCTTGATTCAGCGCGCCCGGCATGCATGATCCGCCTCGCCGGCCGAGCCGACGCGCCGATGCATGCGCCGCACGAATGGCGAATGATCGACGCGATCGCATCAGCGCTGCTGCCACAGCCACTCGACGTAGCGCGCCACGCCCTGCTGCACGGTGGCGAACTGCTTCGTATGGCCAGCGGCACGCAGTTGCGTATCGTCGGCCTGCGTGAAGCTCTGGTACTTGCCCTTCAGCGCATCGGGAAACGGCTGGTATTCGATCAGGCCCGCCGCCACCAGCTCGGCCAGCGGCAGCTCGGGTTCACCACGCAGCCGGCGCAGCGTGTTGACGACGGTGGCCGCCACGTCGTTGAACGGCTGCGCACGGCCGGTGCCGCAATTGAAGATGCCGCTGCGCTCGGAATGCTCGAAGAAATGCAGATTCACCGCCACCACGTCGTCGACGTGAATGAAGTCACGGCTTTGTTCGCCATCGCCCCAGCCGTCCCAGCCGGCGAACAGGCGCACCTTGCCTTCAGCCAGAAACTGGTTGAAGTTGTGGAACGCCACCGAGGCCATGCGCCCCTTGTGCGCTTCGCGCGGCCCATAGACGTTGAAATAGCGCAGCCCCACCACCTGCGACGACATGCCGGGCAGGCGCCGGCGCACGATCTGGTCGAACAGGTATTTCGAATAGCCGTAGACATTCAGCGGCCGCTCGTGGCGCAGCTCTTCGACGAAATGCTCGGAGCCGCCGTAGACCGCCGCCGACGAAGCATAAATCAGCCGCGTGCCGTACACGCTGGCGTGCTTGAGCAGTGCCAGCGAATAACGGTAGTTGTTCTCCATCATGTAGCGGCCGTCGGTTTCCATCGTGTCGGAGCACGCGCCCTGATGGAAGATCGCCTTCACGCTGTTGTAGCGATCTAGCTGGCCGAGCAGTTCCTGCTTGTCGAGATAGTCGGCGATTTCGCAATCGACCAGATTGCGGAACTTGTCGGCGCGCGTGAGGTTGTCGACCGCGATGATGTCGCGCTCACCGCGCTGATTCAGCCCGCGGATCAGGTTGCTACCGATGAAACCGGCCGCGCCGGTGACGATGATCATTCGAACAACTCCTGCGGCGTCACCGCCGCCGTACCCAGTTTGCCGACGACGATGCCGCCGGCTCGGTTGGCCAGCCGCACCGCGTCGGCCACCGGCTGCCCGGCGCCGAGCATGGCGGCAAGCACGGCCACCACCGTGTCACCGGCGCCTGATACGTCGAACACTTCGCGCGCCTGCGCCGGCACGTGCAGCTCGCCGTCGTCGGCGAACAGCGTCATGCCCTCTTCGGATCGGGTCAGCAGCAGGTAGCGCACGTCGAGCGAGCGGCGCAGCTGCTGCGCCCGCTCGGTCAGGTCGGCTTCGTCGCGCCAACTGCCCACCACTTCGCGCAACTCGGCGCGGTTCGGCGTCAGCACGGTGGCGCCGGCATAGCGTTGGTAGTCGTCGCCTTTCGGATCGACGATCACCGGCAGCGCGCGCTCGCGCGCCAGTGCGATGATCGCCTCGATCTGCGCCAGCGCTCCTTTGCCGTAGTCGGACAGCACCAGCACGTCGGCCGCACCGGCCAGCGTGCGCACCGCGTCGAGCTTGCGTGCCAGCACCTGCGCATCGGGACGGCGCTCGAAATCGATGCGCAGCAATTGCTGCTGGCGACCGATGACGCGCAGCTTGATCGTGGTGGGCAGCTCGGGATCGCGCGCCAGTTGCACGTCGATGCCGTGTGCGCGCGCCAGCGTCTCGATGCGGTCGCCCGGCTCGTCGGCCCCCACCACGCCGACCAGCGCGACGCGCGCCCCCAGCGTCGCGGCGTTGAACGCCACGTTGGCCGCGCCGCCCAGCCGTTCGTCGCTGCGCGACACGCGCACCACCGGCACCGGCGCCTCGGGCGAAATGCGCTCGACGTCGCCGAACCAGTAGCGATCGAGCATCACGTCACCGACGACCAGCACACGGGCCGGCGAAAGGTCCACCGGCTCGACCGTATCGACCCGCTCAACCACGTTCGAGCTCCTCGCTGCGTTTCGGGGCATAGGTATCCCAGCGGTTGCAGCCGGGACACTGCCAGTAGAACTGGCGCGCCTTGAAACCGCAATGGCTGCATACGTAGCGCGACAGGCGACGCGCCTGCGCCTGGATCAGCCGCTGCGTGAGCTCGACTTCGGCGCGCGTGGATTCGAGCGGCGCCGCAGCCGTCGCCGGCATGGCATCGAGCAGCGACACCCTGATGGCGAGCAATTGCTGCAAACCCAGCAGCGACGGCGCGGCGCGCAGCGCCTGCTCGGCCCAGGCCAGCGCCTGCGCCGGGCCGTCGCGCTCGGTGCGTGCCGCAGCCAGCGCCGAGAAGGTGTCAATCGACGGATGCGCGCCCTGGATCGCCTCGAGCGCGGCAATGCCCTCGTCGAGCCGGCCCAGCCGCTGATGCGCAGCCAGCCAACCGGGCGCCGCCAGCGCCATGAACTGCGGGCTTTCACGCTCGACCTCGCGCCAGGCAGCAATGGCGGCAAGATCATCGCCTTCTGCGGCCGCGGCCTCGCCGCGCAGCAGCCACGGCCGTGGATGAGCCGGAGCAACCTCGCGCGCCGCATCGAGCTCGCGCCGCGCCGTCTCGAACCGCGCCGCCGACGCGCCGGCCAGACCCTGCGCAGCCAGCTCGCAATGGAAATGCGCGATCTCGGTGGCGCGGCCTTCCTTCAGATCGCGCTGCAAGCGCTGCGCCAACTCGACGGCCAGCGGCCAGTCGCGCACCATCTGCGCGATTTCCAGGCGGTGATGCAGCGCCGCGGCGGCATAGCGGGTGCCTTCGAGCCGATTGAACGCATCTTCGGCACGATCGAGCAGCCCGGCTTTCAGATAATCCTGCCCCAGTTCGAACAAGGCATGCTCGCGCTGCCCGGCGTCGAGATCGCTGCGCTCGGCCAGGTTCAGATGCACGCGGATCGCGCGATCGGTTTCGCCGCGGCGGCGAAACAGGTTACCAAGCGCGAAATGCAGATCGACGGTTTCGGGATCGAGCTTGACGACGTCAATGAATGCGTCGATCGCCTTGTCAGGCTGCTCGTTGAGCAGAAAGTTCAGCCCGCGAAAATAGGCATCGGGCAGGCCGGCGTCGCGACGGCGATCGCCGCTGCTCAGCCTTGAGTCATAACGGGATGCAAACCAACCGAGCCCGAAGAACAGCGGGATCGCGAGCAGCCACCAGGCTTCGAATTCGAGCATCGGCGCAGTAGGTGTGGATTCAGACGCCTAACCGGGTGACCGGATCGGGTACGGCGTCGACCGGCGGCGTAGCCGCCGTCACGCCGCCATTGGCGGGGCGCGTTGCATGGCGCAGTTCCTTGTTCAAGCGCGCGATCTCGCGCCGCTGCCGGAACAGGGATGGGCCAGCCGCCAGCAAACCCAGCACCACGCCGGCCGCCAGGAAGATCAACAGGAACACGACCAAGGGCGCGCGCCATTGCAGGCCCCCCGGCATGAAACGCAAGTCGATCGAATCGGTATTGGACAGCGCGAAACCAAGGGCCAACACGAACAGCACGAGGTTGAACAGCCAGGTGACGACTCGCATCGGCAACTCCACGGTGAGTGATCGGATCGCGTGCTTCGTTCGCTACGGCTACAGCATCAGTTCGCCGACGCCGCCGGCGCCGCGCAGCCACGTCGCGGCCGGCCGCAACCGGCCGACGGACCAGGTTCATCAAGCGCTATGCCGCTGCAAGGCATCGTTGGCGCGCTGCAGGCCGGCATCGACCCGCTCGCGTAGTTCCTTGCCGGGCTTGAAATGCGGCACACGCTTTTCGGGCACCAGCACTTTCTCGCCGGATTTGGGATTGCGTCCCACGCGCGGCGGCCGATGCGACAAGGCAAAGCTGCCGAAGCCGCGGATCTCGATCCGGTGGCCGTCGGCCAGCGTGCGCGACATCGCGTCGAGAATCGTCTTCACCGCGAACTCGGCATCTTTGGCAACGAGCTGCGGATAGCGCTCGGCCAACCGAGCGATCAGCTCCGACTTGGTCATCGTCGGATGCCCGGCGTCGCCCAAGGCTTCGTCGTCATCCGGTCGGAAACCCATCTCCATCGTCCGCCCTGCCGCTTGCTTGACTGAATCGGAAAACGGGGACAGCACCCGAGGCGCCGCCCCGCGAGGGGCGGCGCCCGGTGCGATCACTCTTTCGACGTATCGAGCTTGGCTCGCAGCAACGCACCCAGATTGGTGGTGCCGCTGGCCGCGCCGCTTTCAGCCTGCAGGCGTTGCAGCGCCTCGGCCGTATCGGCGGTGTCGCGCGCCTTGATCGACAGGTTGATCGACCGGTTCTTGCGGTCGACGTTGACGATCATGGCTTCGACCTCGTCGCCTTCCTTCAGATGGTTGCGAGCGTCTTCGACGCGATCGCGCGAGATCTCGGAAGCGCGCAGATAACCGTCGATGTCGCCACCCAGATCGATGACGGCGCCTTTCGGATCGACGCTTCTGACGATACCGCGAACCACCTGGCCCTTCTCGTGCGACGACGCGTAGTTACCGAACGGGTCGCCTTCCATCTGCTTGATGCCCAGCGAAATGCGCTCGCGCTCGGTATCGATCGCCAGCACCATCGCCTCGACTTCATCGCCCTTCTTGAAGTTGCGAACCGCTTCTTCGCCAGGGGTGTTCCACGACAGGTCGGACAGATGGACCAGGCCGTCGATGCCGCCGGGCAGGCCGATGAACACGCCGAAGTCGGTGATCGACTTGATCGTGCCACGCACCTTGTCGCCCTTGCGATGGTTGTCGGCAAACTCTTCCCACGGATTCGGACGGCACTGCTTCATGCCGAGCGAGATGCGGCGGCGATCTTCGTCGATCTCCAGCACCATCACCTCGACCTCGTCGCCCAGGGCGACGATCTTGCCGGGGTTGACGTTCTTGTTGGTCCAGTCCATTTCCGACACGTGCACCAGGCCTTCGATGCCCGGCTCGATCTCGACGAACGCGCCGTAGTCGGTGATGTTGGTGACCTTGCCGAACATCCGCGTACCTTGCGGATAGCGGCGGCCGATGCCGACCCACGGATCGTCGCCCAGCTGCTTGACGCCCAGCGAGACGCGGTTCTTTTCCTGGTCGAACTTGAGCACCTTGGCGGTGACTTCCTGGCCGACTTGCAGTACTTCCGACGGGTGACGCACGCGACGCCAGGCCATGTCGGTGATGTGCAGCAGGCCGTCGATGCCGCCCAGGTCGATGAACGCGCCGTAGTCGGTGATGTTCTTGACCACGCCGTTGACGATCGCGCCTTCATGCAGCGTTTCGAGCAGCTTGGCGCGCTCTTCGCCCTGCGTGAGTTCGACGACCGCGCGCCGCGACAGCACCACGTTGTTGCGCTTGCGGTCGAGCTTGATGACCTTGAATTCGAGCGTCTTGCCTTCGTACGGCGTCGTGTCTTTGACCGGACGCGTGTCGATCAGCGAGCCGGGCAGGAACGCGCGGATGCCGTTGGTCATGACGGTCAGGCCGCCCTTGACCTTGCCGGTGATCGTGCCGTCGACCTGCTCGCCCGATTCCAGCGCCTTTTCCAGGCTGATCCAGGCCGCCAGCCGCTTGGCGCGGTCGCGCGACAGCCGGGTTTCGCCGTAGCCGTCTTCGAGCGAGTCGATAGCCACCGAGACGAAATCGCCTTCTTTGACGTCGAGTTCGCCACGATCATTGTGGAACTCTTCAATCGGGATGAAGCTTTCGGACTTCAGACCCGCATTGACGACGACGAAGTTGTGATCGAGACGGACCACCTCGGCGGTGATCACCTCGCCCTGGCGCATTTCCTGGCGCGAGAGCGATTCCTCGAACAGTTGGGCGAAACTTTCCGTTCCCGGAGTGGCTTGGGTTAGGTTACTCAAAGTGGATTTCCAAATGGTTAAAAACACGCCGGGGAAACTTTGGCGGCTGAATGCGGCCGGCCCCAGCGGAGTTGACGACACCCCCGCCCGATGACGGGCGGGCACCTGACACGCCCATTGCTGGGCCCATACCCACCGCGCCGCCGCTGGCGCCGGCAACCGACGACGATTGCCTCAAGCCCCGGCGCGGCGCGCCAGATCGCGATACGCCTTCAGCACCTGGGCGACCGTCTGGTCGATGCCCAGATGCGTGGAGTCGATCACGACTGCACCTTCGGCAGGTTTGAGCGGCGCCACCGCACGATTCGCATCGCGCGCATCACGCTGCCTCAAATCCGCCAAAAGGGCGTCTAGATTAGCAGAAAAACCCTTTTCGATCAACTGCTTATAGCGTCGTTCGGCCCGTGACTCGGCGCTGGCAGTGAGGAACACTTTCAGCCGCGCTTCGGGAAATACGACGGTGCCCATGTCGCGCCCATCGGCCACCAGGCCAGGCGCACGGCGAAAGCCGCGTTGCAGATCGAGCAGCGCCGCGCGCAGCGCCGGCAGCGCGGCGATGCGCGAGGCGGCATTGCCGATCGCCTCGTCGCGGATCGTGTCGGTGACGTCCTGGCCGGCCAGTTCGATGGTGGCGCCGCGAAACGCCACCGGCAGCCGGGCCGCCAGCCCCGCCAGCGCGGCTTCGTCGTCCAGCGACACGCCGTCGCGCAGCGCCGCCAGTGCGCTCAGGCGGTACAAGGCGCCGGAATCGAGATACCCCCAACCCAGCATCTGCGCCACGCGCTGGGCGATGGTGCCCTTGCCCGAGGCAGTGGGGCCGTCGATGGCGATGACCGGAATACCGTCATGGGTACTCATCAGGAACGGGCCCTCAGCGGATCGGCCGCTCCGACGTCGATCGCCAAGCCGGCACGCGCCGCCAGCGTGGTGAAGCCCGGGAACGAGGTACCGACGTTGGCCGTGTCGCGGATCTCCAGCGCGCCGCCGGCACGCAGCGCCGCCATCGCGAACGACATCGAGATGCGGTGATCGCCGTGCGATTCGATCGCGCCGGCGCCGAACACCTGCGGCTGGCCGCCGCGGCCGTCGATGATCATGCCGTCGGGCGTCGGCGTGGCCGACACGCCCAGCGTCTGCAGGCCATCGGCCATCACGGCAATGCGATCGGATTCCTTCACGCGCAGCTCTTCGGCGCCGCTGACCACGGTGCGCCCTTCGGCGCAGGCGGCGGCAATGAACAGCGCCGGAAACTCGTCGATCGCCAGCGGCACCAGTTCGCGCGGCACCTCGATGCCGCGCAAAGGCGCTGCGCGCACGCGCAGGTCGGCCACCGGCTCGCCGCCCACTTCGCGCGAGGCCAGCACCTCGATGTTCGCGCCCATCAGCCGCAGGATGTCGATGATGCCGGTGCGCGTCGGGTTCATGCCGACGTGCTCGAGTGTGATGTCGGAGCCCTCGGCGATCGAAGCGCCGACCAGGAAGAACGCCGCCGACGAGATGTCGGCCGGCACGTCGATGCTGGTGGCGCGCAAGCGCTGCCCGCCGCGCACCGACGCCTGCGCGCCATCACGCTCGACGCGCACCCCAAAGCCGCCGAGCATGCGCTCGGTGTGGTCACGCGTCGGCGCCGGTTCCACCACCACCGTTTCACCACTGGCGTACAGCCCGGCCAGCAGCAAGGCCGATTTGAGCTGCGCACTGGCCATCGGCATGGGGTAGCGGATGCCGTGCAGCCCGCCCGAGGGCAGGATGCGCACCGGCGGGCAGCCGTCGCGCGTTTCGATGCGCGCGCCCATCGCGGTGAGCGGGTCGGCGACGCGGCGCATCGGCCGCTTGCTCAGGCTGGCGTCGCCGATCAGCGTGGACTCGAACGGCTGGCCGGCCAGCAAGCCCATCAGCAGCCGCATCGCGGTGCCGGCGTTGCCGCAGTCCAGCGGCTGCGCGGCGCCGCGCAGGCCGTCGAGCCCCACGCCGCGCACCGTCACGCGGCCGGCCGTGGGTCCTTCCATGGCCACGCCGAGCGCGCGAAACACGTTCATCGTCGAGATCGCATCAGCGCCTTCCAGGAAGCCGCTGACCTCGGTGGTGCCGTCGGCGATTGCGCCGAGCATGATCGAGCGGTGCGAGATCGATTTGTCGCCCGGCACGCGAAGGCTGCCGGACAGCCGCCCACCAGGGGCGACGCGAAAACTGCTGGTCATGGGAGTTTCCTGGAAATCAAAGCGGCGCGGCCGGCTGCGCCTGGGCGGGGCGCAAAGGCACTACGCTCATGGTATCGCCCCTGGGGGGCGCGGCAATACTCCTGGCGCACTAGGCCAACGTACTAGGCCAAGCGGCTGCGCCAGCGGCTGGCCGCACCGAAGATCTCGACCAGCGCGTCGCGATCGCCGGCCTCCAGGGCCGCGATGATCGCCTCGCCGCGCTCGCGAAAGCGCGCGGCCGAGGCCAGGCAGGCCTCGCGATTGTCGAGCATGATGTCGGCCCACAGCGTCGGCGACGAGGCGGCGATGCGGCTGGTGTCGCGCAGGCCGGCGCCGGAAAACTCGATCGCGCGATCGGCCAGCTCGCCGCCGGCGATCGCCGCCGCCATCGCAAAAGCCACCGCGTGCGGCCAGTGCGATACCTCGGCGAAGATGCGGTCGTGCAGTTGCGCATCGAGCAGATCGATGCGCGCACCGGTCGGCTCCAGCAGCCGCGAGACCGCTTCCACGTGCTGCGTGGGCGTCGAATCGAGCGGGCACAGCAGCCAGCGCTTGTCGCGAAACAGGTCGGGATTGGCCGCCTGCGGCCCGCTGCGTTCCGAGCCCGCGATCGGATGGCCGGGCACGAAGCGCAGGAAGGCATCGCCCAGCGCCTGGCGCGCCGCTTCAACGACCGACCGCTTGGTGCTGGCGCAGTCGGTGATGATGGCCTGCGCATCCAGGTGCGGGCGCGCTTCGGCCAGCAGCGCCGGCAGCGTCGGCACCGGCGCGGCCAGCACGACGAAGGCGGCGCCGCTCACCGCCTCGGCCACGCTGGCGCTGGCGGAGTCGATGTGCCCCAGCGCGCGCGCTACCTGCGCGTCATCGCCGGGGGTATAGCCCACCACCTGCGCCGCCGTGCCGGCACGCTTCAGAGCCGCCGCCAACGAACCGCCGATCAGGCCCACGCCCAGGATGGCGACCTTGCGGATCGTCATCGCCGTCAGCGTCCCAGCGCGCGCTTGAACGCCGCCAGGAAGGTTTCGTTTTCTTCGGGCAAGCCCACCGATACGCGCAGCCACTCAGGCAGTCCGTAGCCGCCGACCGGCCGCACGATCACGGCGTCGTGCAGCAGGCTTTCATAGACCGCCGCCGCATCGCCGACCCGAACCAGCACGAAATTACCGTACGACGGCAGGTACTCGACGCCCATCTCGGCGAACGCGGCCTGCATCCGCTGCAAGCCGGCACGGTTGATCTCGTAGCTGCGCCGCAGAAATTCCTCGTCGCCCAGCGCCGCGATCGCCGCGGCCTGCGCCAGCGAATTCACGTTGAACGGCTGGCGCACCCGGTTCATCAGATCGGTCAGCTCGGGCTGCGCCAACCCCATGCCCATGCGCAGGCCGGCCAGCCCATAGGCCTTCGAGAACGTGCGCACCACGATCAGGTTCGGATACTGCCGCACCCATTCGGTGGAATCGAAACGGTCAGCCGGCTCCAGATATTCGGTATAGGCCTCGTCCAGCACCACCACCACGTTCGACGGCACCGATGCCAGGAACTCGGCCACTTCAGCGGCCGGCACGAAAGTGCCAGTGGGGTTGTTCGGATTGGCGATGAACACCAGCCGCGTGTCGGGCTCGATCGCGGCGCGCATCGCCTTCAGATCATGGCCGTAATTGCGCGCCGGCACGACGATCGCGCGCGCGCCCACGCCCTGCGTGGCCAGCGCATACACGGCGAACGAATACTGCGAATAGACGATCGACTGCCCGGCCTGCACCAGCGCATGCGCGGCGATTTCGAGCACGTCGTTGGAACCATTGCCCAGCGTGATCCAGTCCGGCGGCACGCGGTAGCGCGCTGCGATGGCGGCTTTCAGCTCGAAGCCGTTGGAATCCGGATAGCGCCCCAGCTCGGCCAGTTCGGCGGCCATCGCGCGCTTGGCCGATTCGGGCATGCCGAGCGGATTTTCATTGGAGGCGAGCTTGACGATGCGCTCGACCTGCAGCCCGTATTCACGCGCCAGCTCGGAAATGGGTTTGCCGGCCTGATACGGGGCGATCTGGCGGACGTACTCGGGGGCCTGGATACTCATGGATTGGACTTTCGGTTCGGCGTTCTTCAGGTCGCGCCCGGAGGCTCAGGTCGCGCGCGGATAGGAGCCCACGACGCGGCAGTAGGCGGCGCGCGATTGCAGTTCGGCCAATGCCGCCGCCACCGCCGCATCATCGCAATGGCCAAGTACGTCGATGTAGAAGTAGTACTCCCAGTTGCCCTGGCGCGCCGGCCGCGACTCGAAGCGCTTCATCGACACACCGTGCCGCGCCAGCGGCTCGATCAGCGAGTGCACGGCGCCGGCGCGATCGGGCACCGACAGGATCAGCGAGGTCTGGTCGGCACCCGACGGGCCGCAGACGTATTCGCCGATCACGGCAAAGCGCGTGCGGTTGCTGGGATCGTCCTGGATGTTGCGCCCGACCAGCGCCAGCCCGTAGCGCGCCGCCGCGATCTCGCCGGCGATGGCGGCGGTGTCGTCGGACAGCGAGGCCAGCCGCGCGGCTTCGGCGTTGCTCACTACCGGCACGCGCTCGATCGACGGGCAATGGCGATCGAGCCAGCCATGGCACTGCGCCAACGATTGCGGATGCGACACGATGCGGCGCACGCCGTCGAGCGTGCCGCTGCGGCTCATCAGGTTCTGGCTGATCGGCAGCGACACTTCGCCGCTGATCGTCAAGCGCGTGTGCAGCAGCAGATCGAGCGTGCGGTTCACCGCGCCCTCGGTGGAGTTTTCCACCGGCACTACGCCGAAATCGACGCTGCCGGATTCGGCCGCGCGAAACACTTCGTCGATCGTGGCACAGGGCACGGCTTCGATGCCGCTGCCGAAATGCTTGATCACCGCCTGTTCGGAAAACGTGCCGGCCGGTCCCAGATAGGCCACGCGCAGCCGCCGTTCCAGCTCGCGGCATGCCGACACCACCTCGCGGTAGATCGCCTCGAGCGCATCGCCCGACAGCGGACCGGCATTGCGCGCGCGCAGCGCCGCCATGATCTGCGCTTCGCGCTCGGGCCGGTAGACCGGCGCCTGCGTGCGCTTCTTCACTTCGCCGACGGCCAATGCGAGCCGCGCGCGCCGGTTCAGCGCGTCGACGATCTCGCGGTCGGTGGCATCGATCTGCACGCGCAAGGCTTGCAGATCGTCGCCGTTTTCCGGGGAACTGTTGGCATCCGGTTGGGGAACCGCCGCTTGCTCAGCCATGACTGCGTTCGAAATCTTTCATGTAATCGACCAGGGTGCGCACGCCCTCGATCGGCATCGCGTTGTAGATCGAAGCGCGCATGCCGCCCACCGAACGATGCCCTTTCAACTGCAGCAGCCCGCGCTGCTGCGCGCCGGCCAGAAACTCCTTGTCGAGCGCCGGGTCGGCCAGGAAGAACGGCACGTTCATCCAGGAACGATCTTCGCGCGCGACGCGGTTCTGGTAGAAGCCGCTGGCGTCGATGTAGTCATACAGCAGCGCCGCCTTGGCCTGGTTGCGCGCCGCGATGCCGGCCACGCCGCCCTGGCGCTTGAGCCACTTGAACACCAAGCCGGCAATGTAGATCGCATAGGTAGGCGGCGTATTGAACATCGACTTGTTCTTGGCCACCACCGCGTAATCGAAGGCGCTCGGGCACAGCGGGTGCGCGTGGCCGAGCAGGTCTTCGCGGATGATGACCAGCGTGAGCCCGGCCGGGCCGATGTTCTTCTGCGCACCGCCATACAGGCAGCCGTAAGCCGATACGTCGATCGGACGCGACAGGATGTCGGACGAGGCGTCGACCACCAGCGGTATCGCGGGCGCCAGTTGGTGCGGCGCATCGCCGCGCGCCGGCAGCCAATGGAACTGCACGCCGTCGATCGTCTCGTTGCTGCACAAGTGCAGATAGGAAGCGTCGCGCGACAGGCGCCATTCAGCTTGCGGCGGGATGCGCGTAAAGGCGGCCTCGCCGGGCTCGACCACCATATTGATGGTGCCGTAACGCGCCGCCTCGCGTGCCGACTGCCGCGACCAGCTGCCGGTGACCAGATAGTCGGCGCTGCCGCCGCGCAGCAGATTCAAGGGCACGATGGCGTTTTCGGCCAGCGCGCCCCCTTGCATGAACAGCACGCGATAGTGCTCGGGCACTGCCAGCAGTTCGCGCAGATCGGCTTCGGCTTCGCCGATGATCTGGCCGAACTCGGCGCCGCGATGGCTCATTTCCATGACCGACATGCCACTGCCGTGCCAGTCGGTCATTTCGGCGGCGGCTTGTTCTAGCACTTCGCGAGGGAGCACCGCCGGCCCCGCGGAGAAATTGAAGATCTGGGACATGAGACCGCCATGCTATCAAAGCCGGGTCGGGTCGCAGCGACCGGTCGCCAAGGCGTTCACCGCAAGACGCTCGGAAGGCATCACGCCGGCTAACGTGACGGCCGTCACCAGCGCCGCGTGAACCCCGTCACAACGTGATCGATATCACCTCGGCGCTTCTTACGGCGCGTTGGCTCAGACAGCCAAATCAATTTCCAACCAATTGTTTTAAAAGAGATTTTTAATCTGGCACGCTAGCTGCTTAGGAAGAGGCCGTAAACCTCTTTCTTTGGAGCTAGTTCAAATGAAATCGATCAAGAAAGCCCTCCTCACCCTGGTTCTCGCTTCGCCGCTGGCCATGCTGGCACCGGCCAAGGCCGATCCGGTCACTTTCACCGGCTTCGCCCACGGCTACGAGCAGATGAAGGTCACCTCGCCGACCAGCTGGAACAGCATTCTCGCCGGCGAATTCTCGATCATCTGGAACAGCCAGAGCCTGACCTCGTTCTGCATCGATCTGTACCAGACGATCAGCACCGGCGCCACCTACACCGACTACGTGCAGCAGGCCACCGGCTTCTCCGCCGATACGCTGACCGCGCTGGGCCGCTTGTACGAGAACTACTACTCGCTGGTCACCAACTCGGTCAAGAGCGCCGCCTTCCAAGTGGCCGTCTGGAAACTGGCCTATGGCAGCTTCGCGGCGATCGGCTCGGATTCGGATGCGACCAGCGCCATCAGCCTGGGCTTGAGCTGGGCCAACCAGGCGCTGAACAACACGACACTGTCGGCCGGCAACTGGGAATTCTCCCGCCTGTACAGCATGACGCGCCAGGACCAGCTCATCGCCCAGCAGGGCACGGGCAACGTGCCGCTGCCGGCCACCGCGCTGCTGCTGGGCACCGGCCTGATCGGTCTGGCCGCCGTGCGCCGCCGCGCCGCGTCGAAATAAACGCAGCACGCAACCGTTCTCTCGCTCTAGCTTTTGCCACTCCCTCTACCGCCGGTTCGCCGGCGGTTTTTTTTCGTCTGGCAGCCGCGCCGTCAGCGCAGCAGGATCAGCACCACCGGCAGGCTCAGCCCGCTGAACAGCGTCGACATCATCACGCCGGCGCTGATCACGCCGACCTCGGCCTGGTAGCGCTGCGCGAACAGATAGACGTTGGCACCGATCGGCAGCGCCGCCGTGAGCGTGGCCACTGCCAGCGGCAGGGCATCGAGCTGCAACACGAAGCGGCCGACGCTCCAGACCAGCAGCGGGTGCAGCAGGCTCTTGAAGGCGGTAAGCGCCGCCGCGGCTGCCAAACCGCGCCGCAGATCGAACTGCGCCAGCGAAGCACCCAGCAGCATCAGGCACAGCGGCGAGCTGGCAGTGCCCATCGTGGCCAGCGCCTTGTCGATCGGCACCGGCAGCGGCAGGCCGAGCAGCGCCCACGCCAGGCCGGCCAGGATCGGCAGCACCACCGGGTGCAGCAGCGCCGCGCGGGCCACCCTCGCCAGGTGCGACAGCAGTTCGCGCCGCGACGATCCGGCGTCGGTCGCAGCGCCCGTCTCGCCCCGGTTGCGGGCAGCTTCGTCGAGCTCGATCGCCAGCGTGGCCGCGGTCAGGAAGATCAGCGCATGCACGGCGATGATGGTCAGCAGAAACGCCAGGCCGGTCTCGCCATACAGCATCCGGACCAGCGGAATGCCCAGCATCACCGTGTTCGAGAACACCACGCCCAAGGATCGCACCGTGGCCGTCGACACGCTGCGCCCGCGCCAGCGCTGCGCGACCAGCGCAGCGGCAAACAGCGGCACGGTCGCCAGGTAATAGGAAAACGCCGCGCCCGGCGACAGATGCGCGACGTCGACGCGCGCCATGGCACCGAACAGCAGCGCCGGCGTGAAGATCAGGAAGGTGGCGTCGAACAAGGACTGGACGCCCGCTCCCGAGATCACCTGCAGCTTGGCCGCTGCAAAGCCGACCACGATGATCAGGATGACCGGCAGTACGATTTCGTAGAAGAGCTGCATCGAGCCGCGCCGACGCGACGAGGGCGCGGCTTACGCGTCGCCCGGCGTCCCGTCGCCCGGCCTTTCGTGGCCCGACGCCTCGTCGCCCGCAGCGCCGCCGGCAGAGGCGCCGTTTTCGCCCTCGCCGTCGACCCCGTTGTCGGCGGCATCACGCTCGACCACGCGCTGCACGCCGCTCAGCGTCGTGCCCTCGTCGATGGCGATCAGCGTCACGCCCTGCGTAGCGCGGCCCATCTCGCGGATCTCGGCCACGCGCGTACGCACCAGCACGCCGCCGGTGGTGATCAGCATGATCTCGTCTTTTTCCTCGACCAGCACGGCGGCCACCACGCGGCCGTTGCGCTCGCTGGTCTGGATGGCGATCATGCCCTTGGTGCCGCGGCCATGGCGCGTGTATTCGGCGATCGGCGTGCGCTTGCCAAAACCGTTTTCGGTGGCGGTGAGCACTGATTTCGGCTCGTCCTGCACCGCCACCAGCATCGAAATCACCTGCTGACTGTCTTCCAGCATCATGCCGCGCACGCCGCGCGCCGCGCGGCCCATCGGGCGCACGTCGTTCTCGTCGAAGCGCACCGCCTTGCCGGCGTCGGAAAACAGCATCACGTCGTTGCGGCCGTCGGTCACCGCCGCGCCGATCAGGAAGTCGCCGTCATCGAGATCGACGGCGATGATGCCGGCCTTGCGCGGATTGGAAAAGTCGGTGAGCGGCGTCTTCTTGACCGTGCCCAGGCTGGTGGCCATGAACACGAAATGTGCCTCGTCGAACGACTTCACCGGCAGCACGACGGTGATCTTCTCGCCCTCGGCCAGCGGGAACAGGTTGACGATCGGCTTGCCGCGCGAGGTGCGCGTGCCCTGCGGCACTTCCCAGACCTTGATCCAGTAGACGCGGCCGCGGTTGGAAAAGCACAGGATGTATTGATGCGTGTTGGCGATGAACAACTGGTCGATCCAGTCTTCTTCCTTCATCGCCGCCGCCTGCTTGCCGCGGCCGCCGCGCCGCTGCGAGCGGTATTCCGACAGCGGCTGGCTCTTGATGTAGCCGGAGTGCGACAGCGTCACCACCATGTCCTGCGGCGCGATCAGGTCTTCGGTGTCCAGTTCGGTGGCGTTCAGTTCGATCACCGAGCGGCGCACATCGCCGTAGTCGGCCTTGATCGCCTTCAGCTCGTCGCCAATGATCGCGGTGATGCGCTCGGGGCGCGCCAGAATGTCGAGCAGGTCGGTGATCTGGCCGATCACTTCGCGGTATTCCTGCACGATCTTGTCCTGCTCGAGACCGGTGAGCCGCTGCAGCCGCATCTGCAGGATTTCCTGCGCCTGCACGTCCGACAGGCGATAGACGTCGCCGTTGAGCCCTACCGCCGGGTCGAGCCCCTCGGGCTTGAACGCCGCGATGTCGCTGCCGGCGCGCTCGAGCATCTCGCGCGCCACGCCGGCCCGCCACGGCTGCGCCATCAGGCGTTCCTTGGCGATCGGCGGCGTGGGCGAGGCCTTGATCAGCTCGATCATCTCGTCGAC
Organism: Burkholderiales bacterium; assembly: GCA_017307915.1. Lineage (GTDB taxonomy): Bacteria > Pseudomonadota > Gammaproteobacteria > Burkholderiales > Burkholderiaceae_E > Zeimonas. Next base: position 6,291 of record JAFKGG010000383.1, on the reverse strand, counting down.
GTTGGCAATCGCCACCGCCAGGCCTTCCAGCACATGGCCGCGTTCGCGCGCCTTGCGCAATTCGAAGATGGTGCGCCGCGTGATCACCTCGCGCCGGTGCGCGAGGAACGCGTCGAGCATCTGCTTGATGTTCAACAGGCGCGGCTGGCCATCGACCAGCGCCACCATGTTGATGCCGAAGGTGTCCTGCAGCTGCGTCTGCTTGTACAGGTTGTTCAGCACCACCTCGGGCAGCTCTCCGCGCTTGAGCTCGATCACGACGCGCATGCCCGACTTGTCGGATTCGTCGCGAATGTCGGAGATGCCGTCGATCTTCTTGTCGTTGACCAGCTCGGCAATGCGTTCCAGCAACAGCCGCTTGTTGACCTGGTAGGGCAGCTCGTCGACGATGATCGCGCTGCGGTTGCCGCGGTCGATTTCCTCGAAGTGCGTCTTGGCGCGCATGATGCAGCGCCCGCGCCCGGTGCGGTAGCCGTCGCGCACGCCCTGCACGCCATAGATGATGCCGGCGGTGGGGAAGTCGGGCGCCGGCACCAGCTCGATGATCTCGTCGATCGTGGTTTCGGGCTTGCGCAGCAACAGCAGGCAAGCGTCGACCACTTCGCCCAGGTTGTGCGGCGGAATGTTCGTCGCCATGCCCACCGCGATGCCGGCCGAACCGTTGATCAGCAGGTTCGGGATGCGCGCCGGCAGCACCGTGGGTTCGAGTTCCTTGCCGTCGTAGTTCGGCTGGAAGTCGACCGTTTCCTTGTCGATATCGGCCAGCATCTCGCCGGCGATGCGTTCCAGGCGGCACTCGGTGTAGCGCATCGCCGCGGCGTTGTCGCCGTCGACCGAACCGAAGTTGCCCTGCCCGTCGACCAGCGGATAGCGCAGCGAAAAGTCTTGCGCCATGCGCACCAGCGTGTCGTAGATCGCGCTGTCGCCGTGCGGGTGGTATTTACCCATCACGTCGCCGACCACGCGGGCGCACTTCACGAACGGCCGGTTCCAGACGTTGTTCACCTCGTGCATCGCAAACAGCACGCGGCGATGCACGGGTTTCAAGCCGTCGCGCACGTCGGGCAGGGCGCGGCCGACGATCACGCTCATCGCGTAATCGAGGTACGAGCGCCGCATCTCCTCTTCGAGGCTGATCGGCAAGGTCTCTTTGGCGAACTGGTCCATGCGGATTCCGGAAAAGCGGGGCGCGGCGGCGCGACGAACGCCGTGGCCGATGCCGGCGTCGAAGGACATGCGCACCGGCCCTTCCAAGTGCGCACCCAAAACCGAAAGATTTTAACATGCTGGGTTCGGTAAAAAGTACCGAATCCCGCGGGCCGATGGGCCTGACCAGGGCAGTACGGCCGGTCGCAGAGCAGTCTTACAGCGGCCAGCCTACCCCGGGCGATCGCCCATAGCCGCGGCTGATCCTTTACGCTTACGCCCCACGGCTCAGCAGCCGTACTATGCCAACCGTTTTCGCGGGAACCACCTTGAGCCGCCCCGTCCTGCTCGCTCCGCAATGGATCGCCCCGGTCGCACCCGAACCGGGCGTGCTGACCGGCCACGCCGTGGTCATCGACGGCACGCGCATCGCCGCGCTGGCGCCGCTGGCGCAAGCTCAGCAAGAATTTCCGGATGCCGAGACGGTGCCGCTCCCCGGCCATCTGCTCACGCCCGGCTTCATCAATCTGCACAGCCATGCGGCGATGGCGCTGCTACGCGGCGCTGCCGACGACCTGCCCTTGCAGCAGTGGCTCCATGAACGCATCTGGCCGCTGGAAGCCGAGCTGGTCGACGCCGATTTCGTCCACGACGGCGCGCTGCTGGCTTGTCGCGAGCTGCTGCTCGGCGGCGTCACCTGCATCAACGACATGTATTTCTACCCGCAGGCCTGCGCGCGCGCCGCGCTGACGCTGGGCATGCGCAGCGTGCAGGGCATCGTCGTCATCGATTCCCCGACGCGCTATGCCAGCAGCCCGGCCGACTACCTGCGCAAAGGACTGGAACTGCGCGACCAGCTCCGCGGCGAAAGCCGCGTCAGCTTCGCGCTGGCGCCGCATGCGCCGTATACGGTGAGCGACGAGCCGCTGCGGCAGGTGGCGGTGCTGGCGCGCGAGCTGGGGCTGCCGATCCACATGCACGTGCACGAGACCGCCGCCGAAATCGCCGACAGCCTGGACAAGCATGGCGCGCGGCCGCTGCAACGGCTCGATGCCCTGGGCCTGGTCGGCCCCGAGCTGATCGCGGTGCACGCCGTGCATCTGTCGGAAGCCGATCTGGCGCTGCTGGCCGAACGCGGCGCATCGGTGGCGCATTGCCCGCATTCCAACCTGAAGCTGGCCAGCGGCATCGCGCCCACCGCGCGCATGCACGAGCTGGGCATCAACGTCGGCATCGGCACCGATGGCTCGGCCAGCAACAACCGGCTGGATCTGTTGGCCGAGGCGCGCAGCGCCGCCCTGCTGGCCAAGGGCGCCAGCGGGCGCGCCGACGCCTGGCCGGCCTGGCGCACGCTGCAGGCGATGACGCTGGACGCCGCGCGCGCTGTCGGGCTCGACAATTGCTCCGGCTCGATCCAGGTCGGCAAGCAGGCCGATCTCGTCGCGATCGATCTATCGGCAATTGAGCTGTCGCCGGTGTTCGACCCGGTTTCTCAGCTTATCTACGCCTGCGGGCGCGAACATGTCGCACACGTATGGGTCGATGGCAGTCATGTTGTCCGAAAGAGACAGCTGTCCGACGGGCAGGCGGCGTCTGCCGTGGCCGAAGTAGTTGGCCGTACATCGGTGTGGCACAATCGTGCTGGCGAAATTTTGTCAGGCCGAGCGTGATCCGGGGCGTGGCGCCTGTCAGCTTCGAACTCAGAGAGTTGCGCTCTACCGAAAGGAGAAACATGAACAAACCTACTAAACTGGCCTATCTGGTTGCTGCTGCCATGCTGTCGGCATCGACCGTTTCGATCGCTCAGACGGTCCCCGATAAAAAGGGCTACGTACAAAGCCCCAATAGCCAAGTCGTGAAGAGCGGCACGGGCCTGTGCGTTCGCACCGGTTACTGGACCCCGGCGGACGCGTTCCCGGGTTGCGACGACGATCTGCTGCCGAAGCAAGCGCCGGCGCCTGCTCCGGCCCCGGCTCCGCGGCCTGCTCCCGCTCCGGCACCTGCCCCGGCGCCCGCTCCGGCACCTGCCCCGGCTCCGGCTCCGCGCGCTGCCCCGGCCCCGGCTCCGGCCCCCGCCCCGGCTCCAACCAGCGAGAAAGTCACTTTCGCTGCCGACGCCTTCTTCGATTTCGACAAGGCCGTTCTCAAGCCCGAAGGCAAGGCTCGCCTCGATGATCTGGTCGGCAAGCTGAAAGGCGTGTCGCTGGAAGTGATCATCGCCGTCGGCCACACCGACAGCGTCGGTACCGATGCCTACAACCAGCGCCTGTCGGTACGCCGTGCCGAGTCGGTCAAGGCCTACCTGGTCAGCAAAGGCATCGAAGCCAACCGCGTCTACACCGAAGGCAAAGGCGAGAAGCAGCCGGTCGCCGACAACCGTACCCGCGAAGGCCGCGCGAAAAACCGTCGCGTGGAAGTCGAAGTGGTCGGTACGCGTCCGCGTCGTTGATCGCACCCACCTGCCGGTGTCCGCACCGGCTCGTGAAAAGCCCCGCTTCGGCGGGGCTTTTTTTCGTCCGTACACGACGCCGGCCGCACGGCCGGCCGGCGTAGAATCAGCGATCCGCGGCGCCCTTTCCCGCTTTTCCCGAACGACGACGCCATGACCGAGCTTTCCGCCGCCCCGGCACGCCCCGCCAACGTCGATCCTGCCGAACTCGACAAGTTCCAGGCGATCGCCGCGCACTGGTGGGATCCGGAATCGGAGTTCCGGCCGCTGCACGAGATCAATCCGCTACGGCTGGAATGGATCGACCAACTGGCGCCGCTGGCCGGCCGCCGCGTCATCGACGTCGGCTGCGGCGGCGGCATCCTGGCCGAAGCGATGGCCACGCGCGGCGCCCAGGTGCTGGGCATCGACCTGGCCAAACGCTCGCTGCAGGTGGCCGAGCTGCATGCGCTGGAAAGCGGCGTGGCGGTCAGCTATGAGCGCATCGCCGCCGAAGACCTGGCCGCGCGCGAGCCGGCGGGCTTCGACGTCGTCACCTGCATGGAAATGCTCGAACACGTGCCCGACGCGGAATCGATCGTGCGTGCCTGCGCAACGCTGGTACGGCCCGGCGGCCACGTGTTCTTTTCGACGATCAACCGCAACGCCAAGGCCTTTGCGTTCGCCATCGTCGGCGCCGAATATCTGCTGCGGCTGCTGCCGCGCGGCACGCACGAATACGAAAAGTTCATCCGGCCCTCGGAGCTGGCCGCCGCCGCGCGCCGCGCCGGGCTCGACGCCGTGCAGATGTGCGGGCTGACCTATCAGCCGATCACGCGCCGCTACCGGCTCGATCCGCGCGACGTCAGCGTCAACTACATGGCCGCCTTCCGGCGGCCGGCCTGAACGGCACCCGACCGAAATCGCGATGTCACGCTCTCTCGCCCCGCAGCCCGCCCGCCTGCCGCCGCCGCAGGCCGTCTTCTTCGATCTCGACGGCACGCTGGCCGATACTGCCGAAGACCTGGTCGCGCCGATCCACATCATGCGTCGCGAACGTGGCCTGGCGCCGATGCCGTTCGACGAGCTGCGGCCTTTTGCATCGATGGGCGCCCGCGGGCTGATCGGCAAGGGATTGGGTGTGCACCGCGACGCGCCCGAATTCGCCGCGCTGCGCGACGAGTTTCTGGCACGCTATGAAGCGGCGATGCTGGTCAACACGCGCTTGTTCACCGGCATGGCCGAAGTGCTGGACGCACTGGATGCGCACGGCATCCGCTGGGGCGTGATCAGCAACAAGGTGGAACGCTACGTGCGGCCGATTCTCGACGGCCTGGGATTGCTGCAGCGCGCCGCCTGCGCCATCGGCGGCGACACCACGGCGTTTGCCAAGCCGCACCCCGAACCGCTGTTGCACGGCGCGCGGCTGACCGGCGTCGATACGCTGCTCAGCGTCTACGTCGGCGACGACCTGCGCGACGTCGAAGCCGGCCGTGCAGCCGCGATGCGCACGGTGGCTGCGGCCTACGGCTTTTGCGGCGATGCGCAGCCGCCGCACCAATGGGGCGCCGATCACCTGGTCGAGCGGCCGATCGAGCTGCTGGATCTGTTCGATCTGCGGGCCGACTGAGGAGCGCCAGCTCAACCCTGCGCCGGCAGCGCCCGCTCCACGATCGCCTTCGCATCGACACCCGCCGGCAAGGTGCCGAAGGTCAGGTGCCCGCAGCCTGCCTGGGCGTCGAGCCGCGCCGCGCAGAACGCATCGGCCACCGCCGCCGGCGCACCGCGCAGCAGCAGAGATGCCTGCCAGGCGCGCGCCAGAGCTTCGGTGATGCGCCGCCCCTGCGCCTCATCCAACGAACCCGACGACAGTTCGCCGATCAACTGCGCCACGAACGCGTCATAACGCCGGTCGGCGCCGCGCGCCGCCGTCAGCTCGACCGCCAGCGCCTCGCGGCATTCGGGATGGCGGCCCAGCGCGCGCAGCACGTCCAGGCACATGATGTTGCCCGAGCCTTCCCAGATCGAATTGACCGGCAGCTCGCGGTACAGCCGCGCGATCGGCGCCTCTTCGGTATAGCCGTTGCCGCCCAGCACCTCCATCGCCTCGAACGCGAACGACGGCCCGCGCTTGCAGATCCAGTACTTGGCCAGCGGCGTGCCGATACGCACCAATGCGTCGGCCGCAGGGTCGGCAGCACGCTCGTCGAGCGCACGCGCCAGCCGCAGCACCAGCGCGGTGGCGGCCTCTGATTCCAGCGCCAGATCGGCCAGCACGTTGACCATCAGCGGCTGATCGAGCAGCCGCTTGCCGAACGCGACGCGCTGCGTCGCGTGGTGCAAGGCATTGGCCAGCGCCCAGCGCATCATGCCGGCCGAGCCGATCGCACAATCGAGCCGCGTGAGATTGCCCATTTCCAGGATCGTGCGCACGCCGCGCCCTACGTCGCCGACGCGATACGCATGAGCCTGCTCGAATTCCACCTCGCTCGATGCGTTCGAGCGGTTGCCGAGCTTGTCTTTCAGGCGCCGCACGCGCATCGCATTGCGGCTGCCGTCGGGCAGCCAGCGCGGCAGGAAGAAGCAGCTCAGACCCGCCGAGCTGCCCGGATCGGTTTGCGCCAGGATCAGGAACGCATCGCACATCGGCGCCGACATGAACCACTTGTGGCCGGTGATCAGATATTGATCGCCCCATTCGGCGCGACCGGCCGGCT
>JAFKGG010000277.1 GCA_017307915.1 Burkholderiales bacterium | reverse complement strand
GTGCAGCGCGACCCCGCACGTCGCGCGCAGCCGCGCCAGGCGTTCGTCGACGTCAGCGGGCAATGGCCACTTGAGGATCACCTCGACCGCGGCCAGCAGTTCTCGATGCGCGGCGATGACGGCGAGCGAGGCTGCGTCGGGCCAGCCGAAGCTGAACACCGTGAAGCGCGCACCGAGCGCGGCCAGTGCCGCCATCCGTTCGCGCGCCATGGCGTCGAGCAGATCGTCCAGCGGCACGCGCAGCCGGCGGATGCCCATCTCCCACAGCGCCATCACCGGATAGTCGTTGCGGGCCTGCTTGCGCCGGAACTCGTCGAGCATGCTGCTGTAGGGAATGCTGTGCAGCTCGGTCCAGCCATGGCGCAGGTCGATTCCCAATGCGCGCATCGGGCCGGCCGCCGGCGGCAGCAGCGGCCAGTCGCGCTGCGCTGATCGCGCATCGGCGCTGCCCATCTGATCGAAGGTGCGGATGAACTGCGGCACCACGCGGTCGGCGTAGACGTCGACCACCAGCACGCCGAGCTTGGCGCTGTCGTTGCGGCCATTTTCGTGCGCGGGCGGCTGGCCGATCGAGAACATCTCGGTGTAGTCGCTGCGCACGAAGGCGGTGGAGGGCAGCGAGAAGATCGGCGTGGCGCCGTGGCGGTTGAAGAAGAAGTTGTGCACGTGGCCGGTGAACGCGGCCGCCACCGCATGCCTTTGCAGCAGGTCCAGCAGGTCGCTGCGGCCCGGTTCGTCGATATTGTCGTAGTGGCCGTGTTCGGCGGGCGTGGCGATGAACGGCGGGTAATGCATGAACAGGAAGATGCGGCGGCCGGCGTTCGCGGCAAGGTCCTGCTCCAGCCATGCACGCTGCCCGGCTTCCTGCGGCAGACCGGAATTGATCAGCGAGGTGTTGATGACGGTGAAATGGCAGCCGGCCGCGTCGAAGCTGTAGTAGTCGGGCCCGAAGTGCTCGCGATAGAGCGACAGGTATTCGGGCCGGATCGAGCCGGCGGGTACGTAGTCTGCCAGCTTGTCGCCGATGTCGTGGTTGCCCGCGACGGCATGCAGCGGCATCGCAAGGCCCTCGATCGCGCGCCGAAAGCGCGCCACGGCTTGCGGATACGACACGGCCTCGGGCACCGGGTGCACCATGTCGCCGACGTGCATGACGAAGGCGGGACCCAGCGCATTGAGCACGCGCACCGTGTGCTCCAGCCGGCTGTTGGTGAGCCGGTGGGATTCATAGGGCGAGATCAGGTCGGCATCGGACGGATTGACGTGGGAGTCGGCGATGACGGCGAAGCGCAGCAGGGCTTGTGGCATGGAATGCAGACCGATGCTCGAACGCTCAGCCGCCCGTGGCGCCGGAATATTTCACGGCCTGGTCCCACTGCAGGCTGTCGGCCGTCATCATTTCGCCGAAGGCGGGGCCGTCGACGAATTGCGCCTCGAAGCCGGCTTGGGCCAGTTGCTGGCTCACCTCGGCCTTGGCCAAGGCGCGCCGCATCGCGTCGCGTAGTGCGGTCAATGCGGGCTCGGGGGTTTGCGCCGGCGCCGACAGGCCGAGGTAAGTGCCCGAGGGGATGCCGGTCAGGCCCAGCTCGGCGAACGTGGGCACGTTCGGCAGGATCGCCGATCGCCGGCTGCCGGTCTGCGCCAGCGGCACGATGCGGCCGGATCGGATGAAAGCCTGCGTCGGGCCGATGGCATCCACACCGACTTCGAGTTCGCCCGCTGCCACGGCGCTGATGGCCGCCGGGCTGCCGCGAAAGGGTACGTGCACGATGAACAATTTTTCACGAACCTTGATCGTCTCGAAGGTGAGGTGCGGCGTGGTGCCGGCGCCGGGCGATGCATAGTTGAGCTGACCCGGCTGGGCGCGCAGCTTCTCGCGCAATTGCGCAAAGCTTTTGATGCCGCTGGCCTGGCCGGCATAGATCACATTCTGGCCGACGGCGAATTGCGCCACCGGCACCAGTTCCTTGCGTGCATCGTAGGGCAGGCGCGGATACAGGTGCGGCGCGATGCCCATGTTGGAGGAAGTGGCCAGCAGCAGCGTATAGCCGTCTGGTGCGGAACGAGCGACCTGCGCGCCGGCGATGGTGGCCGAGGCGCCCGGCTTGTTCAGGATCACCACCGGTGCGATGCCTTCGGCGGCCAGTGCATTGGTCAGCGCGCGTGTCGCGACGTCGAGCGCGCCGCCGGCGGGAAAGCCCACGACCACCTGCACCGGCCGGGAAGGGTAGCCGGCCTGCGCCTGCGCAAATGCGGGCAGTGCCGGCAGGCTGGCGCCCGCGGCGGCGAGTACGAATGAGCGGCGGGAAAAGCGGTGAGCTGGCATCGTGGCGGCCCCTGTGCGTTCGAATCGGCCAGTATTGCGGGGCATCGGGGCCTTGTGAAATTGAAGATTCGAATTTGCGTATGAAAACAATTCATGAGCACCTGAGGGGACTTGAGGCTCATTGACCGACCTCGACTGGTGAACCCTTTAAACTTCGACAGACGCTGGTGACGAAAGCCCATGAGTGACGAGAATCTGTTGATGCAGCGGCCGCAGCAGCGCGTCGCTGATTCTTCCGGCAACGGCCGCGCCGCAGCGCTCACCGATGCACGGGTGCGGGCCGCATTGGCGCGCGTCACCGGCTCGCTGTCGATGGCATCAGCTCTGCTGGCCGCGCTGGACTGGAGCCTGCATCTGGCCATTGCACCGGGCAAGCGCATGGAACTGGCGCGGCTGGCATTGAATCAGGCGGCGCAGTTGTCCGAGTATCTGCGTGCTTGCCTGATAGCGACGGCCGGCCGCAATGGCCACGCGGGCGCCGAGCCCTGCGTCGATCCGCCGGCTCACGATCGACGCTTCGCGGCGGCCGAGTGGCAGCACTGGCCGTTCAATCTGTGGCATCAGTCGTTCCTGCTTGGGCAGCAGTGGTGGGAGGCCGCGGCGCGCGGCGTGCCGGGCGTCGAGCGGCATCATGAAGAGCTGGTGGCGTTCTGGGCGCGCCAGTGGCTGGACATGTTCTCGCCGGGCAACCTGCCGTGGACCAATCCGCTGGTGCTTCAGCGCACCGCCGCCGAAGGCGGCGCCAACCTGCTGCGTGGCGCGCTGAACCTGATCGACGATACCGAGCGCCTGGCCGGCGCAGCGCCGCCGGCCGGCGCCGAGCGCTACGTGGTCGGCCGCGACGTGGCGGTCACGCCCGGCAAGGTGGTGCTGCGCACGCCGCTGATGGAACTGATCCAGTATGCGCCGCGCACGGCCACCGTACATGCCGAGCCGGTGCTGATCGTGCCGGCCTGGATCATGAAGTACTACATCCTCGATCTGTCGCCCGAGAACTCGCTGATCCGCTATCTGGTGGAACAGGGCCACACGGTGTTCTGCATCTCGTGGAAGAACCCGGCCGAGGCCGAGCGCGACATGGACATGGAAGACTACCTGCGGCTCGGCTTCTTCGCAGCGCTGGATGCTGTGAACTCGATCGTGCCGCGCCGCAAGGTGCATGCAACCGGTTATTGCCTGGGCGGCACGCTGCTGGCGATCGCCGCGGCAGCGATGGCGCGTGACGGCGATACGCGCCTGGCCAGCATCACCTTGATTGCCACGCAGACCGATTTCAGCGAACCGGGCGAACTGAGCCTGTTCATCGACGAAAGCCAGTTGAGCCTGCTCGAGGCGCAGATGCAGGAGCGCGGCTATCTGACCGCCAACCAGATGGCAGGCGCTTTCAGCATGCTGCGCAGCTACGATCTGTTGTGGTCGCGGCTGGTATCGCATTACCTGCTGGGCGAGCGTTCGTCGATGAACGACCTGATGGCCTGGAACGCCGATGCCACGCGCATGCCGGCGAAGATGCACGCGCAATACTTGCGCGGGCTGTTCCTGAATGACGACCTGGCCCAGGGGCGCTACCGCGTGGGCGGCGAGCCGGTCTCGCTGGGCGGTATCACCTCGCCGATCTTCATGGTCGGCACCGAAACCGATCACGTCGCGCCGTGGCGTTCGGTGTACAAGCTGCACCGCTTGAGCCCCGCGCGCATCGACTTCGTGCTGACCAGCGGCGGGCACAACGCCGGTGTCGTCAACCCGCCGGCGCCGGGGTCGCGCCGCCACTATCGCATTCGCCGCCGTGCGCAACGGGGCGCCTGGCTGACGCCGGATCAGTGGCTGGCGACTACTCCTGAAGTGCCGGGCTCATGGTGGCCAGCCTGGCAGCGCTGGCTGGCCGGGCTTTCCGGCGCGCAGGTCGAGCCGCCCGCCATGGGGTCCAAGCGCTATCCGCCGGCGGATGACGCGCCGGGTGCCTACGTGCTGGAGAAATGAACATGCCCGATGATTCAACCGCGCTCGCGCTCACCAAGGCCCATCTCGGATTGGCGCTGCACAGCGTCGAAGCGATGTTGCAGGCCCGCGAGCACTGGCTGGCGCTGAGCGCCGAGCGTCTGCATGACGCCTGCGCGCATACGCAGGCCGCCGCCGAGCAATTGCAGCGCAGCGATGACTGGCAGGCGCTGGCGATGCTGCCGGGGCGCGCCTGGTGGCGCCTGCTCGATCAGCAGATGGGAACCTGGCAATCGGCAATGCAGGCTTCGATCGCCGCGCACAGCGATCTGCGCATGGGCATGCAACGCGCGTTGTCGTTGTGGCAGTGTGACGTGGCGCAGGCGCTGGGCTCGGCACGCGGCGCGATGCCCTTGCGCACGGTGTTGCAGGCCTGGGTGCGGCCTGCCGACGGCGACGCGCGCGGGTGATCAACGGCCGGCGACGCTGTACGCGTGCGCCGGCCCGCCTTGATCAGCGCGGGAAGTACATCTTCGCCTTGTCGAGCTTGTAGCTCCAGGGCAGGCCGGCGTTCTTCCAGCCGTTCACGCTGCGCCGCCCGTCTGTCGACATGTCGCCCTCGAAGCCGTCGACCACCGAGTGCATCTGCGTGAAGTCGTCTTCGGCGAGCCGGTTGGCGGCGCGGCTGCTGCGATCGCCGGAGCGGCAGATCAGCACCACCGGATCGTTCTTGCCCAGGCCTTTTTCGCGCAAGCGGCGGTTGACCTCGGACACGAAGTCTTGCACCGGTTCGAGCCGGTAGATGTTGCGCTGCTGATCCCAGTCGGTCATCAATTCCTGGTGTTCGACGAACGGCACCAGCGCATCGACGCCGTCGGCCATGCCGACGTACATCGCTTCGGCGCGCGTGCGGATGTCGAGGAACAGCACCCGTGCCGCACCGCCGCGGCCGGCGATGAATGCCGGCACCTCGGCCGCTTGCAGATACAGGCCGGCGCGCGTGCGTTTGACTTCGGGCAGCGTGGCCGGGTCGACGGCGGCTTGCGCTTGCCGGGCGGCCAGGCCCGGCAGCGCGATGGCCGACAGCGCGACGCCGGCGTGGGCCAGCAGCGCGCGGCGCGGCCTGGAGCTGGGCGCACTACCGCTCATGCCGCTTCCCTGCGCAGACCGGTCTTGCGCGCCATCGCGGCCAGCGGCCAGACGAACGCGGCAGCGATGCCACCGAAGCCGGCCGCCATCGCCAGCAGGTTGAGCCAGTCCACCCAATAACCCATGTCGGCGAACGATGAGCGCGATTGTCCGGACAGCGCCACGAAGGCCGCCACGCCGACGATCAGCGCGGCCAGCAGCGCGACCGGCAGGCCGGCGCGCCAGCGGCTGCCGGGGCTGCGCCAGGCCATCACCATCAGCACCAGCCACAGCACGATCGCGCCGAGGATGAGCGGCCACA
>JAFKGG010000276.1 GCA_017307915.1 Burkholderiales bacterium | reverse complement strand
CGGCCGCCCCGTTCGTCGATACGGAAGAACTGGAACATGAAACGGTCACGGTCGAGACGGCCCACGAAAGTACCGCGCCCCTGTTGACGCACGAGGATGTGGTCGGCCACCAGCTCGTCGACGGCGCGGCGCAGTGTGCCGATCGACACCTGGAAACGGCGCGCAAGATCGGTCTCATTGGGCAGAGCCGCGCCTGGCGCCACGGCCCCGCTGGCGATGTCGGCGATCAGTTGGCGCTTGATTTCACGGTAGAGCGTCGTCACGAATACCTGCTGGCATGGATGGGTAGGGATCGCCGGACGGCTGCGGAGCTGTCCGGTCAGCCGCGCGGATGATGCACGGCGTGCAGCGCCTTGAGCCGTTCGCGCGCCACGTGCGTATAGATCTGCGTGGTCGAGATGTCGGCATGGCCCAGCAGCATCTGCACCACGCGCAGGTCGGCGCCGTGGTTCAGCAGATGCGTGGCGAAGGCATGGCGCAAGGTGTGCGGCGACAGCGGCGCGGTGATGTCGGCCACGCGCGCGCAGCGCTTGACCACCGTCCAGAACATCTGCCGCGTCATCGGACCGCCACGCTGCGTCACGTACAGCGCATCGGCGGAGCGCCGCCCGAGCAGCACGCCGCGCGCCTGGCGCAGATAACGTTCGATCCAGGCGCGTGCCTCTTCGCCCAGCGGCACCAGCCGCTCCTTGTCGCCCTTGCCGACGACGCGCACCACGCCGTCGTTCAGGCCGACCTGCACGCTCTTCAACTGCACCAGCTCGGAGACGCGCAGGCCGGTGGCGTACAGCGTCTCGAGCATGCTGCGATCGCGCAGCCCGAGCGGCGTTTCGACGTCGGGCGCGGCCAGCAGCAGCTCGACCTGCCGCTCCGACAGCGACGCCGGAAAGCGCGGCGGCTGGCGCGCCGAACGGATGTGCAGCGTGGGATCGTCTTCGCGCACGCGCTCGCGCACCAGGTAGCGGAAGAAGCGCCGGAACACGGTGAGCCGCCGGTTCGACGAGGTGGCGCGCGATTGCGGGTGGCGCGCCGCGATGTAGCGCTGCAGGTCGTCGCTGCCGGCCTCGTGCAGCGCGATGCCGCGATCGTCGTGCAGCCAGCGCTCGAACAGTTCCAGATCGCGGCGATAGGCATCGAGCGTGTTGCGCGACAGGCCGTCTTCCAGCCAGATCGCGTCGCTGAAAACGGCGATCCAGTCCTGCACGGCGGTGGCGGGCGATCCGGTCATGGGTTCATCGGGTCATCGTCATCGGCTCATCGAGCCATCGGCGATCCGGCCATCGGTCGATCGAATCATCGGCGCATTGGATCATTGATCGATCGATTCGTCGGCTCGTCGCCCCAGCAGCGAACGCTTCAGATCCGCATCGAACGCGTGCTCGCCGACGAACATGCGCAGCAGCGCCGCGAACAGGTCTTCGCCAGGAATCGGCGAACCGACCGCCTCGCCGTCGATGCTCACCATTACCGCCCCATCGACGCAATCGACGTCGACCCGCTCGCCGCGCCGCGTGCGGCCCACCGCTTCGATGGTCTCGATCAAGCGCGCAACGCGCGGCCGCAGCAGCGCCCAGGCATCCGCGTCATGCGATTCGCGCATGCCGTCTCTGAGCCGCTGCGCCAGCCATTCGCCGGGCAGGTCGGCGAGCATCGTCAGCGACAGCCGACGCGGCCCGGTCTGCGCCAGCAGCGTGCGCACGTCGGCGCTGCGCTGCTGCACATACAGCGCCGCGACATAGGCCTTGACGATGTAGATCGCGCGCATGCCGGCGCCGTTCAACTGCAGCCGCACGCCGCCAAGCTCGACGCTGTCGTCGACCGGCACGCCCTCGACTTCGACGGCATTGGCCGAAACCGCGAACACCATCTGACTCAGAACGGAGACGCCGATCAGCATCCCCAGCAACCATTTGGTCATCGTTCCGTCCTGTGCTGCATGGCCGGGGCCGACATACGGTATGGGCCGCACCGGCCGGCACGCCGGCCAGGCAATGAAGTGCGGGGGCGACTATAACGTGATCGAAATCGCGATGCCAAGCCGCAAAGCTTACGCGGCTTCATGGTACGGGGTCGTCGGTAGCGCAGCGGCCGGCGCGGACCGTGATCACGAGCTTGCCAGCAGGCGCTGCAAGGCCCATTCGACGTGCTCGCGCACCAGCGGCGAGGGGTCATCGCGCCGGGTCAGCAAAGCGGCGCGAGCGCGGGTGATTGCGGACTCGGCACCTGTCTCGGCGTCGGCATGCGCGCCGCTGCCGCCGACGTTCCCCAGCGCCACCGCGATGTTGCGCAGCCAGCGCTCATGTCCGATGCGGCGGATCGGCGAGCCCGCCAGCCGTTCGTCGAACTGCTGCGGCGTCCACGCGAACAGCTCGGCCAGGCTGGCGGCATCGAGCCGCTCGCGCGCGGCGAAATCCGGCGTGGCCTGCACCTGCGCGAACTTGTTCCATGGACAGGCGAGCTGGCAGTCGTCGCAACCATAGATGCGATTGCCGATCGCCGGCCGCAATGCTTCGGGGATCGCCCCCTTCAGTTCGATCGTCAGATACGAGATGCAACGGCGCGCATCGAGCCGGTACGGCGCGATGATGGCGGCCGTCGGACAAGCATCGATACAGCGCGTGCAGCGGCCGCAGTGGTCGTCGGCCGGTGTCGACAAGGGCAGCCGCAGATCGGTATAGAGCGTGCCCAGGAAGAACGTCGAGCCGCGCCGGCGATCGAGCAGCAAGGTGTGCTTGCCGCGCCAACCCAGCCCGGCGCGGCGCGCCAGCTCCACTTCCAGCACCGGCGCCGAATCGCAGAACACACGGTGCCCGAACGGCCCAAGGTGCGCGCCGATACGATCGGCCAGCCGCGCCAGCCGCGCGCGCACCACCTTGTGATAGTCGCGGCCCAGCGCATAGCGCGAAACGTAGGCGCGCTCGGGCGCGGCCAGCGTGGCCCAGGCCTGCTCGACCCATTGCGGATCGGCCGGCGCGTAGTCGATCGCGACCATGATCGCCGATACCGTGCCCGGCACCAGTTCGGCCGGCCGCGCACGGCGCAGGCCGTGGCGCGCCATATAATCCATTTCGCCGTGGTGGCCGGCGTGCAACCATGCCAGCAAGCCCGGCTCGGCATCGGATAGATCGATGTCGGCCACGCCGATGGCGCCGAAGCCCAGCTCGGCCGCCCACTCGGGCAGCCGAGCGGCCAGCTCAGCGGCCGGTGAATCGGCAGCAAGGCTGTCCGACGCGGGGTCGTCAGCAGCGGGTGCGCCCGCTGCGGGACGGCCGGCCCCCTGAGGCCCCGCTCCCAGGTGGTCCGTCCCGAGATGGCCTGCCCCCGGACGGCCTGCCCCCGGACGGCCGGCCCCACCGTTGGTCGGCTGATCGATGGTCATCGTCGGTCTGTCGTTCATGAATCCCATCGTTTTCAGAGCCGCACTGCGGCCGCACGCAAGTACCGATGAACCACCCGCTCGACCGAATGACGCTGCCACTGGCCGATGAAGCCGCCACGGCGCACTTGGCGCAGCGGCTGGCGCCGCTGCTCACGCCGGGATTCATACTTTATCTGTCCGGCGACCTGGGGGCCGGCAAGACCAGCTTCACGCGCGCGCTGCTCGCCGCACTCGGCTATTCGGGGCGTGTCAAAAGCCCCACGTTTACACTGCTTGAATCTTACGAGCTTTCTAGATTCCGGTTGTATCATTTTGATTTCTATAGATTCTCCACCGACCGGGCTTGGCTGGATGCGGGGTTTGACGAATACCTGGGCGGCGACGGCGTGGCCATCGTCGAGTGGCCGGAGCGCGCAGCAGACAGCTTGCCGGCGCCCGATCTACGGCTGCGTCTGGAGTTCGATCCGACTCATGGCGACAACGCGCGGCTGGCGCTGCTCGAAGCCGGCTCCGAGCGAGGCCGCGCATGCCTGAGCGCGCTCGCAACGGGCGCCGCGGCTGGCTAAGGCGCGGCGCGCACTCAGGGTTCGGCCTGCTGTCGCTGCACGCCGGCGTGGGCGGCGCGCTGCTCGGGCTGAACGTGCCGCTGGCGCGCGCCGCGTCGATTCTGGCGGTGCGCGTCTGGCCGGCGCGCGACTATACGCGCGTCACGCTTGAGCTCGACGAGCCGCTGAAGTCCACGCAACTGCAGCTCTCCGATCCGCCGCGGCTGGTCGTCGACCTGGAAGGCCTGTCGATCGACCCGGCACTGCGTGAGCTGGTCGCCAAGATCCGGCCCGACGATCCATACATCCAGCAAGTGCGCGTCGGTCAGAACCGGCCGAACGTGGCGCGCATCGTCTTCGACCTGAAGTCGGAGGTGCAGCCGCAGTTGTTCAACCTGGCCCCCGTGGGCAAGTATCGCCATCGGCTGGTGCTCGATCTGCATCCGATCGTGCCGGTGGATCCGCTCAAGAGCCTGGGCGAGGAGCGCGCCGGCGGTGCGGCGCCTGCGGGCGCATCGGTGCGGCCGATCGAGGATCCGGTGGCGGGGCTGCTGCGCGAGCGACGGGGCAACGGGGCTACGGCCCCCTCGCCATCGGCTTCATCGGCTGCCGCGCCCCCCTCTTCCGCAGTTGCATCATCGCCGTCGCAAGCGTCGCCATCAGCGCCCGCCGGACAGACGCCAGGGCCATTGGCACGTGGTGTCCCGGAGGCCGGCCAGACGGCCGAGCGCGAACCCGTACCCGACACGCCGGCACGCACGCCGGTGCGTGGCCGCCCCGCGATCGCGCGGCTGGTCACGGTGGCGATCGACCCGGGCCACGGCGGTGAAGACCCGGGCGCGATCGGCCGCCGCGGCACGATGGAAAAGGACGTGGTGCTGCGCATCGCGCAGCGGCTGCGCGAACGCATCAACGCCGAGCCGAACATGCGCGCGTACATGACCCGCGACGGCGATTTCTTCGTGCCGCTGGCCTCGCGCGTGTCGAAGGCACGGCGCGTGCAGGCCGATCTATTCGTGTCGATCCACGCCGACGCGTTCGTGCGCCCGCACGCGCGCGGTGCCTCGGTCTACGTGCTGTCGGAGCGCGGCGCCAGCAGCACCGCCGCCAACTGGCTGGCGCGCAAGGAGAACGCCTCGGATCTGATCGGCGGCGTGAACCTGGGCAGCCGCAACCACGAAGTGCGGCAGATATTGCTCGACCTGTCGACCACGGCGCAGATCAAGGATTCGAGCAACCTGGGCCGCATCGTGCTGGCCGAGCTGGGTGACGTGGGCGAATTGCACAAACGGCAGATCGAACAAGCGGGCTTCGCGGTGCTGAAGGCGCCCGACATTCCGTCGATCCTGGTCGAAACGGCGTTCATCAGCAATCCCGACGAGGAACGCCGGCTCAACGACGTTCGCTACCAGGTCAAGATAGCCGATGCGATCTTTCGCGGTATGCGGCGCTACCTGATCAAGCATCCGCCGGGGCCGAAGGCGCGCGCGACCTGAAGCGTGGCACCGGCTGCCGCAGCACCGGCTGCCGCAGCATCGGCTACCGCGACGCCGGTTTCACCACTGCGTGCGCTGCGCGACGTCTTCGGGCTGTTCGAGCCGGTAGCCGACGCCGCGCACCGTGCTGATGCGCGTGCCGGTGCCGGCCAGCTTGGTGCGCAGCCGCGACACGTAGACCTCGATCGCGTTCGGCGCAAGCTGCTCGTCCCAGCCGGTGATCGCGCGCAGCAGCCGTTCCTTGGTCACCGCCGTACCGACGTGCATGACCAGGTACTCGAGGATCGACCACTCGCGCGGCGTCAGGTCGATCGGCACCGAGCCGTGGCGCACC
>JAFKGG010000275.1 GCA_017307915.1 Burkholderiales bacterium | reverse complement strand
GTCGCGCGCCACCACCTCGAGCGAACGCAGCGCGTCGGCCAGGCCCAGGTCGATGCTGCGCGCGCCGGTCCAGACCAGGCCCGAGAACAGTTGCGGGTCGTCCTTCAGGCGATCGCCGCGGCCTTTCTTCACCGCGTCGATGAACTGCCGGTGGATGTCGTCGAGCATTTCTTGCGCAAAGCGACGCTGCTCTTCGGGCAGCGGCGAGAAACTATCCAGGAAGCCCTTGTTCTCACCGGCGGTCAACAGGCGGCGCTCGACACCGAGCTTCTCCATCGCGCCGGTGAAGCCGAAACCTTCCATGATGACGCCGATCGAACCGACCAGACTGGCCTTGTCGACGAAGATGCGATCAGCCGCGGCGGCCACGTAATAGCCGCCCGAGGCGCAGATCTCATCGACCACGGCGTATAGCGGCGTCTGCGGGTATTTGGCGCGCAGGCGCAGTATCTCGTCGTGGATGATGCCGGCCTGCACCGGGCTGCCGCCGGGGCTGTTGATGCGCAATACGACCGCGGCGGTCTTGGTGTCTTCGAAAGCGGAGCGCAGCGCGGCGATGATGTCGTCGGCCGAGGCCTCGGCATCGGCGGCGATCACGCCCTTCAAGTCCACCAGCGCGGTATGCCGCACGGTGGCCGCCGTCATGTCGCGCGACAGCCAGCCGGTGGCGGCCAGCAAGGCCACCGTCAACCAGCCCAGGAACAGCAGCTTGAGGAAGATGCCCCAGCGGCGCGCGCGGCGCTTTTCGTTCAGCGATTCGAGCAGCAGCTTCTCGATCGTGGCGCGTTCCCAGCGCGCATCGCCGGCCTCCTTGCCGGGCGCAGCGGCAGTCGGTTCAACGGCGGGCAGGGTGGGTTCATTCATCGATACGCCTTTGCAGTAGCGGCAAGCGGTTCAGGTCAGCACGCGCACGCGTCCATCGTGCTCTTCGCAACGCAGCGCGATCAGGCTCGCGCCGCGGCACGGGCCACCGACGCAGCGGCCGCTGGCCGGTTCATACATCGCACCATGCGTTGCACAAATCAAGTATAGGCCGGAGTCATCGAAGAACTTGCCGGGCAGCCAATCGAGCTCGACCGGCACGTGCGCACAGCGGTTCAGATAGGCGAACACGCGGCCGTGATGGCGTACGGCAAAAGCCGGCTGCGGCGCGCCGCCACGCGCGGCGTCGGGCCAATCGAAGCGCACGCCGTCGCCGCCGTCGGCCAGTTCACGCGCGGCGCAGACGTCGAGCCAGGCGCCCTCACCCCGGGGGCCG
The DNA here is from genome assembly GCA_017307915.1 of Burkholderiales bacterium. Classification (GTDB taxonomy): domain Bacteria; phylum Pseudomonadota; class Gammaproteobacteria; order Burkholderiales; family Burkholderiaceae_E; genus Zeimonas. Next base: position 4,510 of record JAFKGG010000275.1, on the reverse strand, counting down.
GCCGTCTCTTGGCCGGTCACGCCCCGCCCGCCAGCCTCTGCAGCAGCGCCTGGCGCAGCCCGTCCACCGTCTCGACCATCGCCAGCGCCGGCTCGGTGCGCAACTGCTCGGGGGGATGCGCCCCATAGGTGACCGCAATCGCTTGCGCACCCGCCGCGCGCGCCATGCCCAGATCGTGCGTCGTGTCGCCGATCATCACGATCTCGGCCGGTTCCAGCGCCAGCTCTTCGCAGATATCGTTGAGCATCCACGGATCAGGCTTGGGAATGCCCTCGTCGGCGCAGCGCGTGGTCGCGAAGCGGCCGCGCCAGTCCAGTTGCAGCAATGCGCGATTCAGGCCGGCGCGCGACTTGCCGGTGGCCACGGCCAGGTGCACGCCCTGCCCGGCGATGTCGTCGAGCAACTCGGGAATGCCGCCAAACGGCATGAGCTGCGCGTCGCGGCGCAGATAGTGGTGGCGATAACGCTCCACGTAGGCCGGAATCTGTTCGTGCCGGATGTCGGGTACCGCATGGCGGATGGCGTCCGACAATCCCAGGCCGATCACGTGCGAGGCACGTTCGGCACTGGGCATCGGCAGCCCGATGTCGACCGCCGCCATCCGGATCGCGTGCGTGATCGCGGCGGTGGAATCGATCAGGGTGCCATCCCAGTCGAAGACGACCAGGCGGATACGGGTTTGAGGGCTGACAGAAGTTGGGGTCATCGTGATGAGTCGGTTCGGGCCGGCGGCCAGCTTGCTCCGCCGGCGGCCAGCAGCTGCGCGAACGCCGCCGGCAGCGGCGCGGCAATCGTCAGCGGCCGGCCGCTTTCGGGATGATGGATGCCGATCGACGCGGCATGCAAATACATGCGCCGGTGGCCGGCCCGCGCCAGCGCCCGGTTCAGATCGAAGCGGCCGTATTTGTCGTCGCCCACGATCGGGCAGCCGCTGTGCGCCAGGTGCACGCGGATCTGGTGCGTGCGGCCGGTTTCGATATCGGCCTGCACCAGTGAAAATTCGCCCAGCGCCGGCAGCTCGAAGCGCGCCAGCCCGGTGGCGCGGGTGATGGCCTCCTGGCCGCCGGCCTGCACCGACACACGGCGATCGCCGTCGGGGGCTTCGTGCCGATGCAGCGGAAAGTTCAGCGTGCGCGTGCGCAGCGGCCAGCGGCCGGCGACGATCGCCAGATAGCGCTTGTCGGTGCCGCGTTCGCGCATCTGCCGGTGCAGCGCCAGCAGCGCCTGGCGCTTCTTGGCGACCAGCAGCACGCCCGAGGTCTCGCGGTCGATGCGATGCACCAGTTCCAGGAAGCGTTGCTGCGGCCGCGCCGCGCGCAACTGCTCGATGACGCCGCTGGACACACCGCTGCCGCCGTGTACCGCCACCGCCGCGGGCTTGTCGACGGCCAGCAGCCAGTCGTCTTCATACAGAATCGTCAGGCGTTGGGCCAGCGCGGCGCGCGAGCGCTGCACGGGGTCGGGGGCTGCCGCGCCGGCGGCAGGGCCGGCGCCGCTCGGGGTTGCAGCTTGGCCAGCGCCACCGCTGACCGCCCGCCGCGCCACGCGCGCGCCCTGCGGCACCACGCCGGCGGCTTCGCGCACCGGCGGCAAGCGCAGCTCATCGCCCGCCAGCAACCGGTAGTCGCCTGGCTGGCGCTTGCCGTTGACGCGCACCTGGCCGCTGCGAATCAGCCGATACAAGTGGCTCTTGGGCACGCCCGGCCACAGGCGCAGCAGGAAATTGTCGAGCCGCTGGCCGGCGTCGTCGGCATCGACGGCCAACCGGCTGACCACCGCCGGATCGATCGACGGCGCCGCCGGCCCCGCAGAGCCTGCCTCAGGTTTTGTGCCTAAGCTGTTCAAGTTGCTATACTTTCAGCGTCGTGCACGAACCCGGCCCGACTGGAACGGTGCGCCCCGCATGGGCCGCCGTCTCGTAATGCAAGCCGCCTGGCAGCCATCGTTGAATCGTCCGATGGCCCGCCGCCGTCCCTTGCAGTCACGAGAGCCGATTGTACCGGGCGCGCCGAAGGGATGATGGCGAAGGAATGCAGCGCAGCAAGCTCATTCTCGCCCTCGCACCCCACAGCCGATAGCAGGCACGACAGGAAGAACATATACAACCGCGGTTTCCATCCGTTTGCCGGTGGAAACGCGGGACGAAGCGGAATCATCCGAGAAGAATGCATGCGACCTGCCCCACGAACGGCAGGTCGTTCGAGTCAGTGCGGTCCCTGGAACCCATGTCTGCGCCACTTGCTTGCACCGCGTCCGGCCCATTGCCGGCGGTGACGCGCGCGCCTGCACCGTTTCCGGCGCGGCGCCCATAGCGCCGCATCCCGCCCGAAGCTTCGCCTTTTCTTCTCTGCAAACTCCGCCTCGGCCCGCTGGCCGAAGCGTGCCGCCACGCACCGATGCGCGCAACGGAGTCATTTGCATGAAGCGAATGCTGTTCAATGCCACGCATGCTGAAGAGCTGCGCGTGGCGATCGTCGATGGCCAGAAGCTGATCGACATCGACATCGAATCGGCGGGCCGCGAGTCCCGCAAGAGCAACATCTACAAAGGCGTGGTCACCCGCGTCGAACCCAGTCTGGAGGCCTGCTTCGTCAATTACGGCGAAGAACGCCACGGCTTCCTGCCGTTCAAGGAAATCTCCAAGGCCTATTTCAAGTCCGGCGTCGAGGTCTCGCGCGCACGCATCCAGGATGCGATCAGCGAAGGCCAGGAAATCATCGTCCAGGTCGACAAGGAAGAGCGCGGCAACAAGGGCGCAGCGCTAACCTCCTTCATCTCGCTGGCCGGCCGCTACCTGGTGCTGATGCCGAACAACCCGCGCGGCGGCGGCGTATCGCGCCGCGTCGAGGGCGAAGACCGGCAGGAACTGCGCGAAACGATGGACAAGCTCGAGTACCCCTCGGGCATGAGCCTGATCGCGCGCACCGCCGGCATCGGCCGCGCCGCCGAAGAACTGCAGTGGGATTTGAACTACCTGCTGCAGCTTTGGAAGGCGGTCGAATCGGCCGCCGGCTCGGCCCCCGGGCCGTTCCTGATCTATCAGGAATCGAGCCTGGTGATCCGCGCGATCCGCGACTATTTCACCGCTGATGTCGGCGAGATCCTGATCGATACCGACGACATCTACGAACAGGCCCGGCAGTTCATGGGCCACGTGATGCCGGACACGGTCAACCGCGTCAAGCGCTACCGCGACGACACACCGCTGTTCTCGCGCTTCCAGATCGAGCACCAGATCGAGACCGCCTATTCGCGCGTCGTGCCGCTGCCCTCGGGCGGCGCCGTGGTCATCGACCACACCGAGGCGCTGGTGGCGATCGACGTGAACTCGGCGCGCGCCACCAAGGGTGCCGACATCGAGGAAACGGCGCTGCGCACCAACCTCGAAGCGGCCGACGAAGCCGCGCGCCAGATGCGCCTGCGCGACCTGGGCGGGCTGATCGTCATCGACTTCATCGACATGGAAAGCGCCAAGAACCAGCGCGAGGTCGAGCAGCGCCTGAAAGACGCGCTGCACTACGATCGCGCGCGCGTTCAAACCGGCAAGATTTCGCGCTTCGGGCTGATGGAGCTGTCGCGCCAGCGGCTGCGCCCGGCGCTGAACGAAGGCACGCACATCACCTGCCCGCGCTGCAATGGCACCGGCGTGATCCGCGACGTCGAATCGTCGGCGCTGCACATCCTGCGCGTGATCCAGGAAGAGGCGATGAAGGAAAGCACCGCCGCGGTCTACGCGCAGGTGCCGGTCGACGTTGCCACCTATCTGCTGAATGAAAAGCGCAGCGAGCTGAACAAGCTCGAAGCGCGGCTGCGCATCGAGATCGTGCTGATCCCGAACAAGCACCTCGAAACGCCGCATTACAAGACCGAACGCCTGCGCCACGACGACGAGCGCCTGTCGAACTATCGCGCCAGCTATGCGCTGGCCGACACGCCGCCGGAAGACAGCCCGTACCTGGAAGACAAGCTGCAAGCGGTCAAGCCGCGCCAGGAAGCGGTGGTCAAGGGCATCACGCCCGATCAGCCGCCGCCGGTGGCGCCGCCCGTTGCCGCGCCCGCACCGGCGCCGGTGGCCGCGCGTCCGGCCGCCAGCGTCGAGCTCGGGTCGAGCAGCGAGCAAGGCCTGCTCGGCCGCATCCTGGGCTGGTTCCGCAGCAAACCGGCCAACGAGGCCAGCGCCGTACCGGCGGCTCCGGCTGCCGAGGCCGCCGAAGGCACGCGCCGTGCGCGTGACGGTCGCGAGCGTCGCGAAGGCCGCGAGGGTCGTGACGGTGGCCGCGGCGGTCGAAGCGCCAGCGGCGAACGCGACGGCCGTACGCCGCGCGAAGGCCGGGAAGCACGCGAGGGCCGTGAAGGACGCGGTCGCGGCGGTGAACGACGCGAAGGCCGCGACGGCCAGCCGCGTGAAAACCGCGAGGGTCGCGAAGTCCGCGACGCCCAGGCACGCGAAGGCCGCGAGCCGCGCGAAAGCCGTGACGGCCGCGAAGCGCGCGAAGGACGCGAACCCCGT
>JAFKGG010000274.1 GCA_017307915.1 Burkholderiales bacterium | reverse complement strand
GACCGGACCTGCGACTCGACCTGCGACCGGACCTCCGACCAGACCTGCGACCAGACCAGCGACCAGACCTGCCGGCCGCCATTCTTGGCCAGCTCGCGCAGCATCGCCCATGCGATCGCGCCGCCAAGCGTCGCAGCGTAGGGGCTACCCATCCGCAGGATCACCATCGGCCGACTGAGGTTGCAGAACTTGTACGCGCGCAGCGCCGCATCGGTGGCGAGGTCGAAATCAGCGGGCTCGGTCGACAGCCCGATTTCGACCCAGTGGCGGGCGAACTCGCCGAAGCGAGCCGCCTGCGCGGGTGAGATGCGTTCGATCTTGGCCATGTCAGTCCGCCACCTGTCTCGGTGCGTTGGCGGTGTCCCATTCGACCTGCACGGGCAGTTCGTAGACGCCGGCCGGGATGGCGTGGGCGGTGTGCTCTTCGTGCCGCAGCGTCACCGGCTCTTTGACCTCCAGGTAGCGGTCACCGGTCGGCGACTGCCAGAGCTTGGCCTTGGCGCGTGCGATCGCTGCTTCGACGATTTCGTCGGCCGCAGCCGGACTGATGTGGTCGTAGATGGCATGTGCGTGTCCCGTCACTTCTCCGTAGGCCAGCACGATGCGATTGCCGTCGGTGGGCACCTCGGTGCAGCCGGCCGGCAGTTTCGAGACGGGGATCAGGGCAACGTCGCCCTGACGGATGGTGGGGACCGTTTTCGTCGTCATTGACATCTCCGTGGTGCGCTTGCGCGCTGGGTTGGTGGTGGTCATGGTTGCTCCGGGGTGTGGAGCAGAGATTAGCCCGGCTAAATTGAAGTGTCAATAGCCGGGCTAATAATTGATCCAAACAAAACCCCGCCGGAGCGGGGCGCGGCACAATCACTGCTGCGAATGCGAATGGAGGATCGCGGGGATGATGACGCTGGAAGAGATCGGGGCGGCGAACCTGCGCCTGGCGGCGGCCCTGGCGAGGGGTGGCGGCCATTCCGAAGAAGGGCCGGCAATCGAGGTGACACAAGAGTTTGTCGATGCGCTCGCCGATGCAATGTCGGAGCACATCGAGATCGACACTCTTGGCGACTACATCGGCTTTGCCGCCCCTATGGACGAGTCGGCGGTCGGGGTTATCCGCGATCTAGCGCGGAAATTTGGGCTGCGAGTACGTTTTCCAGATCCGTTAGCGAAGACTGCGCGCGATAGATTCGGTGCAGAAGCGCCCTGACCTCGGAGGTGTTCGCGAACGGGGTTCGCAGTCGCGTCTGAAGAAACTTGCGAGGGCCGTCTGCAACGACTTTCGGCTTCGTCCCGACGAGATGGACGCCGGCTTCGCCCACCTCCCAGGCGTCATGCACGTAGCGGTTGCGGGCGGGGATAAGCTGCTGCTCGATGGGCTTGAACGCTGCGCACAGATCGTTGTGAAACGAGGCCGGGGCCTTCACTTCGAGGGATAGCACGCGGGCTATCTGCATGTGGTCGCGCACCCCCATGTGCGACAACGCAACATGCAGAGGATGAAAAACCGAATCCCGGTCGTAAGCTCGGTCGTGATAGACGGCTAGGTGCAGCACCATGTCATGCACCATCGCCTCAAGGTCGCGCCATGCGAAGATCAGTTCGCCGAGGCACTGCGCCACTTCGCGATCGAGCGGGCCGAGCCTGTCACCGTCGCTGGCGCTCGCCTCGTCTTCGCTCATCGCTTCATTCCATCGATTGCAGGCGCCAGTTGCCGCCGCTCTCGGCGATCATGGTGCATGTCGTCGTTTGCAGGCGCAGCGCGCCGAATGCGTTTTTCGCGCGATAGCGCGCCACGACTTCCCATGTTGGGGGTGTGCTGACGGTCTGCTTTGCGGGCCACGTCGACGGCCTATCCCATTCGACGCTTGACGGGTCGTGCAGTGAGCGCTGGATGAAGGTCTGGCACATTGCGATCGCTTCGCCGTCACTGGATGGCATCGTCGCCAGCTCAGCCGACGGCATGTTGAGCAAGGCGCGCCCAATCACGATCGCCGCAATCACTGCGCCGACAATGCCGACGATCTTCGCTATTCGGTCGGCTCTATCGGTCGGCGGCAATGGCTGCGCACCAACCTCGACGCTTGAGCGAACGGCGCGAGGCTCTGGCGGCTGAATTCCGCATCGCTCGCAGTACGGGTCTTCAGGGGTCACCAGCGCGCCGCAATTGAGGCAATGGACCGGCCCCGGGCGCAGCTTCGGGGGTGCTGTTGACGCCGCTGCCGGCGCTGCCGGCTCGGGCAGATTCGACCCGCAGTAACGGCACTTGATCGCCGCCGCCTTGATTGTCTCGGCGCAGAAGGGGCAGGTTTTCTCGTCTTCGCTCATAAGTCCAATCTCACGCCGAAGTGCCCTCTGTTTTCGGGGCCGCGATCCCAGCCGCCGACGATGGCCGCACGAACCTTCACGGGTAGACCACTAATACCGTTCTCTTGCAGCGCCTCGGGAAGGCGAATGGCGTCCGCCGGCCGCATGTAGCCAATGTGCACGCCATCGATTGAAACCAACACAACTCCGGTACCGGGCGCGGCGGTTAGCGTGGCGACAGCGTGGTGACTCGCGCTATCCTCCGTTCTTCCGCCAACCATGCGCTCAAGCTCTTCCTGATAGTCGCTTGTGCCCGTTACGCGGGCGCTATAGCCCCCGTCGCCGCGCAAGAGCGGTGGCTCCTTGGGGGCGGCGGGCGCTTGCCTGGCGGATGGCGGGGGAGAGGGGGGCTTCTGCGGCCTTGGGTTAAGCCAGTTGATCAGCGCCACGAAAGCGAGGATCAGGCCGCAGATGACGAGCGCCTCGGTCACGTCCCTCTCTGCCTATAGTCATCCAGCCGATACAGTGCGGCCGGCCCCTTATGAGCCGTTGCTTTTGTGCTGCGCGCTGTGCATCTCAAATTCGAGGATGAGGGCTAGCGCGGCGCCCTCGACCCGCTGCTTTTCGTCGCGACCGAGCCTGTCGAATCGCTCGGGGCTGAACGAAAACGGCCACCCTTCGGGGTTGCCGCTGGACTTGTTGACCGTGGCGGATGCCATGCGGATCTCGTCCGCCAGCTCGGGCGAAAAGTCGTCGACCTTGCACCCAAGGGCGCGGGCGAAGTGCGCAGCAGCTATGGCGTTGATCGGGCGTTTTCCGGTGAGCATCTGCGACACCTGTCCCTGGCTCTGCACATCCAGTTGGTCGGCGATCGTGGACTGCGGCACGCCGCTGGACTTCCAGATTTCGTGCAGCTTCTCGGCCGCCGCCACCTGCCAAGGCTCAAGTTTCGAGGGTCGGAACACCATTTAGCGAAGCTATTACTGTCAGTCACTACAGGCAATGAGCCGGGCTATTGCGGATGTAATTTAGCCGGGCTAATATTCGGGCATGCATCTCGCCGACTACTTCCGCCTGGCGCCCGAGAACACGCAGACAGCCCTTGCGAGACGGCTGGGCGTCTCCCCTGGGCTGGTTTCGCAGTGGGTAACCGGTAGAACCTCGGTAACAGCAGAGCGGGCCATTGAAATCGAGCGCGCAACTGATGGTGCGGTGCGGAAAGAAGACCTTCGCCCCGACATCTGGGGCACCGCCCCCGCCGAGAGGGCGGCGTGATGGGGCAAAACCTATTCGCCCGGCTCTTCCGGCGGCCGATCGTGGTCAACATCGAGCCGGTCGTCGTGCCCGAGGGCGCGTGCGTGCTGCTGCTGACGGATCGCGAAGTCACGCCAGCAATGGCGGACGCGCTTCGCGCGGCCGTGCCGCCGGAATGGGCTGGGCGCGTGCTCATCGTCGACTCTGCGGTCCGGACGCTGGTGCTGGAGCGGCACTGGCCGGCCGACGGCGGGACGGAGGTGGCGGCGTGATGGCGTGGCGACTCCTGTTCCCAGACGCCGAAGAACGTGCCGCCCGCCGTGCTGAGCGCGAGGCGCGCTGGCGCGCACTCAGTGAGGATCCCGAGCGTCTTCGGCGAGACGTTCGCGCGATGACGCTGGTTGTTGCGATGGGGTGCCTTCTTCTGGGGGCGTGGCTCGGCGTGCACGCGCCGAAGTCTCCTCCTTCCGTCGCGGCGGCATCTTCGCAATGCGGCCAAGCAGGCCAGACGAAATGAGCAGCGCGGCCGTGAATGAAAAGACGGCGAGCGCGATCTTCGCCTCGTCGGTTCTCAGGAATGCCGGCGCTCGGCAGAGCCCGTACAGCAAGGGGCCTGCGGCCAGGATGGCGACGGTCACGACCGGCCTCGCGAATGCCCGCGCCAGCTCCCTGAGCAGCGCCGGGTCGTTGCGCGCGATGTTGATCAGCCAAGCGAGCAGGGCGCCGAAGGAAACAATGGTGCCCCAAAGGAGCGTCAAACCGTCCATGAGCCGGCCATCCGTGGGCGTTGAGGTTGGGGAACATCGATTGTTCCACGCCGCGGCCGGCTCGCCCCGTCTCTCTACCGCCTGGGCGCAGCCCCGGTGGGTTCGCCGCGGGCCTGCGCCGCGGTGCTTTTCTCCCCGGCGGCGCGGTCCAACTTCCCCGCGCCGTTGTTCGCTCCGGGCCCGCGCCGGGGCGCTTTTCTTCGTTGGCGGTGGTCGTTTGCATGACGGCCATTGTCGTAACCGGCACTGATAAACGCTGATCCTGAGCGAGAGAAATTCATGCCACCTGTTATCAGCGGTGATCGCAAGCAGCTCACGCTGCAGTTCGATGGCGGCCTCGTCGAGCGCTTCCGGCACGTGCGCGACGTCGTTGCGCAGGGCGTCTACAAGCGCGGCCTGGGGCGCGTCGCCGCGTCGCTGGACATGGCGCCCGGCAACCTGTCGGTGGCGCTGTCCGATGACACGCAGCGGAAATTCGGCGTCGACGAGCTGGAGACCTACATCCAGAAAACGGGCGACCTGACCCCGGTCTATTACCTCGTCGAGCGCTACCTGGGCGATCAGGCCGCGGCGCGCGACCAGATGCTGAACGATCTGCTCAGCCTCGTGAACGACCTGCCGGCGAAGCTGGCGGCGGCCGGGATCAATCCGAGGGGGCGGCGTTGATGCGGCGCACGATCGCGGCGGATTGGCTGGTAGGGCAGCACGGGTGAGCATCGCCCAGATGAGCATGGCGTGGCGAGCTGAGCCGATGTCACCGACGCAAAAGCTGGTGCTGCTGTCGCTCGCCGATAACGCGAACGATCAGGGCGACTGCTATCCATCGGTCGCTCAGATCGTGCGGCGCACATGCCTGTCTGAACGCGCCGTGCAAGGCGCAATCCAGGCGCTGGAGGATTCAGGATTTCTACGCAGGATCGTGCGGGCTGGCACCAGCAACGCATACCTGTTGACCATCGGGTCGGCGCTCGAAACCGCCGAACGACAAGGGCAAGACTTGTCGCCGACCCCCGCATCTGCTGCACCCCCGCACGACGTGCACCCCGCAGCAGATGCACCCCACCCCCACCCGACGTGCACCCCACCCCCGCAGCAGATGCACCCCACCCCCGCAGCTGCTGCACCCAAACCGTCACTTAACCATCACCTGAACCGTCAGGGAACCGTCAATACAAAAGCGTCGACCGTCGCCAAGCCGGCCGACGTGCCGGATGCCGTTTGGCGGGATTTCCTGGCAATCCGCAAGGCCAAGCGGGCGCCGATGACGGCCACCGCGCTTCGGGGCATCGAGCGCGAGGCCGCGAAGGCCGGGATGTCCCTGGCCGCCGCGCTGGCCGAGTGCTGCGAGCGTGGCTGGCAGGGATTCAACGCCGGCTGGGTGCTCGACCAGCGGCGCGGCGGGGCTTCGTCGCGCCGGGAGACCACCGAGGAATTCAACCGGCGCTCGGCCGCCGAA
>JAFKGG010000382.1 GCA_017307915.1 Burkholderiales bacterium | reverse complement strand
CGCGATGCGCAGGCGCGTAGCATTGGCGAAAACAGGAGTTTCGCCATGTACGTGCCCAAGCACTTCGACGAACCGCGAATCGATGTCCTTCATGCGTTGATGCGTGCGCGGCCGCTGGCTACGCTGGTCACCTGGTCGGCGAGCGGCCTGAACGCCAATCACGTGCCGCTGCATCTGGTCGATGAGCCGGCGCCGCTGGGTATCCTGCGCGGCCACGTAGCGCGCGCCAATCCGATATGGCGCGACTTCGATGCCGAGGTCGAGACGCTGGCCATCTTTCATGGCCCTGATGCCTACGTGACGCCGTCGTGGTATGCGACCAAGGCCGAGACCGGCAAGGTGGTGCCGACCTGGAACTATGCGGTGGCGCATGTCTACGGCAAGCTGCGCGTGGTTGACGATGCTAGCTGGCTGCGTACTCAGCTCGAAGCGCTGACGGTGCACAACGAGGCGGCATTCGCGCAGCCCTGGCACGTGGCTGACGCGCCGGCAGACTATGTCGAGCAGCTACTCAAGGCGATCGTCGGCATCGAGCTCGTCATCACACGCTGCATCGGCAAATGGAAGGTCAGCCAGAACCAGCCGGCGCAGAACCGCGCTGGTGTGGTGCGCGGCTTGCAGGCGCTGGGGAGTGCCGATGCGCTGGCGATGGCCGAACTGGTGCAGCGGCTGGACTGAAGCGCAAGCACCATGGCCTCGGACTTGAACTACGTCGAATACGTCTGCGACCAGGCCGGTCTGGCCGGGCGGATGTCGTTTCGCAAGATGTTCGGCGAGTACGCGCTGTATCTCGACGGCAAGGTGGTTGCCTTCGTCTGCGACAACCAGCTTTATCTGAAACCCACTGATGCGGGGCGCGCCTTGCTCGATCGCGTCGATGCGCGGCCGTTCTACCCGCGCGGCAAGCCGCATTTCCGGCTTGGCGAAGAGATCGATGACCGCGCGCTGTTGCAGCGCCTGCTGCTGACGACCGCGCAGGCGCTGCCGATGCCGAAGGCCAAGCTGCCCAGGCGCACAGTGGGCAAGCCGTGACGGGTTAGCGCCGCCTCTCTTTGAGCATGCCCGGTTTCATCGACGATCAACGCCAGCCGCTGCGATCGATGATGCGCGTGGCGTTGACCTGCGCGCGGCCCACCGAAGCCAGCGACAGCGTATCGGCCTTGAACGGACCCATGGCTTCCAGCGCCGGGTTGCGGGCATTGACGCTGGCCACCACCGGCCATTCGTTGTTGCCGTTGGAGAAGTAGATCTGTGCCGAGTTGCTGGCCAGGTATTCGAGGAACTGCACGGCAGCGGCGCGGTTTGGCGCATGCTTGGCGACGCCGGCACCCGAAATGTTGATGTGGGTGCCCCAGCTCTTCTGGTTCGGCCAGATCATGCCGACCTTGGCGACGACGTCCTTGTCTTCAGGTTTGTTGGAACGCATCAGCCGCGCCAGGTAGTAAGTATTGGTCAGCGCCACGCCGCATTCGCCGGTGGCGACTGCCTTGATCTGGTCGGTGTCGCCGCCGCGCGGCCGGCGCGCGAAGTTGCCGACTACGCCGCGGGCCCACTCTTCGGCTTTCTGTTCGCCCAGGTGCTCGGACATTGCGCCGATCAGTGACAGCATGTAGGGATGTGCGCCCGAGCGTGTGCAGACCTTGCCCTTCAGTTCGGGCCGGGCCAGATCCTGATAATTCTGCACCAGCGCCGGCGCGACGTTGGCCTTGTTGTAGACGATGACGCGCGCCCGCTTGGAGAAAGCGAACCACTCGCTGCCGGCGCCGTCATCCTTGCCGCGCAGGTGGGCGGGGATGCGCGACTCGAGCACGGCTGATTTCACCGGCTGGAACAGGCCTTCGATCTGCGCCTTCCACAGCCGGGCTGCGTCGACCACCATCAGCACGTCGGCCGGGCTGTTGCGGCCTTCGGTGCGCAGGCGTTCGAGCAGCGCTTCATCGCCGGCTTCGATGCGGTTGATCTTGATGCCGGTGCGCTGGGTGAAATCGTTGTACAGCGCCTGGTCGGTGTCGTAATGGCGGGCGGAGTACAGGTTCAGCACTTTTTCCTGCGCGGCGGCGTACGGAACCAGCGCAGCCAGGCCGGCGGCCAGCAGCGTTGAAGCGAAGATGGCTTTCATGGCGTCTTTCGTGGAATGAAGCGAAGCGGATGGGGCAGACGGTAATTCAAACGAGAAGAATTCGCAATCAAAGCGTGCGGCGGCAGGGCATTGGCGCGTGCGGGCTGCACGCCGTTGATCCGCGGCAGGTGCGGCCCATCAGACGCATCAGCGCCGTCGGGCGGCCAGATCCCTCTATGAGGGCACGAGCGGCACCCCAGCCGCGATGGACGGTCAGAAGAATTGTCTGTGGCAGCCGATAGAACTTACGAAGGGTTCGAAAAGTGCCATGAAGAGCCGGTTGGTCGGCTCACTCTCATTCCGATGCCGATCCAGTTTCCGTCTTTCACGCCAGTTTCCCTGGCCGGTCGTGGTTTCCGTACCGGCTGCCGGCTGCTGGCCGGCGTGCTGCTGGTTGCGGCCGCCGTCTGCGGAGCGCAGCAGGCGCAGGCACAGCAGCGGCCGCCCGAAGCCGGCCAGGTCACCAGCGCCGAAGGCGAAACGATGTTGCTGCGCGATGGTGCGCTGTCGACGCCGATCAAGATCGGCGAGTCGGTGCGCAGCGGTGACGTCCTGCGCACCGCGGCGCAGGCGCGGGTGCAGCTTCGGATGATGGATGGCGGGCTGGTGGCGATCGAGCCGCGCTCCGAGTTCCAGGTGGCCTCGTATCGCTTCGAGGAACAGCAGCAGCGCAGCTTTCTGAAGCTGGTGCGCGGCGCCGTGCGCGTCGTGACCGGCGCCATTGGCAAGCGCGACCCGGCCAACTTCCGGATGACGACACCGACCGCAACGATCGGCGTGCGCGGCACCGAGTTCATCGCGCGCGAATCGGATTGCCAGGGCGCCGGCTGCACGGCCGATGAACGCCCGGGCCTGACCTTGTCGGTACTTCAGGGACGTGTCGTGGTCAGCAACCAGGCCGTGGGTGAGCTGGAGGTGCCGGCCGGGCAGACCGTCTATGTCGCGGCACTGGCGCCGGCCGCGCCATCGATCCCTGTTGCGCCCGCGGCACCTGCCGCGCCATCGCTGTCGCCACCGACCGCGCCGGTACCGCCGGCCGGCGAGGCGCCGCGGCCGCGCCATTCCCCGAATCGCAAGGACGGCCCCGAGCTGCTCAATCCGCCGCCGGGTTCGCGCGCCGAGCCGTCTGCCTCGATGGCCTCGGCGCAATCGCGCAACGCCGACGAGACGGCCGCCAGGACGAGTGCGTTACGCCCCAGGGGCCGCGGCCAGACCTTATCCGCCACGGCGGTGACGCCGGATGGCTCCATGGTGCCCAGAGACCTGTTCGACGAGCCCGAATCCTTCGCCGGGCGCACGCACCATCCGCCCAGGGCGAACTGACGGATCGTCCGCTCCCGCTGACGGATCTCCGCGCCGCGTTCGGCGGCATCGACCCTTGCGATAAACTGGCAGCAGCCATCGGCTGCCGGCGCGCGGCGGCTGCTCGTTTGCCGCCCGGCCCGCGACGCGGTGAAGACGCTCTCGGAGACTCCCATGGACCTGAACTACACGGCCGCCGAACTCGCCTTTCGCGAGGAGGTGCGGCACTGGTTGGACGCGAACATTCCCGCCGACCTGCGCAGCAAGGTGCTCAACTATGAAGAGCTGAGCAAGGAAGACCTGGTGCGCTGGCACAAGATTCTGGCCGCCAAGGGCTGGGTGGCGCCGAGCTGGCCCAAGGAATGGGGCGGCACCGACTGGACGCCGGTGCAGCGCTACATCTTCGAGGAAGAATACGCGTATGCCGGCGCGCCGCCGCTGGCGCCGTTCGGGCTGACGATGTGCGCTTCGGTGCTGCTGGCCTTCGGCAGCGACGCGCAGAAGCAGCGCTTCTTGCCGCGCATCTATCACTGCGACGATTTCTGGTGCCAGGGCTATTCCGAGCCGGGCTCGGGTTCCGACCTGGCCTCGCTCAAGACGCGCGCCGAGCGTCGTGGCGATCACTACCTCGTCAACGGCCAAAAGATCTGGACCACGCTGGGCCACTACGGCGATTGGATCTTCTGCCTGGTGCGCACCGACAATTCGTCGCCGAAGAAGCAGGAAGGCATCAGCTTCCTGCTGATCGACATGAAAACGCCGGGCATCACGGTGCGGCCGCTGATCCTGCTCGACGAAGGGCACGAAGTGAACGAAGTGTTCTTCGACGACGTCAAGGTGCCGGTCGAGAATCTGGTGTTCAAGGAGAACCAGGGTTGGACGGTGGCCAAGTATCTGCTCGGCCACGAGCGCCTGAACACCGGCCGCATCGGACAATCCAAGCGCGAGCTGGCCAAGCTCAGGCAGATCGCCGGTGAAACGCGGCAGGGCAGCGGCACGCTGCTCGATGACCCGCGCTTTCGTGATCGCTTGTCGCGCGTCGAGATCGAGCTGATGGCGCTGGAGATCACCAACCTGCGCTTCGTCGACGAGATGCAGCGTACCGGCCGCATCGGCGCCAACGTATCGATGCTGAAGATCCGTGGCACCGAGATCCAGCAGATGATCACCGAGCTGCTGATGGTGACGGCCGGCCCGCAGGCGCAGCGTTTCAAGAAGATCGACTATAGCCGCGAGTTCGATGCGTTCATGGCGGCGATTGCGCCGCGTTACTTCAACTATCGCAAGACCTCGATCTACGCGGGCTCCAACGAGATCCAGCGCAACATCATCGCGAAAGCGGACCTCGGGCTCTGACAGGGAACGCCGATCATGGACTTTCAATACAGCGAAGAACAGCAATTGCTGGCCGACAGCATCGGCAAGCTGCTCGACAAGACCTATGACTTCGAGGCGCGCCAAGGCATCGTCGCGTCGGCCGCCGGCTACAGCGACGAGGTCTGGCGCCAGTTCGCCGACATGGGGCTGCTGTCGCTGCCGTTTGCGGCCGAGGACGGCGGCTTCGGCGGCGGTGCGATGGATCTGATGGCGGTGATGGAGGCGATCGGCGCCGCGCTGGTGGTCGAGCCTTTTGTCAGCACGGTCGGCTTGGCCGGGCGGCTGCTGGCGCGCGCGGGTTCGGCGGCGCAGCGACAGGCGCTGCTGCCCGGCGTCATCGATGGTTCGCTGAAGCTGGCTTTCGCGCATCTGGATCGCGGCGCGCGTTATGAGCTGGCGCGTGTTGCAACCCGCGCGCAGCGGCGCGGCAATGGCTGGGTGCTCGATGGCGAAAAGGAAGTGGTGCTGCACGCACCGATGGCCGATAAGCTGATCGTGTCGGCACGCAGCGCGGGCGACGTCGATGACGTGCAGGGCCTGAACCTGTTCATCGTCGATGCCAAGGCGGCGGGTCTGAGCGTGAACAGCTATCGCACCATCGACGGCCTACGTGCTGCCGACGTGGTGCTGGACGGTGTCGCGGTCGACAATGATGCGCTGCTTGGTGGAGTAGGCGCTGCGCAAGCGGGCGCCGTGCAAACGGGCGCCGTGCAAGCGGGCGCCGCGTTGCCGCTGATCGAAGAAGCGGTGGATTTCGCCACCGTACTGCAATGCTGCGAAGCGGTCGGTGCGATGCGCTCGGCCAACGCCGCGACGCTGGAATACCTGAAGACGCGCCGCCAGTTCGGCGTGCCGATCGGCTCGTTCCAGGCGCTGCAGCATCGAATGGTCGACATGACGATCAGCGCCGAGCAGGCGCGCTCGATTTCCACGCTGGCCTGCGCCAGGATCGATGCCGCCGCGCGCGGCGAACTGAGCGAGGCGGAACGCAAGCGCTTCGTATCGGCGGCCAAGGTCAAGGTCGGCGAGGCGGCGCGCCATGTCGGGCAGGAGGCGATCCAACTGCACGGCGGCATGGGCATGACGATCGAGATGAAGGTGGCGCACACCTTCAAGCGGCTGACGATGATCGCGCAGCAGTTCGGTGACGTGGATCATCACCTGGCGAGGTTTGCCGCAGTCTGAGTGCGGCGGTCGGCAGCCCGGTTCAGCCGGGCTCGCTATCCATCATGGCGATCGCGGCTCGCCGCGATGCGCTGATCAGGCCGCGCAGCAGGGCCGTTGCCTCGTCGTCATCGCGCAGCTTGAGCGCCTGCATGAGAGCCTTCCAGCCTTTGGCGGAGGCGGCACGCCTTGCCGGATCCCGCAATCCCAGCCGCGTATACCTGGCGGTCTGGTCGAAGATGGTCATCCAGATGTTTTCGAGCTGCGGGTTCCGGCAGGCCTCGCACATCGCGCGATTGAGGTCATAGACCGTCTGCACGTAGGCATCCCAGCCGTGCGTCGATTCGTTTTCGGCCAGTGACAGCAGCCGGTCGACGTAGTGCTCGAGCGATTCGATCACCTCGACGTTGCGCTCGAGCAGGTAGCGCGGCAACAGCGGAACGAGCGCGCGGCGGATCTCGAAGAAGCGATCGAGTTCTTCCTTGCTGATGCGCGTGACGTGCGCGCCCTTGAGCGGCACGATCGTGACGACGCCGGTTTTTTCCAGGATACGCAGCGCCTCGCGCACCGGCCCGCGGCTGACCGAAAACGCATCGGCCAACTCCTGCTCGCGTATCGGATCGCCGGGCAGGTATTCCCCGCGCATGACCGCCGCGTTGACCTCGGCGGCGATCTGCTCCGGAACGGTCGATGGCCGGCTCCGGGTTTTCAACGCACGGCGGGTCGGGGAGGGCTTTTCCATGGAATACACGAAGGTAGGCAACGGCTGCGTGGCTGCACCGGCGGGCAATGGGCGCAGCCTGCGGATTCTAACCGTCCCTACCCGGGCGCTGGGCGATCACGCCTCGCTGCTGCAGCGCCTGCGCTTGCGCGGGCGTAAGCGATAGTTCGCCGGTGAGCACGTCGACGGTATCCTGGCCGATCTCCGGCCCGGTCCGGATCACCCTGCCCGGCGTGCGCGAGAATTTCGGTACCACGCCGGGCAGCGTCACCGATCCGAGGACCGGATGCGGCAATTGCAGCAGCATGTCGCGCTGTGCGAAGTGCGGATCGGCGAAGATGTCGGCGATAGTGTTGGCACGCGCGCAGGGTACGTCTGCGCTGCCCAGCCGTTGCAGGATGTCAGCCGCGGTGTATTGCAGCGTCCATGAAGTGATAAAGGCATCCACTTCGTCAACCCGTTCGCCGCGTGCACGCTGCGTGGCGTAGCGAGTGTCCTGACCGAGCCATGCCTGGTCCATGCAGTCGGCCAGGCGCCGGAAGATGACATCGTTGTTGGCGGCGATCAATATCCAGTGGCCGTCCTTGCTTGGATAGATGCTGTTCGGCGCCGTATTCATCAGCCGGGGCCCTTGGCGCATCGGCACGACACCGGTTTTTTCGTAGGCTGCCACGAAGCCTTCCATCTGCGTGAAGGCGCATTCGGCCAGCGCCACGTCGACCACTTGCCCCTTGCCGCTGCGGGTTCGCTCGTGCAGCGCCGCCATGGCGCCGAACGCGGCATACAGCGCGGTGAGGTAGTCGGTCGTCGGCAAGGCGCAGCGCGCCGGGGGCCGGTCGGGATCCCCGGTCATATGGCGCACGCCGGCCACGGCCTCGCAGATCGCGCCATAGCCGGGGCGTTCCTTGTAGGGGCCGTCCTGGCCATAGCCGCTGATCCGCACCATTACGAGGCCGGGATTGCGTGCGGCCAGCACGGCTTGGCCCAACCCCAGGCGCTCCAGGACGCCGGGGCGGAAGTTCTCGACCAGGATGTCGGCCTTGTCCAGCAGTTGCAGCGCTAGTTGCCGGCCTTCATCGGCCTTCAGATCGAGCACGATCGCCCGCTTGTTGCGTTGCATGGACAGGCCGTACAGGCCGATGCCGTCGATCTCGTCGCCGAAGTTGCGCCCGGCGTCGCCGTCGGCCGATTCGATCTTGATGACGTCAGCCCCGAAATCCGCGAACAGACGCCCGCAGACCGGGCCCGCCACGGTCGATGACAGCTCGACGACACGAACGCCGGTCAGCGGCCCCGCGAGTGGATGTTGCATGGGTTGGCCCTTTCGTTGACTGCCATGGGGTCGCTGGTGGATGCGGTGGGGATGCGGATGACATCCAACTGCTTTTCATACAATATTTTTGTTAACAATAATACAAAAATATCTGATTTCGCGATTTTAATGGTTTTTATAGTTGGAATTTCGTATTTATCGTATCATTGTCAACAATAAAGAAGATAAGGAGCAGCCAATGCAAGGTGACCAGCCGCCACGCCAGGCGCAGCTTTCCCTCTTCGAAGAGTTGGAAGTTCGCCGCACCCAAGCGTTGGAGATGGGCGGCCCGGAAGGCATCGCCAAGCAGCATTCACTGGGCAAGCTGACCGCGCGCGAACGCATCGACCTGCTGGTCGATGCGGGAACATTCACTGAAATGGGCTTGCTTGCCGGCAAAGGCAGCTATGACGCGCAAGGCGTCTTTCGCTCGCTGAAGCCGTCGAACGCGATCATGGGCACCGCCGAGATCGCCGAGCGCAGGATCGTCGTCTCGGCTGACGACTTCACGATCCGGGGCGGTTCGTCGGAGTCGACCGTCTCGGACAAATGGCTCTACGCAGAGCGCTATGCGCACCAGATGCGCCTGCCGATCGTCAGGCTCGTGGAAACGGCCGGCGGCAGCGTGCGCATCCTCGAGCAGAACCAGTCCACCAAGCTGCCGGGCTACAGCACCTGGCCGTGGGCGCAGCAGCTTGCCCAGGCACCGGTCGTCGGTGTCGCGCTGGGCGCCTGCGCGGGCCTGGGCGCGGTGAAGGTGGCAGCTTCGCATTTCTCGGTGATGGTTCGCGGCATGGCGCAGGTGTTTGCTGGCGGGCCGCCGGTGGTCAAGCGCGGCATCGGTGAAGAAATCGACAAGGAATCGCTGGGCGGGTCAGCGGTGCACACTCGTTCGAGCGGTGTCGTCACCAATGAAGCCGTCAGCGAAGCCGATGCCTTCGACCAGGTCAGGCGTTTCCTTTCCTATCTGCCGCAGAACGTCTGGCAGGCACCGGCGCGATTTGCCTGCCAGGATGATCGGCTGCGCGCCGATGCGTGGCTGGACGAAGCCATTCCGCTGGATACGCGCAAGATCTACGACATCAGGAAGATCCTGCAATCGGTCTTCGATCGGGATTCGCTGTTCGAGATGGGCCGCAGCTTCGGCGGCTCGACCGTGACCATGTTCGGCCGGCTCGACGGTGTTGCCGTCGGCATCCTGGCAAACGACCCGCGCGTCATGGGCGGTGCGCTGACGCTGCAAGCGGCACGCAAGATGGAGCGCTTCATCGACCTTTGCGACACCTTCCATCTGCCGATCGTCAACCTGGTCGATCAGCCGGGCGTGATGTTCGGCCGGGATGCGGAAAAGGCCGGGACGATGCAGGCGGCGATCAAGGCCATCGCCGCGATCGAACAAGCCTGCGTGCCATGGTGCGCCGTCGTCCTGCGGCGTGCGTTCGGCGTGGGCGGGCAGATGCACGCGCCCCAGCATGGCCCGGATGGCTACTCGCTGCTGCATCGCTTTGCCTGGCCGACGGCGCGCTGGGGATCGATCCCGATCGAGGGCGGCGTCGCTGCCGCCTATAAGCGTGAACTGCAGGAAGCGGAGGATCCCGCCGGCCGGCAGCAGGCGCTCGAGGCGTACTACCAGCAGCTGAGCTCGCCGTTTCGCACCGCCGAGCGCTTCGGCGTGGTGGACATCGTCCGCCCGCGCGATACGCGCGCGCTGCTGTGCGGCTGGGTCAAGGATGCCTATGCCGTAACGCAGGGGCAGATCGGTATCCGGTATCGCACGTTCCGTTAGCGGATGCAATGACAGCAACGAGGAGATGACCGTGAAGACGCAAAAAAGACTTGCCATGGCCGCGATCGCTTGCGGCCTGCTGTCGGGCGCAGCGCTGGCCCAGGCACCGGCGTGGAAACCTTCCAGACCGGTGGAGTTCACGGTGGGCGCCGGCCCGGGCGGGTCGCTGGACCAGGTCGCCAGAACCCTGCAGCACATCATCGAGCAGCAGCAGGGGCCCAGCTTCGTCGTCGTCAACAAGCCCTCGGGCGGCGGCCGGGTGGCCGTCAACAGCTTGCGGCAACGACCCGGCGATGCCCACTATCTGGCGTCCTGGTCGCAGCAATGGCTCACGAGCTATCTGATCGGCGACTGGGATGAGTCGCCCACCGAGTACACCACGCTGGCCATGCTGGTTCGCGAGTACGTCGCCCTGGCGGTGCGGGCCGATTCGCCGATCCGCAACGTCGACGACCTGATCAGGAAGCTGCGCGCCGACCCCGGGTCGGTGAGCATCGCGGTGGCCACTGCGCTGGGCAATCACATCCACATCGGTGCGGCGGTCCCGCTGCGTGCGGCCGGCATCGACGTCTCGAAGCTGACGGTGGTGCCGCACAAGTCTTCTGCGGAATCCATCATCTCGGCCTTGGGCGGACACGTAGACGTGGTGGCGGCGACGACGCCGAGCCTGGTCGGTCAGTTGGAGGCTTCCCGTATCCGGGTTCTCGCCATTTCGTCGCCGACGCGCCTGGGCGGGTTGTTCGCGAACACGCCGACCTGGAAGGAGCAGGGGGTCGATGCCGAGTTCTCGTCGTATCAGGGAATCATGGCGCCGAAAGGGCTGACGGCGGCCCAGCTCGCCTACTGGGAGCAGACCTTGAAGCGCGCGACCGATACCGCGGAATGGAAGAGCTTCGTGGCGCGCAACCAGTGGGGCGAGCGCTTCATCAGCGGCAAGGAGGCCGCGGCCTTCGTCGAGCGTGAGCAAAGCGAGATGCGCAGCGTGCTGCGCGAGCTGGGGCTGGCCAAGCACTAGAAATCCCGGTCACCCGGCGGTCTTGCGGAGCGGTTGTCATCAAACGGTCATCCTGCGGTCTTAGTCTTCGATTCATCTTCTCCACGGAAGGAATCGCAAGACATGAAACCGATTACACGACTTCTAGCGGGCGCGGCATTGATTGCCGGGGCCTTGACGGCCCAAGCGGCTGACATCACAGGGGCGGGCGCCTCGTTTCCGGCGCCGGCCTACGCAAAGTGGGCTGAAGCCTACAAGGCTGCCACCGGCCACAGCCTGAACTATCAGGCCATCGGCTCGGGCGGCGGCATCAAGCAGATCACGTCGAAGACCGTCGATTTCGGCGCCTCCGATGATCCGATGGCGCCGGCCGACCTCGACAAGAACGGTCTGGCGCAGTTTCCGGCGGTGATCGGCGGCATCGTCGCCGTGATCAACGTGCCGGGCGTGGCGCCGGGTCAGATGAAGCTGACCGGCGAAGTGCTGGCCGACATTTTCCGCGGCGCGGTCAAGACCTGGAACGATCCGAAGATCGCTCAGCTCAATGCCGGGGTGCCGCTGCCGGCGACCGCGATCACGCTGGTCTATCGTTCGGATTCGTCGGGTACCACGGCCGGCTTCACCGACTATCTCGCGCAGGTCTCGCCTGAGTTCAAATCGGCGATCGGCAGCGGCAAGACGGTGAACTGGTCTGCCGGTATCGGCGGCAAGGGCAACGCCGGCGTTGCGGCGAACGTGAGCAAGGTCGGCGGCGCGATCGGCTATGTCGAGTATGCCTACGCCAAGCCGAACAAGCTGGCGCACGTCTCCTTGCGCAACCGCGACGGCAAGTTCGTGCAGCCCGACGACAAGTCGTTCGCGGCGGCGGCAGCCAACGCGCAATGGAACCCCGCAGCGGGCTTCGGTACGAACCTGAACAACCAGCACGGCGGCGACGCTTGGCCGATCACGACGGCCAGTTACATCCTGCTGCACAAGGTGGCCGACAAGCCCGAGCGTTCGCGTGAAGCGCTGAAGTTCTTCCAGTGGGCGCTGCGCAATGGTCAGAAGATGGCCGTCGATCTCGACTACGTTCCGATGCCTTCGAATGTCGTGAGCCAGATCGAGACTTCGTGGAAGGCGATCCGCGACACCAGCGGCACGCCGGTGATGGCGGATTGAGCGAGCGCGCTGAGCAGGCCCGCGCTGAGCGAGCCTGATAACCGCCAACGAACGGGCCGCGCGAGCAGCGCGGCCCTTGAACCGGATGAAATCCCCGATGAGCGTTTCGGCTTCCTCCACCTCGGTCGCGGCGGTGAACACCGCCGCGATGACGCGTTCCGCGCAGCGAGAACTGGCGCAGCGCGTGCGGCGTTTTGCCGTGCAGGACCGCTTCTTTGCCTGGTTGACTTTCTCCTTCGCTGCGCTGGTGCTGGCCGGGCTGCTCGGCATCCTGGTGTCGCTGGTGATCGGCGCCTGGCCGGCGCTGAGCGAATTCGGAATGGAGTTCTTCTACGGCACGAAGTGGAGTCCGTCGGAGGATGTCTACGGCGCGGTCATCGCCGTCTACGGCACCTTGGTGACGTCGGCGATCGCGCTGCTGTTCGCGGTGCCGATCAGCTTCGGCATCGCCTTGTTCCTGACCGAAACCTGCCCGCTGTGGCTGCGCCGGCCCCTGGGCACGGCGATCGAGCTGCTGGCCGGCGTGCCGTCGATCATCTACGGTTTCTGGGGTCTGTTCATTTTCGCGCCCTTGTTCCAGGAATACGTGCAGCCCCTGCTGGCCGGCACCGGGCTACCGCTGTTCGCGGGTCCGCCGCTGGGCATCGGCGTGTTCACCGCGGGCATCGTGCTGGCGCTGATGGTGATTCCGTTCATCGCGTCGGTGATGCGCGACGTGTTCGAGACGGTGCCGCCGGTGCTGAAGGAATCAGCCTATGGGCTGGGCTGCACCACCTGGGAAGTGGTGCGCAACATCGTGCTGCCGTACACGCGCATCGGCGTGATCGGCGGCATCATGCTCGGCCTGGGCCGGGCGCTGGGCGAAACGATGGCGGTGACCTTCGTGATCGGCAATGCCAACCGGCTGGCAAGCAGCCTGTTCGCGCCCGGCAATTCGATCGCCTCGACGCTGGCCAACGAGTTCGCCGAGGCCGACGCGGCGCTGCACATTCCGGCGCTGTTCGCGCTGGGCCTGCTGCTGTTCGTCATCACCTTCATCGTGCTGGCGATCGCCAAGTGGCTGACGCGGCGCAGCGCCGTGCGCGCCGGGCGTTGAGCAGCCCGCTATGACCGGCACGAAACCAAAAGACGCCATGGATACGACTCAATCGTCGCTGAGCAACCCCTTGCTGTATCGCCGTCGCAAGCTCGTCAATGGGGTCGGGCTGACGCTGTCAAGCGCATCGATGGCGCTTGGCCTGGCGGCGCTGCTGTGGATTTTGTGGACGCTGTTCTACAACGGCTTGTCGGCGTTCAACGCCGATTTCTTCCTGAGCTCGACGCCGGCGCCGGGAACGGAAGGCGGTGGTCTGGCCAATGCGATCGTCGGCAGTGTGCTGATGGTGGCTTTCGCTACGCTGGTGGCCACGCCGATCGGCATTCTGGCCGGCCTGTACCTGGCCGAGTTCGGCGCCACCTCGCGTTTCGCGTCGGTAACTCGCTTCGTGACCGACATCATGCTGTCGGCGCCGTCGATCGTGATCGGCCTGTTCGTGTATGCGCTGGCGGTTGCCACGGTCAAGCATTTTTCCGGCTGGGCCGGTTCGCTGGCCTTGTCGCTGATCGCGATTCCGGTGGTGGTGCGCACCACCGAGAACATGCTGCAACTGGTGCCGGGCAGCCTGCGCGAAGCGGCCTTCGCGCTGGGCGCGCCGCGCTGGAAGGTGAGCCTGTCGGTGACGCTGCGCGCCGTGCGCGGCGGTGTGGTGACCGGTGTGCTGCTGGCGGTGGCGCGCATCATCGGCGAGACGGCGCCGCTGCTGTTCACCGCACTGAACAACCAATTCTTCACCGCCGACATGAGCAAGCCGATGGCCAATCTGCCGGTGGTGATCTACAACTTTGCCATGAGCCCATACGAGAACTGGCAGCGCCTGGCCTGGGGCGGCGCGGCGCTGATCGCGCTGATCGTGCTGGGCATCAACATCGCAGCGCGCATGCTGTTCCGCGACAAGCTGCAGGCCTGATTCATTGAAAGCGAACCAACGATGACCACGATGTCCGTTGCAGACAATACGATCGCCACCGCCATCCAGGTGCGCGACCTGTCGTTCTATTACGGCAAATTCCAGGGATTGAAGAGCGTGTCGCTCGACATCCTGCGCAACAAGGTGACGGCCTTCATCGGCCCTTCGGGCTGCGGCAAGTCGACGCTGCTGCGCACCTTCAACCGGATGTTCGATCTGTATCCGAACCAGCGCGCGCAGGGCGAGATTCGCTTCAACGGTCGCAACGTGCTCGATGCCGACCAGGACGTGAACCTGTTGCGCGCCAAGATCGGCATGGTGTTCCAGAAGCCGACCCCGTTTCCGATGACGATCTTCGAGAACATCGCCTTCGGCGTGCGCTTGTACGAGAAGCTGCCGGCGCGGCAGATGCAGGAACGTATTGAATGGGCGCTGCGCAAGGCGGCCCTGTGGGACGAGGTGAAAGACAAGCTCGGCCAGAGCGGACTGAGCCTGTCGGGCGGTCAGCAGCAGCGGCTGTGCATCGCGCGCATGGTGGCGGTGCGCCCGGAGGTGCTGCTGCTCGATGAACCGACCAGCGCGCTCGACCCGATCTCGACGGCCAAGATCGAGGAGCTGGTCAACGAGCTGAAGAACGAATACACGATCGCGATCGTCACGCACAACATGCAGCAGGCGGCGCGCATCTCCGACTACACCGCCTACATGTACCTGGGTGAACTGATCGAGTTCGGCAAGACCGACGAGCTGTTCATCAAACCCAAGAAAAAGGCGACTGAAGACTACATCACCGGCCGTTTCGGTTGACGCACCCAGCGTCAACGCCGTTTTCAACGCGACGATCCAAATTCATGCCTACGTCAAACATGCTCCAGGAACATACGCACCGGCAATTCGACACCGACATCGATGCGCTGCGCAGCGCGGTGACGATGATGGGCGGGCTGGTTGAGCGGCAGTTCGCGCGTGCCGTGCAGTCGGTGCGCACGAATGATCTGCGCCTGGTGACGCAGGTGCTGGCCGACGAGCACGTCGTCAATCAGTTGCACGTCGAATCCGACCTGCGCTGCAACCAGACGATCGCGCGGCGCCAGCCGATCGCGGTGGATCTGCGCGAGATCATCGCGGTGATCCATACGATCAACGACCTGGAACGCATCGGCGACGAGGCCAAGAAGATCGCATTGAAGGGCCGCGAGCTGGAATCGATGGGCTCGCCGATCGCGCTGGATCGCATCGAAACGATGGCCGAACTGGTGCGCGGCATGATGCATGCGGCGCTCGATGCCTTCGTGCGGCACGATACCGCGGCGGCGGCAGCGCTGGCCGAGCGCGACGACGAGGTCGACGGCCTGCGCGACGAGCTGCTGCGCGAGCTGATGGACTGCATGAGCAAGCGCCCCGAGGTGGTGTCGACAGCGCTGGCGCTGATTTTCGTGGTGCAGTCGATCGAACGGGTGGGCGACCACGCCAAGAACATTGCCGAATACGTCGTCAACGTGGTCGAGGGCATCGACCTGCGGCACGGCTACCCGGCCGCCGGCTGAGCCGCGCGCTCAGCCTTCTTGCGGCCCGGCGGCCTGGCCGTTGTTGGCGATGGCTGCCGGCTCGATGCGCGGCAGCGGCGGGTCGGCCAGCAGGCGCTGCGTGGGCAGGCGCAGCGAGAAGGTGCTGCCGTGGCCGAATTCGCTTTCGATGTGAAGCTGGCCGCCGTGCCGGTTCATGATCCGCTTGACGATTGCCAGGCCCAGGCCGGTGCCGCCGCTGGCGCGTGAACGGCCGCGATCGACGCGGTAGAAGCGCTCGGTCAGCCGCGGCAGCGATTCCACTGGAATGCCGATGCCGGTGTCACGCACCGCGATCCAGCCTTCCTGGTCCTTGACGCGCCACTCGATGTCGATGCGGCCGCCTTCGGGCGTGTAGCGGATGGCATTGGTCAGCAGATTGCGCACCGCGCTTTCCAGCTCGCTGGGCACGGCCATCACGCGCTGCGGGCCGTCGAGTGCCAGTTCTATCTGGTGGCGGCCGCCGGATAGCGTGCGTGCCTCGGCCAGCAGTCGGCTGAGCAACTGGTGCACGTCGACCTGGTCTTCGTCGAACTCGTGGGTGCCGCTCTCCAGCGACGACAGCATCAGCAGATCGTCGACCAGCCGCTGCATCGTATGGCTTTGCCGCAGGATGTTGCCCAGGTATTCGCGCCGCGAGGCTTCGTCCAGATCGAGCGTCAGCAGCGTTTCGGCGAAGCCGGCGATGACGGTGACCGGCGTGCGGATCTCGTGCGAGACGTTGGCCACGAAATCGCTGCGCATCGCGTCGAGCTTGGCCTGGTCGGTGATGTCGTGCGAGATCAGCAACCGCTGGTCGCTGTCGGTGCGGTGCAGGCGCATCTCGAAGGTGCGGCCTGGGCGCGTAGGCAGTTGCAGCCGGATCGCGCCGCTGGGCTCGGGCGCTTCCAGGAAGCGCGCGAATTCGGGCTGGCGGATGAAGTGATGGATCGGCCGGCGCGTGCCGAAGATGCCGTGCAGGTTCTCGGCCGAATCATTGGCCCACAGCACGTGGTCGTAGCGGTCGAGCACCACCAGGCCGTCAGGCAGGCGGTCGACGGCGGTGTGGATGCGTTCCAGCTCGGAGCCCAGCTCCTGGCGGTTCTCGGCCTCTTGCCGGGCAAAGCGCGTGAGCCGCGCCAGGATCGGCGCCCAGGGGCCCAGGCCGGCCGGCAGGCTGCGCTGGCGCGGCAGCGACGACCAGTGGTGCAAGGTGGCCAGATAGCCGGCATGCACCAGTGCGAACAGTGCGAATGTGGCGGCGAGCCACCAGGCGGCGGCTGTGATGGAGACGAAGTGCCCGATCAGGGCGCCAATGATCAGCGCGAGAGCGACTCCGGCGAGGCTGCTGAACAGGATTCTCAAGGGCAGGGCTGGCAGGTCAACGGGGCAGGAAACGGTACCCCCCTCCGCGCACGGTTTCGATCAGACGATCGTGGCCGGACGGGCCGAGCGCCAGGCGCAGCCGCCGGATGTGAACGTCTACCGTGCGTTCCTCAATATACACGTGATCGCCCCAGACATTATCCAGCAGCTTGGTGCGCGATAGTACGCGGTCGGCGTGCTTCATGAAGTAGTGCAGCAGCTTGAACTCGGTCGGGCTCAGGCTGATCGGCTGATCGCCGGCGAACACCCGAAAGGTGTCCGGCTCCAGGCGCAGGCCGCCGATCTCGACCGGCTCATCGAGGCTGTCGGGCGCGGCGCGGCGCAGCAGCGCGCGTACGCGCGCCAGTAGCTCGCGCGGCGAGAACGGTTTGGTGACGTAGTCGTCAGCGCCGACTTCGAAGCCTTGCAGCTTGTCGCCTTCCTGTGCGCGCGCGGTCAGCAGCATGATCGGCAGCTCGCGCGTGCGCGGTGTGGCGCGCAGCTGCTTGGCGAACTCGACGCCGGATTGGCCGGGCAGCATCCAGTCGAGCAGCACCAGATCGGGCAGAGCAGCTTCGAGCTGCTGGCGGGCGCTTTCGGCGCTGTCGGCCTGGGTGACGACGTAACCGGCATGGCGCAGGTTGACGGCCAGCAGTTCGCGGATGGCGGCTTCGTCTTCGACGATGAGGATTCGAGCAGTCACGACTTTCTTCGGGCTATGAACTGCCGCAAAGATTATGACGCGAGTTTGACCGTGTCATGACAGTGCCATTGATAGCGTCGCTGCGGCGTCGAATCCAGGCCCGACCAGCCCAGGCACAGCGTCCAGCCGGCGGGCGCGATCGGCGCTACGGTGCCGCGCGCGGCGGTGGCGCGGCGGGCACCGCGCAGCAGGGTGAGGTGGGCGCGCAGCGGCCGCTCGTCGTGGTCGACGCCGGCTTCGGTCAGGCGCCGGCGCAGGCCGTCGGACAGCGCCTGCACCCAGTCGATCGGCTGCGCCGGGCCGATCCACAGCAGCTTGGGGCCGAAGGCGCCGAGCTGCGATAGGGCGAACGGAATGCAGGGGGGCTGCGCGGCTTGAACGGCGGGCAGCAGACCGTCGAGCATGTCGGCCAGCCGTGCCGTGTCGGCCGCATTGCGCGCGCCGACGAAGGCCAGCGTCAGATGCAGATCGACTGCCGCCAGCGGCCGGCCGCCGACCTGCGCCGCCAGGCGCACCGCCAAGCCGGCCAGTGCCGCGGCGGCCTGCGGATCGGGGCGCAGCGCGAAGAAGAAGCGTTGCGCACGCGCGTCATGGGCGCCCGCCTGCGGGGACACGCCCTTAGCGGCCGTAGACGTCGTCGAAGCGCACGATGTCGTCTTCGCCGAGGTAATCGCCGCATTGCACTTCGATCATCACCAGATCGACGACGCCGGGGTTTTCCAGCCGGTGCTTGGTGCCGATCGGGATGTAGGTGGATTCGTTGGCGGCGACCAGGAAGTTGCGTTCGTCGCAGGTGACGCGCGCGGTGCCCGACACCACTACCCAATGCTCGCTGCGATGATGATGCATCTGCAGCGACAGCGCTTGCTTGGGCTTGACTTCGATGCGCTTGATCTTGAAGCGCGGGCCTTCCTGCAGCACCGTATAAGTGCCCCAGGGGCGCGACACGGTGCGGTGCAGCCGCGCCGCCTCATGGCCGCGCGATTTCAGGCGGCCGACGATTTCCTTGACCTGCTGGCTGGCGTCCTTGCTGGCCACCAGCAGCGCATCGGGAGTGTCGACCACCAGCAGGTTGTCGACGCCGACCGCGGCCACCAGCCGGTCTTCGCTCTGGATGTGCGTGTTGCGGGCACCGACCAGCATGGTCTCGCCCAGCGTGGTGTTGCCGTCGGCGTCGGCTTCGAGCTGCTCCGAGACCGCTTTCCACGAACCGATGTCGCTCCAGCGGAACGACGAAGGCAGCACGGTGACGTTGTCGGCGCGTTCCATCACCGCGTAGTCGATCGAGATGTCGGGGCAGGCGGCGAAGGCCTGCGCGTCGATCAGCAGTTTCTCGGCGCTGGCGGTGGCCTGCGCCGCTTCCCACGCGGCTTGCGCGCCGGCCAGCACCTCGGGCGCATGGCGGCGCAATGCTTCGAGGATGGTGGCGGCGCCGAAGCAGAACATGCCGCTGTTCCAGACGAAATTGCCGGCCGCCAGGAACTGTACGGCACGCGCCGAATCAGGCTTTTCGATGAAACGCTTGACGGCCAGCGCCGGGCTGCCTTCGATCGCTGCGCCGGTTTCGATGTAGCCGAAGCCGGTTTCGGGCGTGGTCGGTTGGATGCCGAACAGCACGATAGAGCCGCGCGCGGCCAGCGCGGCGGCTTCGCGGGCGGCGGCCTGGAACGCTGCTTCGTCGGGGATCAGGTGGTCGGCCGGCAGCACCAGCAACACGGCCTGCGGCGATTGCGCCTGGGCCCACAACGCGGCGATGGCGATGGCCGGCGCCGTGTTGCGGCCGACCGGTTCGAGCAACTGCATGATCCGCTGCCCCTGCGCGGCCGGCAGCGTGTCGATTTCCTCGCGCGTCTTGAAGAAGTATTCGCGGTTGGTCACGATCGCCGCGCGCTGGCCTTCGGCCAGCGGCAGCGCGCGTTGCAGGGTTCGCTGCAGCAGGCTCAGTTGGCTGCCCAGCTTCATGAAGGGCTTGGGAAAGGCTTCGCGCGAAACCGGCCACAGCCGGGTGCCCGAGCCACCCGAGAGAATCACCGGAATCAGCATGGCGCTTCCGACAGACGTGTGCTTCGATCGGATGAATTGTACGGGCACGGGGCCGACCGTATGCGACACTTTCCACATCAATGGCCGATTACGGATGATGAGGGGCGCAATCGTGGCGCAACAGCCAAGCAGGGTATTGGTAACCGGTGGTGCCGGCTACATCGGTTCGCATACGGTGGTCGAACTGCTGGCAGCCGGCTGCGAGGTGCTGGTGGTGGACAATCTGAGCAACGCCAGCGCCGAGTCGCTGCGCCGCGTGGCGCGCATCACCGGCCGCGGGGCGCCGCTGGTGCAGGCCGACATCCGCGACGAGGCGGCGCTGCGCCGCGTGCTGGCCGGGCAGCGCTTCGACGCCGCGATCCATTTCGCCGGGCTCAAGGCGGTGGGCGAATCGGTGCGCGATCCGCTGGCCTATTACGACAACAACGTGGCCGGCACCACGACGCTGCTGCGCGTGCTCAACGATGCCGGCGTCAAGCGGTTGGTGTTCAGCTCGTCGGCCACGGTCTATGGCGACCCTGAGCGGGTGCCGCTCGACGAGGCGGCGCGCACCGGGCCGACCAATCCCTACGGCCGCACCAAATGGATGATCGAGATGATGCTGAGCGACCTGGCCGTGGCCGATGCCGGCTGGTCGATCGGCATGCTGCGCTACTTCAATCCGGTGGGCGCGCATGAAAGCGGGCTGATCGGCGAGGATCCGCGCGGTGTACCGAACAATCTGATGCCGTTCGTCAGTCAGGTGGCGGTGGGCCGGCTGCCGCGCCTGTCGGTGTTCGGCGGTGACTGGCCGACGCACGACGGCACCGGCGTGCGTGACTATATCCACGTGGTCGATCTGGCGCGCGGGCACCTGGCCGCACTCGAGCGCGTGCTGGCGCGGCCCGGCGCTTTCACCGTGAATCTGGGCACCGGCACCGGCTATTCGGTGCTGGAGATGGTGCGCGCCTTCGAGGCCGCCAGCGGGCGGCCGGTGCCGTACCAGATCGTGGCACGCCGCGATGGCGACATCGCTGAGTGCTACGCCGATCCGCGTGCCGCGCACGAGCTGCTGGGCTGGCGTGCACAGCTCGACTTGCAGCGCATGTGCGTCGATACCTGGCGTTGGCAGAGCGGCAACCCGGCCGGGTATGCAGACGCCTGAAGACGTGCGGATGAGCTAGACATCATGGTCGCCCTCCCTCCCTCCCTCCCAAGGGAGGCCGATCTCCCGGCGACGTAGGTTGCGCGCCGTGCCGACGCCTCGACCGCGACACCGGCGCGGCGAGTGCGCTTCAGCATTCGAGATTGTCGATCAGCCGCGTTGCCCCGAGCTTGGCTGCCGCCAGCGCGACCAGCGCGCCCGGCTGCAGATCGGTAGCCTGTGGCGCTTGCAGATCGCTGCGCCGGCGCAGGCATAGATAGTCGGGCACCCAGCCGCGTGCGCGCAGGCCGTGGGCGGCAGCGCGTTCGGCCTGCGCCAGCCGATGCAGGCGTTGCGCGGCATCGAGGCCGGCATCGCCGATGATCGCCAGCGCCTGGTCGGTCAGCGTGCGCAAGGCAGCTTGCAGCGCCGGCGCCTCGGCGCGCTCGGCGGCCGACAGATAGCCGTTGCGCGACGACATGGCCAGCCCATCGGACTCGCGCAAGGTTTCGCCGGCGAGGATGCTCATCGGCAGGTTGAACTGTTCGACCATCTGCCGCACCACCATCAGCTGCTGATAGTCTTTGCGGCCGAATACGGCACAGGCCGGCTGCACGCAATTGAACAGCTTCAGCACGACGGTGGCCACGCCTTCGAAGAAACCGGGGCGGAACTCGCCTTCCAAAATGTCGCCCAGGCCGTTCGGTGTGCTGACGCGAAAGCGTTGCTCGACCGGGTACAGGTCTTCGACGCCGGGCGCGAACAACAGATCGGTGCCCGCCGAGCGCAGCTTGTCGCAGTCGGCGTCGAAGGTACGCGGATAGCGCGAGAAATCCTCGTTGGGCCCGAACTGCAGTGGATTGACGAAGATGCTGGCGACCACCGGCGAGCCGGCGCCGGCCGCGATGTGCAGCAGCGACTGATGGCCTGCGTGCAGATTGCCCATCGTGGGGACGAAGGCGGTGCGAGTGCAGCCTGCGAGTTCGCTGCGCAGCTCGGCGACGGTACGGACGATTTTCATTGAGCGCTGACGTGGTCGGATCCTGCCCACCGAGCGGCGTAGCAGTGCTGCGGCACTCTAGCAGAAACGGCGGCGCGCAAGACCAGCGCGCCCGCTCGCATCAGGGGATGCGGACCGGTCTGGCTGGCGCCGGCAACGGCAGGGCTGCGTGCGGCGTCAGCAGCGCTGCGACGGCGGGGTCTTGCACCAGCGCCAACCCATTGCGAACGGTGAGCAGCCGTTCGCGTTCCAGCGGGCGCGCCAGCGCATAGCCCTGCGCATAATCGACCTT
Source organism: Burkholderiales bacterium (assembly GCA_017307915.1). Lineage (GTDB taxonomy): Bacteria > Pseudomonadota > Gammaproteobacteria > Burkholderiales > Burkholderiaceae_E > Zeimonas. Next base: position 17,714 of record JAFKGG010000382.1, on the reverse strand, counting down.
CAGATCGATCAGCGAGCGCACGATGTCGCTGTTCTCGACCCACTCGGCGATGCAAGCCATGCCGATCTGCCGTGACAGGTCGACGATGGCGCGCGTGATCGCGTAGTTGGCCGGGTTCAGATTGATGTCGCGAATGAAGCTGCCGTCGATCTTGACGATGTCGCCGGGCAGTTCCTTCAGGTAGCTGAACGAGGTGTAGCCGGCGCCGAAATCGTCGAGGGCCAGGCGTGCGCCGAACGACTTGATCTTGTCGACGAAGCGGCGCGTGGTGTTCAGATCGTAGAGCGCCACCGATTCGGTGATCTCGAAGCAGATGCGCTCGGCGGCGTCGCGGTGCTCGCGAATGTAGGCGATCGTGTCCTGCAGGAACTTCTCGTCGTTCAGCGACGCGCCGCTCAGATTCACCGTGCAAAAGCCGAGCGCATCGCGGTGATCGGGATTGTCGTCGAGCCATTCGAGCGTCGAGCGCAGCACCCAGCGGTCGATCTGGCTCATCATGCCGTTGCGCTCGGCCGCGCCGATGAAACGCCCTGGCGGCACCACCTTGCCGGTGTGCGGGTCGCGCATGCGGATCAGCACTTCATAGCTGAGATTGCCGGCCGGCTGCGACAGCGACACGATGGGCTGCAACAAGGTGAAGAAGTTCTCCACCGGCAACCGTTCGCGCATGCCCGCCACCAGCTTGATCTCGTCGAGATAGTCGGTGAGTTCGGTGCTGCTCGAATCGAAGGCGACGACATTGGCGCCGCCCACGCTCTTGGCCTCGGCGCAGGCGCGGTCCGATGCGGTCATCGCGTCGCCCGGCGTCATGCCGGGCTGCACGCGGATCAGGCCGATGCTGGCGGCCACGCTGAAGGCCTTGTCCTGATACTGATAGGGCAGATCGCCGAGTTGCTGGCGCAGCTTCTCGCACAACTCGGTAGCGGTGCGCAGATCGAGCCCGTTCAGGATGACGACGAACTCATCGCCGCCGACGCGCGCCGGCACGTGCGGCGGCTTGATGATCTCGCGCATGCGCGTGGTCAGCTGCAGCAGGATCTGGTCACCGGCGGCGTGCCCGAACAGATCATTGACCAGCTTGAAGCGGTCGAGGTCGACGTAGGCGAAACACGCCGGCACGTTGCGCGAGGCGGCGATCGCCCGTTCCAGATACTTGGCGAAGCCGCGCCGGTTCAGCAGCCCGGTCAGCGTGTCGTGGTCGGCCAGATATTGCAGCCGGCTCTCGGATTCCTTGCGCGCGGTGATGTCTTCGACCCAGGCTTCGATGCGATTGGCCTTGTGCATGCCGCGCACGTGCAGCCAGCGCCGCCGGCCTTCATGGTCGCTGATGGTGAATTCCGACTCGGTGACGTCGCCGACGTTCTTGTGCGCCAACAGCTCGCTGTCGGGTCGGCCGATCACCTGCAGCCAGCCGGCGTTGCCGTCGTAGCGCGACGGCGGCTGCAATCCGAACATGGCGCCGAAGGCCGGGTTGTATTCGATGATCAGGCCGTCGGGCCGCATCGAGAACATGCCGACCGGCATCTGCTCGTAGTTTTCGCGCAGCCGCTTGAGGGCGTCGTCGGCGCTGTGCTGCGCGAAGATGCGCATGCGGCGTTCCGATCGCACGTGTTCGGCCAGCGCGATGGCCATGATCAGCGCCGAGGCGATGGCGCTGATCTGGCTGTTGAAGAAGATCGGCGGCGTGTTGAACAGGCCGCTGGCATAGGCCATGGTGCCGAACAGGCCGGCACAGGCGATGCCCCAGGCCAGCGTGTAGGCATAGGCGATGGTGCCGGGGAAGCGGCGCAGCACCTTGTACAGCGAATAGCTGATGGCGACGATGGTCAGTACGCCGCAGCCCCAGGCGACCAGCAGCGCATTGGCGGCCGACAGCAGCCAGGCCGGCAAGGTGATGGCCAGCACGAACAGCAGCAGGGCACGCATCGGAGCGCGCAGCCGCAGCGCCTGCAGCTCGTGGCGGAACAGCGTGGTGAACAGGCCGATCGACACCAGGAAGTGCGCGATCAAGGTCAGCCGCAGCACGGTGCGCTGCGCTTCGTAGCCCAGCTCGATGCCCAGCCAGTCCAGATCCCAGCCGCCGTTCTGGCCGGCCACGCGCAGGCTGGTCAGCAGCCAGGCGCCGAACAGCAGGAACAACTGGTCGCGCGTGAAGCCGGCCACCAGGAAACTGAAGCCGGCCAGCATCAGCATGCCGCCGAGCAGGAAGCCGCCGTTGCGCTCGAAGCGATATTGCGCGGCTTCCAGTGCCGGCGGGCTGGCCAGCACGGCGCGCGGGCGGTTGAACGATTCCGGCCGCACGAAGCCGAGCACGGCCAGCGAGCCGGTGGTCTGTGCCGGCCAATCGATGGCCACGCCGTCGCGCGTCGGCCACCAGGGAATCGGCTGGATCAGGCGCGGCGACTCGCCGTCGATCTGTGCCAGCCAGAACACGCCGTCGCGAATGCGCAGCGCCTCGATGTTCATCCGATGCAGATTGACGTCGCCGGTGGCCGGCAGCTTGATGAACAGCCAGTGGTCGGCGCGGGTCAACTGCCCGGCGCGCAGCCGGCGGCCGTGGCCAGGGATGGCGAATTCGGCCAGCGCCTCGTCGGCACCGACCGTGCCGTCGACGACGGCGGCCGTGCGCAGCGGCAGGCTGATGTCCATGTAGCCAACATGGGTTTTTTCCAGCAGAACGACGGCTGTCGTCAGTGCCAGGGCGATCAGTAGCCAGGCAGTGAGGACCGGCGCGTGAGAGGCCAGCGAGAGCAGTGCTCGCCAACCTGTCCTGAAGTGGCCGGCAGGGGCCGCAGGCGGGCTGTCCATGGAGTGTCTGAGAACCGGATTTCAGAGCCTATGTTGTATTCGATGCCAGTACAGGTGATCTTCCGATAAGCGGGGATCTTTCGTTGTCCAGCGGCGTGGCCGCCGGCAGCGGCCGACGCGGGGGGCCGTACGGCTTCAGACCAGCGGCAGGCCGAAGTCGGGCAGGCCGGCGTCGGTCCGGCCGGGCGCTTTGGCCGAGGCGCGGGCCAGGCGGGGTTTGCTCCACATGCCGCGCACCGACGAGAAGATTTCGATGTCCGGGTGGAACTCGCTGATCATGAAGCGGTACAAAGGATGCGCCGATTGCTGCCAGCGGCGCTCGCCGGCCGCGACGTCGAACGCGAACAGCCTGAGCATCTTGCGGCCCTGCTTGGGGTAGTGCAGCAGCGTCGGCGAGGCGAAGGCCTCGGTGAAGCCCAGCTTCAGGAAGTCGCGATCGACCGGCGTGCGCGCCGCCACCATCATGAAATCGATCTGCGTGGCCAGACAGAAGCGGTACAGCGCCTTGAATAGCGCCTGCTTGATCAGCGTGCCGCCGGGGCCGGTGCGGATGCCCAGCCGGCTGACCTGCGCCAGCGTCTTGCCTTCGAACTGTTCCGGCAGCGGCAGCAGCGCTTCGAATTCGGTCAGCGAGTCGAAGTTGGTTTCAATGCGGATCGAGCCTTCAGGCTCGCCGGTTTCCTTGGATTCGGCCAGCAGCACCACGTTGCCCGGCGCGCGGTCGGCCGCTTCGGGTTCGAGCAACTGGCGGCCGAGCTGCGGTGCATGCCGCAGGAACGCGTCGGCACGCACCTTGACCGCCTTGGCGAGCTGCGCCTCGGTTCTCACCAGCTTGACCGTGAACGGCAGCAGGACGCCGAGCTGGCGCTGCGCAGCCGACGCGGCATGGCTTGCCTCGTGATCGACGGTGATGATGCGCGGGGAATCGGCCGACGGGCTTGCTTCCGCGGGCGGGGCGGCGGTTTCCCTGAAATCCAGGCGCATAGCGGGGGCTCCCTGTCGCGCGTGCAATTCGCCGGGGCAGGCGATATCTTCGCGATGAATACAACGAATGTGCGCGATGGTACGCAGAAACCCTGACGGTTATGAGAGGTTTGTCACAGTTTCGGCGAGAAATTGTTCCGTCGCAATGCGTAGTGTCGCGTGAATGCCGAAGTGCTGCAGGCCGTCCGCCCGCGGCTGCTCAGCCCAGGCTGAAGAAGCTGCGCCGGCCGCGCATTTCGGTGAGCTGGCGGATCAGCATCGCGAAATCTTCTTCGCGCTCGATCGGGTTCAGATGCTCGGTATTGACGATCAACAGCGGCGCCGTGTCGAAATGGTAGAAGAAACGGCTGTAGGCGTCAGCCAGCGCGCGCAGGTACGGCTCGGAGATGTTCGATTCCATGTCGATGCCGCGCTTGCGCACGCGTTCGATCAGTGTATCGGGCTGGGCTTGCAGATAGATGACCAGGTCGGGCGTAGGTGCCTGCGGGCGCAGGCTGTCGAAGATCTGCTGATACAGCTTCAGTTCGTCGTCGTCGAGCGTGAGCCGCGCGAACAGGGGGTCTTTTTCGAGCAGGAAATCGCCGACCGTGGCTTGCGTGAACAGATCCTGCTGGGCCAGGTCGCGCAACTGGTTGACGCGCTGGAACAGGAAAAACAGCTGGGTGGGCAGCGCGTAGCGGCGGCTGTCTTGATAGAAGCGTTCGAGGAACGGGTTGCCGGCCGGCTCTTCGAGCACCGATTGGGTGCCGAAGCGCTCGGCCAGACGGCGCGCCAGCGAGGTCTTGCCGGCGCCGATCGGGCCTTCGACGACGATGTGCCGGTATTTGTCGAACGGCGATGCGACGGTGATGGGTGAGGACGTCATGAGCGAAAGATGAAATACACCGCACCCAGCATGCACAGCGCGGCCCACAGGTAATCGAGCTTGATCGGCTGGTTCATGTAGAGCACGGCGAACGGCACGAACACCGTCAACGTGATCACTTCCTGCACGATCTTGAGCTGCGGCAACGTGAAGTAGCCGTAGCCGATGCGGTTGGCCGGCACCTGCAGCAGGTACTCGAACAGCGCCACCCCCCAGCTCGCCAGTGCCGCGAGCCACCAGGGGCGCGCGGCCAAGTCTTTCAGGTGAGCGTACCACGCGATCGTCATGAAGACGTTGGAGGCGGTAAGCAGCAGGATCGTCTGCAGCGGGATCGGTAGTGTCATGGCGTCGGTGTCTGGATCCGTTCGATGCGCTGATCGGCGCAGTGCGCCAGCAGCGCGCGCAGCGAACCGTGCGGCGCCACCTGGAGATCGCCGGCGATCTCGGCCCACGGCGCCAGCACGAAGGCGCGCTGGTGCCAGCGCGGGTGCGGCAGCGTCAGGGCGGGCGTCTCGCAATGGATCGGGCCGTGCTCGTCTTCGGCATACAGCAGATCCAGATCGAGCGTGCGCGGTGCGTTGCGATAGGGCCGTTCGCGGCCGGCGGCGTGTTCCAGGCCTTGCAGCGCCGCGAGCAGCGCCAGCGGCGACAGGGGGGTATCGACCAGCGCCACCGCGTTGATGAAGTCGGGGCCGCCGGCATCGATCGGTGCGCTGCGATACAGCGACGAACTGCGCAGCAGCCGCACTTCGGGCAGTGCGGCGATCGCTGCCAGCGCGTGCGTGACGCCGGCAGCCGCGTCGCCGAGATTCGCGCCAAGGCCGACGTAGGCGCGCATCGCTTGCGTCAAGAATGCGGATCGGCGCTGCGCGCTGACGCGGGGCCTGCCGCCTGCTCGCCGCCGCCGGTGGACTCGCCACCGCCGGCCGCGCGCCCACGGCGTGCCGAGCCGCTGCGCCGCTTGCGCTTGCGTGCTGCGCCGCCGGCAGCGGCAGCAGCCGGCGCGCGCGCCAGCAGCACCTCGCGTTCGGCCGAATCGGCGGCGGCGAAGGCCGCCCACCATTGCACCAGCTCCATCGGCCGTTCGCCGGCCTCGCAGCGCAGCAGCAGGAAGTCGTAGGCGGCGCGAAAGCGCAGGTGCTCGACCATGCCGTACGGCGAGCGGCCGGTGCGGCGTTCGAAGCGCGGCTGCATCATCCAGATCTCGCGCATGTCGGCGATGAAGCGGCGCTGGATCGCCAGCCGTTCGCCCTGCGTATCGAGCACCGAATCGATCGCTTGCGACAGCGCCGGGATCAGATGCTCGCCGCGCTGCACGCCGGCATCCCAGCGCACGCGCACCTCCTGCCACAGCAGCGACGCGAACAGGAAGCCCGGCGACACCGGCTTGTCTTCGCGCACGCGTGCATCGGTGTTGGCCAGCGCGGCGGTGATGAACCGCTCGCCGTCGGGCTGTTCCAGCGCCACGTCGAGCAGCGGCAGCAGGCCGTGATGCAGCCCCTCGCGGCGCAGCTCGTGCAGGCAGGCCATGGCATGGCCCGAGGTCAGCAGCTTGAGCATCTCGTCGAACAGGCGTGCTGTCGGCACGTTGTGGATCAGCTCGGCCAGCGCGCGGATCGGCCGCTTGGTGCGCGGCTCGACCTTGAAGCCGAGCTTGGCGGCGAAGCGCGCCACGCGCAGCATGCGCACCGGGTCTTCGCGAAAGCGCGCGGTGGGGTCGCCGATCATGCGCAGCGTGCGCTCGCGCAGATCCTTGACGCCGTCGTGGTAGTCGAGCAGCACGTCGGCGACCGGGTCGTAATACAGCGCGTTGATGGTGAAATCGCGCCGCGCCGCGTCTTCGGCCTGCGTGCCCCAGACGTTGTCGCGCAGCACGCGGCCGTGCTCGTCGGTTTCGGCGTCGTCCTGAATGGCGCGGAAGGTCGAGACCTCGATGGTCTCGCGGCCGAACATCACGTGCACGATCTGGAAGCGCCGGCCGATGATGCGCGAACGGCGAAACAGCTGCTTGACCTGGTCGGGCGTGGCGTCGGTGGCCACGTCGAAGTCTTTCGGCTCCAGCCCCAGCAGCAGGTCGCGCACGCCGCCGCCGACGATGTAGGCATGGTGGCCGGCCTGCTGCAGGGTTTCGCAGGTGCGTAGCGCAGCCGGCGACACGTGCTCGAGCGGCACGCCCTGCGTCGACGCCTTGTAGCGCTTGGCACGCCGGCGTACCGCCGCTTTCGGGTCGTTGCGCTTGAGCAGGCGGTTGATCAGTCTCTTGATCATTCGAACAGCCTGAGAATCGGCCAGCCTTTGGCGTCGGCATGCGCCGCCAGTCGGGGGTCGGGGTTGGTGGCGACCGGGTCGCTGACGCGTTCCAGCAGCGGCAGATCGTTGGCCGAGTCGCTGTAGAAGTATGAACGCCCGAAGGTGTTCCACGGTTGTCCCAGCTCGGCCAGCCACTGCTCGGTGCGCGTCACCTTGCCTTCGCGAAACGAGGCCACGCCGACGCTGCGGCCGGTGAAGCGCCCGTCGATGGCCTCGGGCGTGGTGGCGATCAGGTGCTCGATGCCGAAGGCGTGCGCGATCGGGCCGGTGACGAAGGCATTGGTGGCGGTGACGATCGCGCACAGATCGCCGCGCTGGCGGTGCGAATCGACCAGTTCGCGGGCGCTCGGACGGATCTGCGGCGCGATCACCTCGCGCATGAACTGGGCGTGCCAGGCGTCGAGCTGCGCGCGCGGATGCGCGGCCAGCGGGGCGAGCTGGAATTCGAGGAACTGGTGGATGTCGAGCGTGCCGTCTTTGTACTGCTGGAAGAAGACGTCGTTGCGGCGTTCGTATTCAGCCTCGTCAACCAGGCCCAGGCGGATCAGGAAGCGGGCCCATTCGTAGTCGCTGTCGATCGGCAGCAGCGTGTTGTCGAGATCGAACAAGGCCAGGCGCGGGGCGCTGCCGGCTTGCGGCGCGGCGGGGTTGGGAGCGTTCAAATCGGTCCTGGTTGACGAAGGTGAGGCGTTTAACTGCATGATTTCAATGCGATTTTACCAGTGCGCCGGCAGTTTCGAGCTGGCGCAGCAAAGGCAGCGTGATGGCGCGCTTTTGCTCCAGCGCATAACGGTCGAGCGCATCGAACAGGCGCAGCAGCGCGCGGATGTCGCGCGAAGTGTGGCTGATCAGGTAGGGAATGACCTCGGGCGACAGCGCAACGCCGCGCGCGGCGGCGTTGCGGCGCAGGACGTCGGCCTTTTCCTCGTCGGCCAGCAGCTGCAGCCGGTAGACCAGCCCCGAGCCCAGGCGGGTGCGCAGGTCGTCGCGCAGCGGCAGCGCCAGCGGCGGCTGGCTGCCGGCGGCCAGCACCACGGCGCCGGGCTGGGCGCGGGCGCGGTTGATCAACTGGAACAGCCGCTGCTGGCGCTCGTCGTCGAGCCGGTCGCAGTCGTCGACCGCCGTCAGCGGCGGCAGCGGCTCGGGCGCGAAGGCTGACGGGGCCGACTGCGGGTCCAGCACGGCGTGTTCGCCGGCCAGCGAGGCCAGCAGGTGGGTCTTGCCGCAGCCGGCTTCGCCCCAGAGGTAGACCACGCTTGGGGTCGGTACGGCGTGTTGCAGCGCGCGCATCGTCGCCAGCACCTCGGCATTGCGGCCGACGACGAAATTGTCCAGCGACGCGGGCTCGGCCCGCAGCAGATCGAGCGGAATCTGGCGCATCGGAAGGCGTGGATCGGCCTGCGAAGGAAGCCCGTGAACGGTGATGGTCGATTCGAATGGGATGCCGGGGCCTCAAGCTACAATCGCACCGTTTACGCGACGGTTCATGCGAGCGGCTGCGCTTTCCGGCGATCGCCGAAACCGTCATTGTATCGGCCGCCGCCGGCGCGCCGTCCACGGAACCGATCACGATGGGCTCTTTGCCACCCACCTCGCTGTCCTACAAAGATGCCGGCGTCGACATCGACGCCGGCGATGCACTGGTCGATCGCATCCGCCCGCTGGCGCGCCGCACGCTGCGCGAGGGCGTGCTGGCCGGTATCGGCGGCTTCGGCGCGCTGTTCGAAGTGCCCAAGCGTTACCGCGAGCCGGTGCTGGTGTCCGGCACCGACGGCGTCGGCACCAAGCTGAAGATGGCGTTCGCGCTCGACGGCCACGACACGGTCGGCATCGACCTGGTCGCGATGAGCGTCAACGACATCCTGGTGCAAGGCGCCGAGCCGCTGTTCTTCCTCGATTATTTCGCCTGCGGGCGGCTCAACGTCGACGTGGCCGCGCGCGTGGTCGGCGGCATCGCGCGCGGCTGCGAGCTGGCCGGCTGCGCGCTGATCGGCGGTGAAACCGCCGAGATGCCCGACATGTATCCCGACGGCGAATACGACCTGGCCGGCTTCGCGGTCGGCGCGGTCGAGAAGTCGGCCATCATCGACGGTACCCGCATCGCGCCCGGCGATGTCGTGCTGGGGCTGGCCTCCAGCGGCGTGCATTCGAACGGCTATTCGCTGGTGCGCCGCGTGATCGAGCGCGCCTGGGGTTCGATCGACGCGCCGCAATTGCAGGGCGATTTCCACGGCCGGCGCTTTGCCGAGGCCGTGCTGGCGCCCACCCGCATCTACGTCAAGCCGATGCTGGAGCTGATCCGCGCGCTGCCGGTGAAAGGCATCGCGCACATCACCGGCGGCGGCCTGGTCGAGAACGTGCCGCGCGTGCTGCCGGCCGGCACGCAGGCGGTGCTGCATCGCGATGCCTGGCCGATGCCACCGCTGTTCGCGTGGCTGCAGCAGCACGGCGCGATTGCCGATGACGAAATGCACCGCGTGTTCAACTGCGGTATCGGCATGGTCATCGTGCTCGATGCGGCCGATGCCGAACGCGCGCAGGCGCTGCTGGCAGCGGCCGGCGAAAGCGTGTTTCGCATCGGCGAAATCGTCGAACGCCGGGGTGATGCCGCAGCCACCGTCGTGCTCTGACGTGGGGAACTGCCGCGCGCAGGCCGTTGCGCGGCAGGGCAAGCTGGGTATGGCGTCGTACCCCGTCGTGTCGCGCCTGGCGCGCTGGCTGGCCGAGAGTTGCGCATGGTTGATGTTCGGCGCGTCGCTGCTGTTGCCGCTGCCCGCGCTGGCCGCCAATTACACGCTGGAAATCGAAGCGCCCAACGAGCTGCGCGACGCGCTGCGCCGGCAAACGCTGCTTGGCCGCTGGATCAACGAACCGGGTTTCGAGATCGACCAGTTGCCGCTGTTCATCGAGCGCGGCAAGGAAGAAGCCGAAGCCATTGCGCATGCGGCCGGCTTCTTCTCGGCGCAGGCCGAAGTGGTGCAGGTGCAGAAGACGGACAGCGAAGGCCTGCCGACGATTCGCATCGTCGTCGATGCCGGCGCGCGCACCACCGTGAACCATTTCGCCTTCACGCTCGACGGGCCCGCCGATGCGCAGGCGATGCGTGATGCGCTGGTCGAACGCTGGCCGCTGCCCGAGGGCAGCTTCTTTCGCAGCCCCGAATGGGAGCAGGGCAAGCGGCTGCTGATCGATTGGTTGCAGCAGCGCGGCTTCGTGCGTGCGCGGGTGCTCGACAGCCGCGCCGAGGTCGATCCCGAGCTGACCGCCGCCGCCCTGCAACTGCGCATCGACAGCGGGCCGCGGCTGCGCTTCGGCGCGTTGCGCATCAAGGGGCTGCAACGTTACGATCGATCGATCGTCGAAGATCTGCGGCCCTGGCACGAAGGTGAAACGCCGGGCAGCGGCGACCCGTACACCTTCGATGATCTGCTTACTTTCCAGACGCGGCTGCGTGCCTCGGGCTATTTCAGCAGCGTCGACGTATTGCCCGATCTGGCGGCGGTGGAAACCGACCCGGCGCGTACCACCGTGCCGGTGCTGGTCGAACTCACCGAGCGGCAGACACAGCGCGCGATGTTCGGCCTGGGCTACAGCACCGACGAAGGCCCGCGCGGCCTGCTCGGCTACGAGCACCGCAACCTGCTGGGCCGCGGCTGGCAGCTCGACTCGGGCGTGCTACTGCAATCGGTGCGCCGGCGCGTGTTCGCCAGCGTGCGCACGCCGCAGAAGGCCAGCGGCTACTACTACCAGGCCGGCGCGCGGCTGGAGCGGCTCGACGTGCAAGGCGAGCTGGTCGACAAGCAGACCGTGTTCATCGGCGAAGGCAAGCGCAACGAAGAGATCGATCGCTTCCTGTCGCTGCAATACCAGATCGAGCGGCAGGTGCTGCCGCAGCAAGACGATCGCGATCTACGTCGCGCCTTGACGCTGTCGTATGCGTGGAGCCAGCGCAAGCTCGATTCGCAGATCGATCCGCGCTCCGGGTATTCGCTCACGACGCAGGTGTCGGGGGCATTGAAGGGCGTGGGCAGCGATCGCAGTTTCGTGCGGCTGTATACGCGTGCGATGAAGTTCTGGCCGATGCCGAGAGAATCGGCGCTGGCCGGCGGCCTGCTGATCGGCTTGGCCGAGCTCGGCTACGTGATCACCGATTCGCGCGAAGGTATTCCATCGGAGAACCTGTTCCGCACCGGCGGCGCGCAATCCTTGCGCGGCTACAGCTATCAATCGCTGGGTGTGCACGAAGCCGGCGCGATCGTCGGCGGACGCGCGCTGGCGGTGGGCAGCATCGAATACCAGCATCCGATCGTGCCGAACTGGTATGGCGCGGCCTTCGTCGACGTCGGCAACGCGGTCGATCGCTGGTCGAATTACAAGGCCGTGGTTGGCATCGGTGCCGGCGTGCGCTGGCGTTCGCCGGTCGGGCCGGTGAGCCTGGACGTGGCCTATGGCGAGGCGGTACGCCGCTGGCGCATCCATCTGGCCGTGGGCTACGCGTTCTGACCATGCTGCGGCTGTTGCGAACCCTGGCGCGCGTCGTCGGCATCACATTGGCGGTGTTGCTGCTGGTCTGCGCCGGCGCCGTCTGGTGGGTCGGACAGACCACGTCGTTCGTGCGCTGGGCGCTCGATCGGGCGGTGGCGGCCAGCGACGGCGCGCTCGAAGCCGGCGCCGTGCAAGGCAGTCTGGCCGGCGGCTTTCGCATCGCGTCGCTGCACTGGCGCGATGCGTCGCGCCAGGTGCAGCTGCGCGACCTGGGCGTGCAATGGCGGCCCACCGACCTGCTGCGCCGGCAATTGCGCTTTACGCGCATCGAGATCGGTTCGGTCGAGTTGCGCATGCAGCCTTCCGACGAGCCGGCGGCGCTGCCGCCCAGTCTGCGGCTGCCGGTGGCGCTGCGCATCGATGCGCTGGGCATCGGGCGGCTCAACGTGGTGACGGCGACCGGCGACGAGGTGCTGCTCGAAAAAGTGGCGCTGGCGGCGCGCCATCGCATCGGTAGCTGGCGCATCGAGCATCTGTCGGCGGTGTCGCCGCGCTGGGGGGAGGCGTCGTTGCGTGGCCTGCTCGGCGATCAGGCGCCGTATGCGCTGGAAGCGTCGGCGTGGTTGCGGCCGCGGCTCGAAGGGCGGCCGGCGCTGCCGCCGGTGTCGGTGCTGGCCGATGGCACGCTCGAAGAGATGGCGGTGGCGGCGGTGGTGAGTGCGCCGGGGGCGGGTTCGGCGGGCGTGGCGGGCGGCGCCGGGCGGGGGGCGTTGCCTGGCTTGCCGCCGGGCCGAGCACCTGGGGCATCGCCCGGTACGGCGCCTGATCACTCGCCGAGCAGTTCGGGCGCACCGCCGGTCTGGATCGGCGCCGACACGCGCGTGCGGCCGTTTGCAGCCGATCCGCTTGGGCCGATCGAGTTGACGCTCAACGGCGTCGAGCCGGCGCAGTTGGGCTTCGATCAACTGCACGCCCGCATCAGCGGCGCGGCTACCTTGAACTGGAACGACGGCCGGCTGCGCGGCCGCCTGCGGCTGGCCAACGCGACGCCCGGTCCGCTCGACCAGCAGGCGCTGCCCTTGCAGTCGATCGAGAGCGCGTTCGAATGGGCGCAGCAGCAACTGTCGCTGTCGGGTTTGCGCGTGTCGGGCAGCGGCGCCGGCACGATCAGCGGTGACGGCTCGGTCGATTTCGGGCAGTTGCAGACGCTCTTCGGCCAGTCGCTACCGACGCTGCGCGCACGGCTGCGCGTCGCCGACGTCGATCTGTCGCGTTGGGCTGCCAGTCTGGCGCGCACGCAATTGCGCGGCGACGTGGCAGCCGATGGCACGGCGTTCACGATCGATCTTGCCGACGCCAGCCGTGCCGGCATCGCGCTGGCCGCGCAGGCGGCGCTCGACGGCGAGGTCTTGCGCGCGACGCGTGCGCAGTTGCGTACGCCGGGCGGGCAGTTGTCGTTCAAGGGCAGCGTCGGATTGCAGGCTCCCTACCAGGTCGACGTGGCCGGCGATTTCAGCGAGCTGGATCCGGCGGCGGCGTATCGCTTGCAAGCGCTGCTGGGGCTGGCTGCCGCTACCGACGAGCCGGTATGGCTGCCGCGCCTGCAGGGCCGGCTGTCCGGCAACTGGGCCGCCAGCGGCTGCGCCTGGCCGCAGCCGCAACTGACAACGCGGCTGGGCAGCGTGCGCGGCACGCTCGACGGCCAGAGCCTGCGGCTGGACTGGCGCGGCGACGTTTCATTGCAGCGGATCGACAGGGTTGATCTCGATCTGAGCCATGGCGACGTGGCGCTCGCGGCCAGCGGCAGTTTCGGGCAGGCCGGCGATCGCTTGCAGTTTCGTGCGCGTGCGGGTGATCTGGCGCGTTTCGATGCGCGGCTGGGGGGCGCGGTGACGGCCAGCGGTCAGTTGCTTGGCGGCTGGGCCGATCTGCCTGCGGCGGCTGCGGCTGCTGGCGTGCCGGGTATGCCGGGCGTATCGGGTACGCCGAGCGCTGCGCCATCCGCTGCCGCAGTGCCCTTCGGCATCGTCGCCGAGTTCGCGGCGCGCCGCCTGCGCTGGGCCGATCAGCCCGCATCGAAGGCGCCACCGCTGGCGCAGGCCGAGGCCGTGTCGGGGCGCATCGACGTGCCCGACCTGCGCGTCGGCCGGCTCGATCTGCGGCTGGAAGCCAGCGCAGTGCAGGCCGGCGAGCAGCGGCTCGATCGATTGCAGGCGCAGGCCGAGGGCACGCTGGCGGCGCATACGCTGCGCGTCTCGCTGGCCGGACCCTCGCTGACCGGCGAGGCGGCGGCGCGCGGCGGCTTGCTCGATACGACACCGGCCAATTGGCGCTGGGAAGGCACGCTGCAGACGCTGCGCAGCGAGCAGCTCTTGCCGGTGCAATTGAAGGCGCCGGCGCGCTTGGCGCTCAGTGCCGCGGCGATCACCGTCGAGGGCGCCGAACTCGACGTCGACGGCGGCCAGTTGCGCATCGAGCAGGCCACATTCAGCGGCGGGCGCATCGACACGCGCGGCAGCGCGACGGCGCTGCCGGTGGCGCGCTGGGCCGAGCGTTTCGGCAAGATCGACAAGCTGTCGCGCAACGGTGCGCGGCTGGACGACGCCAAGCTCGATGCGCGCTGGCAACTGGCCGGTAGTGCCTGGCAGACGATGTCGGGAACCGTGTCGCTGGCGCTGGATGCCGGCGAGACCATCGACAGCCGCGGCCGCGCGCAACTGGCGCTCGATGAAGGCCGGCTCGACGGCAGCGTCGATCTGCGCATTCCCTCGCTGGCCTTCGCCAATCGCCTGATCGGCCCCGAATGGGCAGTGGCCGGCCGGCTGCGCTTCGACGGCCGCGTCGGCGGTACGCTGCAGCAGCCGCGACTCAACGGCGATCTGCGCGGCAGCGATCTGACGCTGCTGCAACGGGCGATGGGTTGGCGCCTGGCCGATGGTGCACTGGATGCACGCTTCGAAGGCGATCGGCTCGACGTGCGGCAGCTGCGCCTGGTGTCGGGTCAGGGTTCGATCGCGATGAGCGGGCATCTGCTGCTCGATGGCCTGCTGGGCCAGTTCCAACTGAAGCTCGATCGCCTGCCGGTGCCGATCGGCCCTGGCCAGCGCGTCGTGCTGTCGGGTGACAGCACGATCGACAGCAAGGGCATGCAGGCGCAATGGACCGGTCGCATTCGCGCCGATGAAGGTCTGATCGAACTGCGCGGCGGCGATGCGCCGAAGCTGGCCTCGGACATCGTCATCATCGATCGCAACAAGCCGGCAGCGAACGCCGGCTCGGGGGCTGGCTCCGCGGCAACCGGCAGCCCGGCGGCCAACTCGTCGGCGCCGGCCGACGCCGCATCGCGAACCGCATCAGCCTCGAACGGCGCCGACGCCGACGGCGGCCTGCGCATCGGCGCCGACCTGACGCTGGATCTGGGCGAAAAGCTGCGCGTGCGCGGCAGCGGCGTCGACGTCACGCTGGCCGGCACCTTGAACCTGCGCGGCACGCTGCCGGCCGAGCCGCGCGCCTACGGCACGGTGAGCGTGCGCCGCGGCAGCTATTCCGCCTATGGCCAGCAGTTGGAGATCACGCGCGGACAGGTGCTGTTCAACGGTGCGCTCGACAATCCGGTGCTCGACATCGTCGCCATGCGCCGCAATCAGGCTGTTGAGGCCGGTGTCGCGCTGAGCGGCACCGTGCTGTCGCCGCGCGTGCGGCTGGTGTCGAACCCCGACGTTTCGGATTCGCAGAAACTGTCGTGGCTGGTACTGGGCGTGGGCCTCGACGACGTGCGTTCGGGCAGTCAGATGGCGGCCTTGCAAGCCGCCGCCGCCACGCTGTTCGGCAGCAATGACGGCGGGCTCACCGGCGGCCTGGCGTCCACGCTGGGCCTGGACATGCTCACCGTGCGCAACGCCAGTACCGGCGGCGTCTTCGATCCGAATTTCGGCGCCACCTTCCCGGGGCAGGCCGGCACCAGCACCGTGACCAGCGACACCGTGTCGCAGAACGTGGTGGCGATCGGCAAGCGCTTGAGTTCACGCGTGTTCGTCACTTATGAGCAGGGCCTGCGCGGCGTCTGGAGCCTGCTGCGCATCCAGTACGACATCACCAACCGCTTGTCGGTGCGCGCGCAGACCGGCACCGATACGGCGGTCGATATGCTGTATTTCTATTCGTTCGACTGAGCCTGGACATCGGCCGGTGCGCCGGCCGGTTCCGCGAGGCCGGCATGCCATGCCTGCGTCAGAGATGCAGCGTCCGTTGCAGTATCTCGTAGGCACGCGGCGGCTGATCCGCCGCCAGGCAATCGATGACGATGCGCTCGGGCATCGCGCGCAGCCAGGTCAGTTGGCGCTTGGCCAACTGCCGCGTGGCGGCGATGCCGGCGTCGATCATCGCTTGCCGCGCCTGGCGCCCGGCGCCGGCATCGAGCCATGCCCACACCTGCCGATAGCCGACGCAGCGCATCGACGGCAGCGCCGGATGCAGGTCACCGCGCGCGCGCAGGCCTTGCACCTCCTCGATCAATCCGGCATCGATCATCGCGGCAAAGCGCGCTGCGATGCGCCGGTGCAGTTCGACACGGTCCGATGGCTCCAGCGCGATGCGCGCGAAACGTAGCGCCGACGACGGCGCGGCGGGCTGTGCCAGCCAGTCCGACAAGGGGCGGCCGGTGGTTTCGAGCACTTCCAGCGCGCGCTGGATGCGCTGGCTGTCGGTGGGTTCCAGGCGCGCCGCGGTAGCCGGGTCGGCCGCGGCCAGCCGTGCATGCAGCGCCGGCCAGCCGAGCACGCTTGCCTGCCCATCCAGGCGCGCACGCACGACCGGATCGGCGCCGGGCAGTTCATGCAGTCCTTCGGCCAGCGCACGGGCATACAGCATCGTGCCGCCGACCAGCAGCGGCAGCCGGCCGCGGCCACGGATCTCGTCGATCAGCCGCTGCGCATCGGCGGCGAAGCGTGCCGCCGAATAACTGTCGACCGGGTCGATGACGTCGATCAGGTGGTGCGGCACGGCGGCGCGCTCGGCCGGCGTCGGCTTGGCGGTGCCGACGTCCATCTCGCGATAGACCTGCGCCGAATCGACGCTGATGATCTCGATCGGCAGGCGTTCGGCCAGCGCCATCGCCAGCGCGCTCTTGCCCGAGGCGGTCGGGCCGAGCAGCATCGCGACGGGGCCGTCGGCGTCCAGGCCGCTGGGTTGCGCCATCGTCAACGCCCGCGCAGGAACCAGCGATCGAGCTCGTCGATCGACACCTGTACCCAGGTCGGGCGGCCGTGGTTGCACTGGTCGGCGCCCGGCGTGGCTTCCATCTCGCGCAGCAGGGCGTTCATCTCGTCGAGCGACAGCCGGCGGTTGGCGCGCACTGCGGTGTGGCAGGCCATCGTCGCCAGCAGCGCGTCGCGCCGCTCGGCCAGCGCGCGCGAGGCGCCGTATTCCTCGAACTCGGCCAGCACCGAGCGCGCCAGCGCGACCACGTCGCCACGCGCCAATGCCGCCGGTACCGCGCGCACCGCGATCGCGGTCGGCGACATCACCGACAGGTCCAGCCCCAGCGCCTGCAAGGCTTCGGCCTCGTCTTCGACGACGCGCACTTCGAGCGGATCGGCGCGGAAGGTGGCCGGCATCAGCAGCGGCTGAGTCGGCATCGCGGCGTGCGCCAGCGCCTTCTTCAGGCGCTCATAGACGACGCGCTCGTGTGCCGCGTGCATGTCGACCACGACCAGGCCGTGGCGGTTCTGCGCCAGCACGTACAGGCCGTGCAACTGCGCGATTGCGTGACCGAGCGGGTGTTCATCGGGCGCCTCGATCGGATCGGCGGCATTGTCCCCACCGGCTGTGCTGCTTGCTTCAAGCGTGCCGGTCGCTTGGGTGGTCCCTGCCGAGGTGGCCGCGTCGGTGGTCGTGGCGGCGGGGGCGGCGGGGGCGGTCAGGGCGGTTGAGGCGGCCGGGGCGGCATCGCCGCTGGCGCCCCATGCGATCGGCGGATTGAACGGCGCCATGACGCCATCGCTGCGCGTCGAGAGCCCACGCTCTGCCACCCCCGGTTCGGCGGCCCGCAACGGCCGTGGCGCGGTGCTGCTGCCATACAGCGATTCGATCTCGCCCGGGGCGTAGAACGCCAGGCTGCGGTTGACTGCCTGCGGCGTGGGCCGCGCTGGCACGCCTGGCCGGGCGCCCGCGGCTACTCCCGTTCCCGCGCCTGCCCAGGTTGCAGCGCCCGCGCCAGAACCGGTGCGAACTTCCCCAGCGGGGCCGATGCCGGCCGCCGTGC
>JAFKGG010000273.1 GCA_017307915.1 Burkholderiales bacterium | reverse complement strand
CAGACGGTGACCAGCGGCATCGTCAGCGCACTGGGCCGCAGTCAGCTGGGCATCAATACCTTCGAGAACTTCATCCAGACCGACGCGGCGATCAATCCGGGCAACTCGGGCGGCGCGCTGGTCGATTCCGAGGGGCGGCTGCTGGGCATCAACACGGCGATCTATTCGCGCACCGGCGGGTCGCTGGGCATCGGCTTCGCAATTCCGACCAGCACCGTCAAACAGGTGATGGACCAGATCGTGGCCACCGGCTCGGTGACGCGCGGCTACATCGGCGTCGAACCGCAAGACCTGACGCCCGAGCTGGCCGAGGCCTTCAAGCTGCCGCGCAAAGACGGCGCGATCATCGCCGGCGTGATGCGCAACGGCCCGGCCGACCGCGCCGGCGTGCGCGTCGGCGACATCCTGATCGAGGTGGAAGGCCAGCCGATTCCCAACACGTCGACGATGCTCAACGTGATCGCGCAGCTCACGCCCGGTGAGACGGCCAAGTTCCGCTTCCTGCGCAACGGCAAGACGGTTGAGATGCCGATCAAGATCGGCAAGCGGCCCAAGCCTGGAACGCCGCGCGAGTAAAGCGCGCTGCGGGGTGGTTGGCGCCGGATCAGCGGCCGCCTTCGCTCGACGCCGGATCGGCAGCCGTCGAACCGGCCGCCGCCTCTTCGCCCTCGGGCGTATCGGGCGCCTTGCTGTGCTCCTTGATGAAGCCGGCCAGGAAGATACCCAGCTCATACAGCAGGCACAGCGGGATGGCCAGCATGAACTGGCTGAGCACGTCGGGCGGCGTCAGCACGGCAGCCACGACGAAGGCGCCGACGATGACGTAGCGGCGCGCCTGGCGCAACTGGTCGGTGGTGACCATGCCCAGCTTGACCAGCAGCATCTCGACCACCGGCACTTCGAAGGTAAGCCCGAAGCCGAAGAAGATGGCCAGCGTGAAATCCCAGTATTTCTGCAGGTCTTGCAGAATCTCGGCGCCGGTGCTGGAGGCGAACGCAAAGAAGAATTTGTAGGCCGCCGGCAGCACGAACAGATAGGCAAACCCGATGCCGACCACCAGGAAGAAGATGCTGGAGACCACCAGCGGCAGCGCGAAGCGCTTTTCATGCTCGTACAGCCCCGGCGCCACGAAAGCCCAGGCCTGGTACATGATCCACGGCAGCGACAGCAGCGTCGCGGTCAGGAAGGCCACCTTGGTCAGCGTGAAGAACGCGCCGGCCTGGTCGGTGAAGATCGGCTTGGAACCCGGCGGCAGCGCCTGATACAGCGGCTGCGACAGAAACTTCATGATGTCGCCGGAAAAATAAAAACAGACGCCGAACAGCAGCAGCACCACCAGCAGCGCCTTGATCATTCGGTCGCGCAGCTCGACCAGGTGCGAGACGAAGCTCTCCTCCTGGCCTTCCTCGGCTGCGGGCGCGGGCGGCGGCGAATTGCGCCGCAATGAAAAGCGTGCCATCGAATTAGCGGAATTTGCGCTTGGGCCGCTTGCGGCCCAGCTCTTTGTCACGATCGACACGCCGGTCGCGGATGCGCTCGCGCGCGCGCCGGTGGGCGTAGATGCTGTCCCAGTCGGTGGGCGAATCGGTGCTGCTGTCGGTACCGGCCGTGCTCAGGCTCGACGAGATCGAATCGAGCTGTGAACGGGTTTCATCGAGCGTGGACTGCAGCGTGCTCTCGAGGTTGTGCGCCGC
Organism: Burkholderiales bacterium; assembly: GCA_017307915.1. Classification (GTDB taxonomy): domain Bacteria; phylum Pseudomonadota; class Gammaproteobacteria; order Burkholderiales; family Burkholderiaceae_E; genus Zeimonas. The sequence continues at coordinate 4,085 of JAFKGG010000273.1, read as the reverse complement.
GGTGGTGACTTCCTTCTGCAAGCGGCGCAACTCGTCGAGCTCCATCTGCCGGTTGATGTCGGATTTGACGTCGGCCACGTAGTGCTGCAGCTTGCCCAGCCACTGGCCGACCTGGCGCGCGACGCGCGGCAGCCGTTCCGGGCCGAGCACGATCAGCCCGATGACAGCCACCACCACCATCTCGGAAAAGCCGAAATCAAACATGCGCTTGACTCAGACGCTCAGACGCTGCTCGGCCGGGAAGCCGACGCCGGAGCCGGAAACAAAGCGAGCGGCCGCAGGCGACCGCTCGCAGGCGAATCGGAACGGGGGCCGCGGCGCTCAGCTCTTTTCGCGGGCCTCGACATCGATGGTTTTCGCGGCCGATTGCGTATCGCTGGATGCTTTTTCGGTGCCCTCGCGGACGCCTTCCTTGAAGCCCTTGACCGCACCACCGAGATCGGACCCGATGTTGCGCAGCTTCTTGGTGCCAAAGACCAGCATGATGATCACCAGCACAATCAGCCAGTGCCAAATGCTCATCGAACCCATGTCTTACTCCTCAATTCAGCGGCGGTTCATGCCCGAGCCCAATGGTTCCGGGCCGCCCAGCACGTGGATATGAAGATGATACACCTCCTGCCGCCCCACCCGGCCGTTGTTGACTACGACGCGGAAACCGTCGTCGGCGCCCTGCTCGCGCGCCAGCGTGCCGGTCACGCCGAGCATCTTGCCCAGCAGCGACTGGTAGCGCAGGTCGGCGTCGTAGAGGTTTTCCACGTGCACCTTGGGCACGATCAGAAAATGCACCGGCGCGCTCGGATGGATGTCGTGGAACGCCAGGATCTCGTCGTCTTCATAGACCTTGCGGCTGGGGATCTCGCCGCGCACGATCTTGCAGAACAGGCAGTCGGCCTTCAGGGCGGGCCCGGTGTCGCTCATTTCGATTCTTCCTCTCTGGCGGCCGCCTGACGGGAGGCTTTTTCGTCGAGCCCCGACAGGCCTTCGCGCCTGGCCAGCTCGTCGGTCACGTCAGCCGGCGACAGGCCATAGTGCGCCAGCATGACCAGACAATGAAACCACAAGTCGGCGGTTTCGCTGACGATGCGCGCCGGCACTCCGTCCTTGGCGGCCATCACGGTTTCGGTGGCCTCTTCGCCGATCTTTTTCAGGATCGCATCGGGCGCCTTGGACAGCAGCCGCGCCACGTAGGATTTGGCCGGGTCGCCGCCCTTGCGCGATTCGATGACGTCGGCCAGGCGGGCCAGCACGTCGGCGGGGCGATCGAAGGGCTGGCTCATCGGTAGATCGCCTCGGGGTCTTTCAGTACCGGGTCGACGACGGCCCAGGCGCCGTTTTCCAGCCGCCGGAAAAAGCACGAATGCCGGCCGGTATGGCAGGCAATGCCGCCCAGTTGCTCGACTTTGAGCAATACCACGTCGCCGTCGCAATCCAGACGCAGCTCGCGCAACTGCTGCACGTGGCCGGATTCCTCGCCCTTGCGCCACAGCCGCTTGCGCGAGCGCGACCAGTAGACGGCGCGGCCGGTGGCGGCGGTTTCCTGCAGCGACTCGCGGTTCATCCAGGCCACCATCAGGATGTCGCCGGTGGCGGCTTCCTGGGCGATGGCGGGCACCAGGCCGTCGGCGTCCCAGCGGACTTCGTCGAGCCAGGCAGTGACCGCGGCCTGCGCACCGAGGTTTCCGGCGGCAGGCGCCTGACCCTTGTGTTGCTCGCACATCGCGTCAATCCTGTCGCACGGCGATGCCGCGCTCGGCCATGTACTGCTTGGCCTGGCCGACGGTGAACTCGCCGAAGTGGAAGATGCTGGCCGCCAGCACGGCATCGGCGCGCCCTTCAGTGACGCCGTCGGCCAGGTGCTGCAGATTGCCGACACCGCCCGAGGCGATCACCGGAATACCTACCGCATCGGCCACCGCGCGCGTCAGCGGCAGATCGAAGCCCTGCTTGGTGCCGTCACGATCCATGCTGGTCAGCAGGATCTCGCCGGCGCCCAGGCGTTCGACTTCGCGTGCCCATTCGATCGCGTCGCGGCCGGTCGGCTTGCGCCCGCCATGCGTGAAGACTTCCCAGCGGCCCGGCGCCACCGCCTTGGCATCGATCGCGCAGACGATGCACTGCGCGCCGTAGCGGCCCGAGGCATCGGCGATCAGTTGCGGGTTCTGCAGGCCGGCAGTGTTGATCGAAATCTTGTCGGCACCGGCGTTCAGCAGCCGGCGCACGTCGTCGACGCTGCGCACGCCGCCGCCCACGGTCAGCGGGATGAACACCTGCTCGGCGACCGATTCGATCACGTGCAGGATGATGTCGCGCTCATCGCTGGACGCGGTGATGTCGAGGAAGGTGAGTTCGTCGGCGCCCTGCTCGTCATAGCGGCGCGCGATCTCGACCGGGTCGCCGGCGTCGCGCAGCTCGACGAAGTTCACGCCCTTGACGACGCGGCCGGCGGTCACGTCCAGGCACGGGATGATCCGTTTGGTCAGCATCGTTGGCTCTGCATGCGGTTGGGCGGGTTGGAAAGCTCGGGTATGACGGGCCTGGCCGGAGCGAGCCGATGCGGGCGCAAACCTCGCGGCGCCTATTGGCCGAGCGCGTCGGCGCGTTCCTGCGCCTGGCGAAAATCGAGCGTGCCTTCGTACAGCGCCCGGCCCAGGATGGCGCCTTCGACGCCCTCGTCTTCGACGGCGCACAGGCGCTCGACGTCTTCGATGCTGGCAAAGCCCCCCGAGGCGATCACCGGAATGCGCAGCTCGCGCGCCAGCCGCACGGTGGCATCGATGTTGACGCCGCTGAGCATGCCGTCGCGGCCGATGTCGGTGTAGACGATCGCCTCGACGCCGTAGTCTTCGAACTTGCGCGCCAGGTCGAGCACGTCGTGGCCGGTGAGCTTGCTCCAGCCGTCGGTGGCCACTTTGCCGTCCTTGGCGTCGAGCCCGACGATGATCTGGCCCGGGAACGCGCCACAGGCATCGTGCAGGAAGCCCGGGTTCTTGACCGCGGCAGTGCCGATGATGATGTAGCTGATGCCGTCGTCGAGATAACGCTCGATGGTGTCCAGATCGCGAATGCCGCCGCCGAGCTGGATCGGGATCTTGCCGCCGATCGCGTCGACGATCGCCTTGATCGCCGGCTCGTTCTTCGGTCGGCCGGCCACTGCGCCGTTCAGGTCGACCAGGTGCAGGCGGCGCGCACCCTGTTCGAGCCAGTGGGCCGCGGTGGCGCCGGGGTCTTCGGAAAACACGGTGGCATCGTTCATGTCACCCTGCTTGAGCCGCACGCAGCGGCCGTCTTTCAGGTCGATGGCGGGGATGAGCAGCATCGCAATAGGCGGTTGACGTTCAGGTCTGAAGGATCACGGCCGCAGCCGTGGCGGGAACCGAAATCGGCGTGGCCCGTCGGTGCGAGACACACTGGTGCACCAGGGCGTTTTTACACTAGGGCTTCCAGTGAATGAAGTTTTCATAGAGCGCCAGGCCGTTGGCCGCGCTCTTTTCAGGATGGAACTGGGTCGCGAAAATGTTATCGCGCGCCACGGCGCAGGTAAAGCGCAAGCCGTAGTCGGTTTCGCCCGCCGTCAATCCGGAATCGGCCGGCTGCACGAAATAGCTGTGCACGAAATAGAAATAAGCGCCATCGGGTACGCCGTTCCAGATCGGATGCGCGCGCCGCTGGTGGACGCGGTTCCAGCCCATGTGCGGCACTTTCAGCCGCGCACCGTCGGCGGTCTTCATGGCCTCGGCCGGAAAACGCAGCACCTTGCCGGGCAGCACACCCAGGCCGTCGGTGTTGCCCTCGGCGCTCCAGTCGAACAGCATCTGCTCGCCGACGCACACGCCGAACAGCGGCTTGCTGCGCGCGGCGCGCAGCACCGCTTCGCGCAGGCCCGAAGCGTCGAGAAAGCGCATGCAATCGGGCATCGCGCCCTGGCCGGGGAACACCACGCGGTCGGCGGCATCGATCTGGCCGGCATCGCTGGTGACGATCACGCGCGCCTTGGGCGCCACATGTTCGAGCGCCTTGGCCACCGAGCGCAGGTTGCCCATGCCGTAGTCGACTACCGCGACGACGGTCATCGCAGGCGCTCC
>JAFKGG010000272.1 GCA_017307915.1 Burkholderiales bacterium | reverse complement strand
ATCGTGCCCTTCCCGCCCGGCGGGCCGACCGACATCATTTCCCGGCTCGTCGCTGCTCGATTGAGCGAAATGCTGGGCCAGCAGTTCCTGGTCGAAAACCGGCCGGGCGCCAACGGGGTCATCGGCACCGATGCCGTCAGCCGGGCCAAGCCCGACGGCTATACGCTGCTGATCAGCGCATCGGGCCCGCTGGCCAGCGGCTTGCCCTTGTACAAGAATCTGAATTACGACGTGCTGCGCGACTTCGTATCGATCACGCCGGTCGCGCTGTCATCGATCGTTCTGGTAGGCAGCCGGAACTTCCCGCCGCGCACGCTGCCCGAAGTGATCGCGGCCGCCAAGGCGAAGCCGAATTCCGTGAAGGCCGAGTTGAACACCGTCGGCTCGATGCACCATCTGCTCACCGAGCTGCTCAGGGTCAGGGCCGGAATCGATCTGGTACACGTGCCGTACAAAGGCAGCGCGCCGGCGATCGTTGATCTGGTCGCCGGCCACGTCGACATCGGCTTCGAGAGCTTGCCTGGTGTGCTCGACCTGATCCGCTCAGGCCGTCTCACGCCGTTCGCGATCGCCGGCAAGCAGCGCCTGGAAGTACTGCCGAACGTGCCGACATTCACCGAGCTGGGCATGCCGGAGTTCGTCGCCGAGCCCTGGTTCGCGATGATCGCGCCCAAGGCGGTTGCACCCGAAGTCGTCGATGTGCTCAGCAAGGCCTTGCGCACGGTGCTGCAGGCGCCGGACACCGCTACGCAGTTTGACAAGCAAGGCATGGTGCCGGTGTGGATGTCGACCGACGACGCAGGCCGTTTCCTGCGCAACGAGGTCTCGCGCTGGGCCGCCATCGTCAAGGAAACGGGCGCGAAGGCGGATTGAAGAGCGATGATTCATGGCCAATCGCATGTTCGACCTCGATGGTAAGACCGCCCTAGTGACCGGCGCCGGGAGCGGCATCGGAGCAGCGATCGCGACCGCCTTTTCCAAGGCAGGCGCCAAGGTCGTCTGCGCCGACATCCATGCCGACTCCGCTCAGGCGATTGCCGCCGGCCTGGTCCAGCAAGGAGGCCAGGCGATCGGCATCGGCTGCGACGTAACGATTGCGGGCGACGCGGCCTGCGCCTGCGAGTGCGCCGCCTCGACCTTCCACGGCCTGAATATTCTGGTGAGCAGCGCCGCCATCATCACCTCGGACGGGCCGGTGACCGAGCTTGACGAAGCAATGTGGCGGCGTTCCTTCGACGTGAACGTCACCGGCGCCTTCCTGATCGCCAAGCATGCGATACCCTTGATCACAGCCAGCGGTGGCGGCTCGATCATTCACATCGCGTCGGTGCTCGGTCACGTGGGGGCCGCCGGCCGCACTGCCTATTGCGCGCAGAAAGCGGCACTTCTGCTGATGACCAAGGCGATGGCCATCGACCACGGGAAGGACAAGATCCGGGTCAACAGCATTTCTCCCGGGCCGATCGCCACCGAGCGCTACATGAAGAAGTTCGGCCTCGCCAAGCCGCAGGATGCGCCCCGCTCGGCTGATACGGTACTCGGCCGCATCGGCGTGCCGGATGACGTCGCCGCTGCCGCCGTATATCTGGCTTCCGATGCCAGCGCATTCGTCACCGGCACCGATCTGCTGATCGATGGCGGAATCAGCGCCAAATAATGCGATCAGCGCCAAGCAACGCGATGGGCGCGCACGCGCCCATCGCGGGAAGTGCCGACGCGCAGCCGGCCGCTGCCGTCGCAGCGGCTGCCGCTCAGGCCAGATCGACCCACACGCGGCCCTGCTCGCATTTGGCCGGCCACACGCGGATCGGCTCGGTCACCGGCGCACACAAGGGCTCGCCGGTACGCACATCGAACTGCCCCTGATGCAGCGGACATTCGATGCAGTGATCCATCACGAATCCTTCCGACAGACGCGCATCACCATGCGTGCACTTGTTGTCGGTGGCATGCACCTCGCCCTCGATCAGATACAAGGCGAGCTCACGGCCGCCGGCGACCGCCGCGATCACCTCACCTTCGATCAGATCGCTCTCATCAGCCACCGCGACCCAGTCGGCCACGCCTGCTTCGTCGTTTTGCATCGTGCGCGCCTGGTTCAGATCGGGTAGATCAGCGAATTGGGGATCAGTTCGGTGTCGAACACCACGTGCTTGAGCGCGAACGACCAGTCATTGCCATCGCGCACCAGCTCGTCCAGATGGCGGCCGACGCTGAGAATCTCGCTGGGCTGATGCAGATGCGTACGGAACACTGCGTAATTGGCTTCGACTGCGACGCGGGTGGCGCGCCCGGACACATCCGCGGCCAGAATGGCGCGCACGCGCGGTGCGCCGATCACCTGCCGTTGGTAATACGGCGAATGGAACAACGTGTCGCGCACCGCGTGCACGCGGTCGCGCAGCATACCGGTACCTTCCAGCGCGATGGTGGCCAGCGGCAGCCCGCGCTCGTGGTTTTCGCGCGGCTGCACGGTGTAGCGACAGTCGTCCAGAAACAAGCCGATCCAGTCGTCGAAGCGGCGTTCGTCGAGCGCCGCCGCATAGTCGGCATACAGACGCGTCAGCGCGACGGCGCCTTCGATGTCCAGCGCCAGGCTGCGTGCACCGGCGGCGGTGCGGGCCAAGGGTTCATTGACGCCCATTTTCAGACCTCCATCACGCGGCGCCAATAGGCGGTCATGCCGCGAATCAGCGTTTCGGTGACCATGTGATCGGTATCGCCGACGTCGCGGCCGCCCAGCGCGCTGATCGTGCGGCCGGCCGGATCCTGCATGAAGCCCTGCTGCGACATTTCGACCACCTCGCCGTCGTCAGCCGACACGAAGCCGGCGGGACCGAACAGGTTGGCCTGGCGCAATCGGCGCCGCGTCATCTCGGGCGTGTCGTCGGTAAAGCCGAAATGCGTCCAGACGAAATCGAACTGGCCCGGGCCGCGCGGCAGAATGTGCCGCGTCGACAGCGAATTGACCTGCTGCTGGATGATCAATGATGGAAACAGCGTGATCATCGTCACCGTCGGGCCGTCCCACCACGGTTCGGGCACCACGTCGAGCAGACGTTCGTCGTTCAGCTTCAATGTTTCCTTGAAGCTGGTCACGCCCTGCGTCACGTCAGCCTTGCCGCCCTCATTGCGGCGCGAAATCATCACTGCATGGCGGCCGTGCTCGTCGAGCACCATCTGCGAACGCTGGTCGGCACGCCACAGACCGAAGGTGACGAACCAGGTGTGCAGCAGGCCCGGGTGATAGGGATCCTTGATGTTCTCCTGCATCAGCTTCCAGTTGCCCGGAATGCGCTGGCGCGAGTAACCCAGCAGCATCAGCTCGCGGCCTTTGAAGATGCGCTCGATCCACGGCATCACCTTTGGGCCGATGGTGTCGACCAGCGGCGGCACGCCGTGGTCGAACGAAGCGAACACCAGGCCATGCAGCACTTCGACGCGCAATTGCGTCAGCCCGTGTTCGGCCGTCTTGAAATCGGCCGGCATGCCGCCCTGGATCACCGGCTTGCCGTCGCGCATCGCCTTGACGCCACGGCGGAACGGCACGCCCATCAGGTTGCCCTTCAGGTCATAGTTCCACTGGTGATAAGGACAGACGAAATCCTTGACGTTGCCGTGATCGGTGCGACAGAAGCGTACGCCGCGGTGCGCGCAATGGTTCTCGACGACGTTGATGCCGCCGTCGGAGTCGCGCACCATGATCACCGACCGCTCGCCGATCCAGGTGGTGCGGTAGTCGCCCGGGTTGGGCACCTCACAGGCCAGACCCACGTAGTTCCAGTGCCCGGCGTAAAAGATGCGCTCCAGTTCGCGCTTGTACAGATCCGCATCGGTATAGACGCGATACGGAACACGGTCGATCTCGCCTGCCGGCCAGGCGAGCGACGGCAAAACTGCCTCCATGACGGCCTCCTCGGTGGAACGGCAAGACTAAGCCTGCCGCGCCCATTCTCCAAGCAAATTGGATAATCTCCGGTATTTACGACAGTGATGATGAGGGCGGACGTGCCGATACCCCATTCTGCGCCGCGCAAGCCGGCCGGCCGCGCCTCGGCCGGCCGCGCCGACCCCCTGCTCACGCAGATCGACCTGAACCTGCTGCGCGTGCTGGCAGCCGTCGACGCCAGCCGCCACGTGACGCTGGCCGCCGAACGGCTGGGCATCACGCAGTCGGCGGTCAGCAATGCCCTGTCGCGGCTGCGGCGGCACTGCGGCGACGATCTGTTCGTGCGCACGCCGCAGGGCATGGCGCCGACGCCGTTCGGCGAATCGCTGGCCGCGGCGGCGCGGCAGGCACTGTCAAACCTGTCTTCGACACTGACTGCCGGCCTGCCGTTCGAGCCGGCGCGCTCGACGCGGCAGTTCACGATTCGCATGACCGACATCGGCGAGATCGTATTCCTGCCGGCACTGCTCGATGCCTTCGCCGCCAGGGCGCCGAACGCCAATCTGCGCACCGTGTCGCTGTCATCGGGCGACACCACGGCCGCGCTGGCCGATGGCGCGGTCGAGCTGGCGATCGGCTTTCTGCCCGAGTTGCACCCCGGCTGGTATCAGCAGCGGCTGTTCGAGCAGCAATACGTAGTGCTGATGCGCGCCGCGCATCCGCTGGCGCGGCGGCGCGTGTCGGCACGCGCGTTCGCCGCGGCCGAGCATCTGGTGATTGAGTCGCCCGGGTCGGGCCACGGCGTGGCCGATGCCGCGATCGAGCGCCTGGGCGTGCAGCGCCGCACGCGGCTGCGCACGCCCGACTTCCTGGGTGCGGCGATGCTGATCGCGCGCAGCGATCTGATCGCCACCGTGCCGCACAAGCTGGCCGAAGCCGCATCGCGGCTGCTGCCTCTGGCCTGGTGTCGCCATCCGCTGGCTTTGCCCAGCTTCACCATTCTGCAGTATTGGCACCCGCGCTCGCATCGCGATGCCGGGCATCGCTGGCTGCGCGAGCTGATCGCCGAGCGCTTCGTGGAGCAGATGGCGGCGGACTGAGCAAGCGCATAGCCGCTACACAAGAACGCACGGCGGCCATCAGGCCACCGGCTCCCCTGCTACTCCGGCTGTATGCCGGCCTTCTTGATCACCCGCCCCCAGCTGTCGAGCTGACCCGCAACGAACTTGGCGAGGCTGTCCGGCGTGCCGGGAAACGCCACCAGCCCCACGCGCTGGTAGGCTGCCATGACGTCATCGGCTTTGAGCGCTTCTGAAATCGATGCGCCCATCCGCTCGGCGATCGGGCGAGGCGTACCTGCCGGCATGAACGCCGCAAACCAGGCGGTCATGTCAAAGCCTGGAACCCCAGCCTCCGCCATGGTCGGTACATTGGGCAGGATGGGAACGCGCTGGCCCGCGGTAACCGTCAGTGCCACGAGCCGTCCGTCACGCGCCTGCGTGGAACCGGTGAACGTGTCCGCGACCACATAGTCGATCTGCCCGCCCATGAGATCGGTGAGGGCTGCAGTGACGCTCTTGTACGGCACATTGGTAGTCTGGATGCCGGCAAGCTGGTTGTAGTGTTCGGCCAGCACCCGCCCGGGCGGGTTGCCCCAGCCGAAGGTCAGCTTGCCCGGGTTCTGTTTCGCCCGGCGGGTCAATTCGGCCAGCGTGTCGATCTTGCTGGCCGGGTTCACCATCACCACGAAGTCCGTGGTGGCGATCGTGGTCACGGGCATGAAATCGCGCACTGCATCGTAGGGCAGTTGGCGAATCAGATGAGGATTCAAAGCGTGCGTACCGCTGCTGCCGATGAGGATGGTGTGTCCGTCGGGTGGCGAGGTCATCACCTGCCGAACGGCAATGACGCCGCTCGCCCCGGGCTTGTTCTCCACGATGATCGGCTG
>JAFKGG010000381.1 GCA_017307915.1 Burkholderiales bacterium | reverse complement strand
TTGGCGGACCAGTAGGCCACGACCGCCTGGCTTGACAACGAACTACCGTCCGATCTCGACAACTGGGACTTCGAAGCGTAAGCGTAACCCCATGAAAATCACTCAGCTAACGCGCCGCGACATTCTGGATTCGATCATGGCCGAGGGCGTGAACTGGTGGGGTCGCTTGGAAGAGATCGATTTTCTGGCACGCATCTACGACCTGGACGCGATGGAATCGGGGATTCCCCGGTTCCGAAGCGTGCGTGCGGAAATACTCCAGCATCGGATCAGCAACTACGATTGGGGAGACGATTGGGTTTTTCACGATAGCCGCTTCGGGCTGATGAACGGCGACGACGAAACGCTGCGGCGGTTCCTGTGCGAGATGCTGCATCCGGTGGTACGCGATAGCGCCACAGAAGTAGAGAGGCTGCGCCAGATGCTCAACGGGTATTTGGCCAAGGACGGCTTCGCGCTAGTCGAAAGCACCCGGATGTCAGGCCGCCCCATTTTCGTCGGCCGCTACATCGGCCTGGCTGGTGTGCCGGGGGCTGCAGCAGCGCGGGAAGCACTCGCAGGGATCGATCCCACCTACGTCGCCCAACAGATTACGCGGATGGAAGCGGCGGCGGTACCCGATCCAGGCCTCGCTATCGGTACGGCGAAGGAACTGCTCGAGACCTGCTGCAAGACGATTCTCACCGAGCGCGGCGTGCCCTTCTCCAAGGGCGCGGACATTCCGGAACTGGTGAAGCTCACCAGCAAGGAGCTGGATCTCACCCCAGACGACGTCCCGGAAAAAGCGAAGGCCGGGGACACGATCAAGCGGCTGCTGAGCAACCTGGCCACCATCACCCAGGGCGTGGCTGAGCTGCGCAACCACTATGGCACCGGCCACGGCAAAGCCGCGGGAGCCAAGGGCCTGCAGCCGCGCCATGCGAAGCTTGCGATCGGCGCGGCATCCACCTTGGCCGTGTTTCTGGTGGAGACGCACAACGCGCAACGACCGTGAGCACGGCGCGCTGGTTAGCTCGGATAGGCGGCGGTACACGCCTACCCAAGCGTTCGCCGCGCCGGCCTTGCCAGACGTTGCCACGGAATTTCGTCCGACCGCCGCTGCGCGACCACAGAACTAAACCGCCACATCGAGGTCAACCGCGTCAGGCGCGTAGCCTGTATATTAATCCACTGTTGTAAAATCCAGTGCGAGTCAAGGGCGACTCAATATGGGCAAAGAACCATGACCCTAGACACCCGCGTCAATTTGATCAGTACCGACGCAATCGAGATCCGGGCCTATGAGGATCTCATTGCGCGACCGAACTTCGTGTGCGACGTTAACCCTACGAAAGTCGCGCTCGTCAGAGTACTCAACGAGTATCACTTTGGGGATTCCGTCCGGTGCGGCCTGACGAGCTGCCATCAGCCTCATCACCACGGCTATTTGATTGAGACCGATGACGGGCACGAGACGAACATCGGTAACGACTGTGGCCGCACGCACTTTGGCGAGAACTTGGTCACCCAAGTAAGGCTGCACCGCGGCCGGGAGGAACTGCGTCAGCAACAAGCGCTCCTGGCGACCACTATCGCTCGCAAGCCCGAAATCCTGGCGCGCATCCGCGAACTGCGGGAACGTAGGAACGGCGCAGACTGGTTGGTCAGGGCGCGCCGGCAACTGAAGGACGCGGTCGGCACTGCTGTGATCGTGGAACTCCAGAACAGGGCCAAACGAGGCGATCTGGCAGTGGTCGAGGAACGCCAGCGTTCAAGCCAACAGATTGCCGACATTCTCGCCGCAAATCCGAGCCTTCGCCGGCAGGAGGTCGAGTTCGAGCAGGTAACACAGGGGTATCTACACGACGTTGGCTTCATCAATTCATATCCCGAGCTGCAGCTGAACGACCTGCAGAACAAGATGCACGAGCTCACGAGCCTAGATTTTTCCAGGCTCAGCGTGCCGAAGCGGCTAGAGTGGGTGAAGTGGATAAACGGCATTGACCGAGAGTTCGAGGAAGTCGAGGACAAGCTGGCCGAGGCCATCCGGTTCATCGACCCGTCGAACTTCAACCTCCTGGCATACCTGCCAAAGCGCGATGCCGAGCGGCGCAAGGCAATAGCTCGGCGTGATCGCCGCTGGCGAGTGCCGAAGCTGGAGACTTAGCTCTGCCTCGCCAGCACATGCAGCGACCAGACTCAAGATATGGGAATTGTTGCGCACACAACATTCTTCTGCTCGCAGAGTCGTGCACATTCACTCTCTTCAACTTGTCTGCCCGAGTACAGTTCCCTAAACTGTTCCCCCGTTGATTCAGACTTTTTTTGAAAGTGCTTTGTGTTTATGCAAGTTTACGAACCTTTTTGGATCGTGCCCTTGCCACCATCCCTTCCCGGAATGATCAGTCCCCGGCGCAATAGGCCGAGCATGCGCAGGTCGTCGATGCCGCGACGGTAGGTTGCCCACGCGCTCAACATCGGTCACAGTGCGGGCTGCCGCCATTCCGGTACGCCCATCGCGATGCAACCCGGCCCATCCCGCAGTCCAACGCTTGCCGATCGAGTCCGGTCCAGCGCGAAGGATTTGTTCGACCAGTGCCTGAGCTATCTGGGCATCGGCGGCAGAGTCCGCCGCGAGCCGGTCACCGCTTCGGCGGCGCTGCAGGCCTACCTGGCGTCCCGGGCCAGCTTCATCGCCCAGACCAGCCTCTACGGCTATCTGCGCACGCGTGCCGGCCAGCGCTATCCGGAGCTGTTCGACGACGATGATTTCGTCATGTCGATCAACGTCGCCAAGTGGCATATGTGGCTTGCCTGCCTGTCGGATCTCACGGTCTTTGCCGGGGGGCTGCTGGCGCGCGGTGGTGTGCCGCTCGAACAGGTCGGTCGCCTGATGACCAGCCTGCTGGATACGATACTCGACGACAACGGCCTGCCCGGCGATGCCGGTCCGGATTACGCCGAGCACGCCAGTCAGGTACGCGCGCGCATCGCACTCACTGCCTGGGCGGACGTCGACGATGGCGAGGGCTGCTTTCGCGAAAGCCCGTCGGCTCTCGTGAAGTACGCCCCGGTCGTCGAGGCGCTGAAGCGGATGGACGAGGACATCGTGCAGCGCTCGGTACGCTACCACTGGCTGGAGGTCCGGAGCGAACTGCGCCAGGTTCTGGACCCGGCCGCCGTTGGCCGGGCCGCGGTCGCCGAAGGGATCTGACGCCGCGTCGTGAAGCGCCGGTTCAGCCGCCGGTCAGCACGTGGCGGATCCGGTTCAAACCCTGGGCGATCTGCCCCTCGAGCGGAAACGACAGCATGCCCATCACCGAATAGCCCAGCAGCCAAGGCAACACGTAAAAGCGGGCCATGTAGAAGAACCAGGCCACGTAGAGCGGCACCAGCGGCCTGACCAGAAACGCCGGGGTGATCGGCTCGAACCGCTTGATCAGCGGATCGGTAACCCGGACGAAGAAGCGATTGAAAAAGAAGCTGCTGGTCTCGGGCAGGAACAGACCCATTCCGAACCGGCCGATCAGCGTCCACATCACCATGCCCAGCAGGTAGTCGATCAACACCGCGAAGAGCGGCACCCCGGTCGCCATGCCTTGCTCCGTTCGTGTGCAGGAAAACGAATGCCAGGGCAAGTTGCTCGCCCTGGCATGCGGGTAGCCGGGATCCCGTCCGGGCGGGATCCCGATGCGTCAATGCGCGACGCCCCCCGCGTCTTTGCCGTGCGCGATGATCGTTTCGCCGCGCGGGATCCGCACCTCGTCGACCATGCGCTGGATCTCGGCATCCGGCGCCGGCGTCAGCAGCGTCACCACGATCATCGAGATGAAGCTGGCCACGACACCGACGACACCGAAGCGCAGGTGATCAAGACCGAACCACGGCGTCATGCCGTTGCGCACCGCGAGCAGGTAGACCCAGCCCACCGCCAGGCCGATCACCATGCCGGCGAGGGCGCCCTGGCGATTGGCCCGCTTCCACCAGACCCCCAGCACCAGCGGCGCGAACAGGCCCGACATCGCGAAGCAGAAGGCCCAGGCCACTGCGCCGAGGATCCCTTCCAGCCGCATCGCTGCGACCAGTGCACCGGCCGCGCCGATGATCAGCAGCAGGATGCGCGCGGTCATCAGCCGCTTCCTCGTCTCGGCCTTCGGATCGAGGATCTTGTAGTACAGATCGTGCGACAGCGTATTGGCCATGGCCAGCAGCAGGCCGTCCGCGGTGGACAGCGCGGCCGCCAAGCCGCCGGCGGCCACCAGACCCGAGATTACATAGGGCAAGCCGGCGAACTCCGGCGTGGCCAGCACGATCATGTCCGGGTTCATGAACAGCTCGTTGACCTGCAGGATACCGTCCTTGTTGGAATCGCGTATGGCGACCAGGCCGATCTCGCCCCAGTTCTGCACCCACGGAATCGCCTGCACCTGTGCGATCGATTTGCCGAAGATCGAGCTGGCCAGGTTCGGATCGAACAGCGACAGCTTGCTGAGGGTGGCCAGCGTCGGTGCGGAGAAATACAGCAGGAAGATGAAGAACAGCGACCAGGCCACCGAGCTGCGTGCGTCGCGGACCGACGGCGTGGTGAAGTAGCGCATCAGGATGTGGGGCAGCGACGCGGTACCGACCATCATGCAGAAGGCCAGCGTGGTGAACTGCCAGGCCGCCATCAGACCCGCGCCGGGCTGGATGTGCAGCGTGGTCAACGCCGCCAGGCCGGGCACCGACTCGGTCGGCTTCGTGCCGACGCCGAGGATCGGCTCCAGCTCCTGGATCCGCTCGATCGCCGGCCCGTACTGGAACTGCGGTAGCCAGCCGAAGCCCTGGACGCCCGACATCCAGACGATCGGAACGATGTAGGCGACGATCAGCACGATGTACTGTGCGACCTGGGTCCAGGTGACGGCCCGCATGCCGCCCAGCATCGAGCAGACCAGAATGCCGGCCAGGCCGAGCCAGCAGCCGACCTCGTACGGGATCAGCAGCGCGCGCGCGGCGATGGTGCCGGTGGCGGTGATCTGCGCCGTCACGTAGGTGAACGACGCGACGATCAGCACCACGATCGCCGCCAGCCGCGTGGCCTTGCCGCCATAGCGGGTGCCGATGAAGTCCGGCACCGTGTAGCAGCCGAACTTGCGCAGGTAGGGCGCCATCAGCGTCGCCACGAGGATGTAGCCGCCCGTCCAGCCGACCACGAAGGCCAGGTAGGGGTAGCCGGCCATGAAGATGCCGCCGGCCATCGCGACGAAGGACGCGCCGGACATCCAGTCGGCCCCCGTGGCCATGCCGTTGAACACCGGCGGTACGCTACGCCCGGCGAGGTAATAGGCGTCCGCCGCCGCAGTTCGCGACAGGATGCCGATGAAGGCGTAGATGAAGATGGTGAACCCGACGAAGAACAGGCCGATCGCGCGCGCGCTCAGCCCGAACTGCTCCAGCAGAGCCATCGCCGCGAAGAACAACAGAAAGCCGCCGGTATAGATCGCGTAGATCTTCGGCAGATTCTTGGTAAACAACTTACCTTCCCATCGCATGCTCATGACGGCCCCCTTTATTCTTCGTCTTCATGGACGCCGTACCGCACATCGATGGCGTGCTGCTGGCGGCTGAACAGGAAAAGCTGGACCACGAACACGATCAACGAGCCCTGGGCTGCCATGTAGTAGCCCAGCGGCCAGCCGAACATCCGGATCTTGTTCAGGTCGTTCACGAACCAGTGAATGGCAAAGGCAAAGATGAACCAGATGATCAGGTGAATGATCGTCAGGTTTCGTGTCTTCACCCAATGCTCTGTGGTCGAAGCCTTCATAGGTGAGTCCCCTCCTTGTTTTGTACCGAGCCTGCGACGGAACATGCGGACGGATCAGTGACCGGATCCGTCCAGCACCGCATATCGGACCGTCCGACACCCTGATGCTCGTCCGCTGGTGACCGAGACTGCATGATTCCGGCGCCAGCGCCTATTCGCCATTAGTCGAATACCGGGCCGAATCCGGCCTTGCCGCATTGCCGCGGACGACCAGAATGGGCCACACTTTCGCTCACCGCTGGCCCTTTAGAACCTCCGCCGCCCGGCGCCTAGCCCGATGCCGACCCTACTGATTGCCGATGACCATCCGCTGTTTCGCGAGGCCTTGCGAGGCGTGGTGTCCCGGATGATGCCGGATGCTGTACTGCACGAAGCCAACGACGCCGACGGGCTGTATGCGATGGTCGATGCGCAGCCGGATGCCGATCTGCTGTTGCTGGACCTCAACATTCCGGGCGCGCAGGGCTTCAGCGTGCTGGTCCACTTGCGCGCCCAGCATCCGCAGTTGCCGATCGTGATGGTGTCCGCACGCGAGGAGTCGACGGTGATGCGGCGCGCGCTCGACCACGGCGCGATGGGGTTCATCCCGAAATCGTCGGACGCCGACACGCTGGTCAGCGCACTGCGCCATGTGCTGGACGGGGAGTGCTGGATTCCGGACGGGGTTGCGCCGTCTTCGCCGGTGTCCGAAGACGAGCACGACATCGCGGCCTGCATTCGGGAGCTGACGCCGCAGCAGTTCCGGGTGCTGCAGATGCTGGGTTCCGGCCTGCTCAACAAGCAGATCGGCTACGAACTCGGCGTTTCCGAAGCCACCGTGAAAGCGCATGTGACGGCAATCCTGCGCAAGCTGGGCGCCAGCAATCGCATGCAGGCGGTCTTGCTGGCCGGCAGGCTCACGGTCGATCCGCAGACTGTCGTCGCGCCGCACGACGACCCGGAGTAATCCGTGCGCCGGGCCCGGCGCCGGACGCATCAGGCGCTCGCAGCCGGGCCCGGGATATGTCGCGCGATCAAAAAGGCGCGCAGCGAGGCCGGCTTCACCGGCTTGGTCAGCACGACGTAGCCCCGTTCGCGTGCTGCCCGCTTCAGCGCATCACTACCATCGGCCGTCAGCAGCGCACCGCGACTGGCCGGTGCCCGTGCCCGCAGTGCATCAAGGGTGTCCAGGCCGTCGAGACGGTCGTGCAGATGGTAGTCAACCAAGAATACGTCTGGACGTTCGTCGATTTGCTGCATCGCAGCATCCACGGTAGTCGCCTGCAGCACATGAACCTGCCAGCGTCCGAGCAATGCCTGCATCCCGGCCAGGATGTCGGCGTCGTTGTCCACGCACAGTACGCGCACCCCGGCCAGCGAGCCGTCGACCTTCGGCATGGCGAGGCCGGTCGGCGGCGGCACGACCGCGACGGGGTCGCCACGCGGCACGATGATCGAGAACATGCTGCCGTGCCCGACCGCACTGCGCGCATCGAGGTCGTGATTCAGCAGCCGCGAGATCCGCTGGCAGATCGACAGGCCGAGCCCGAGCCCGCGCCCGTCCCAGTCGAACGGCTGCTCGTAGCGGTGGAATTCATCGTAGATCTGCCGCATGTGGTGATCGGGGATGCCGGGCCCGGTGTCCCAGACCTGCAACGCCACTCGGTCGCCGCGGCCGCGTGCCGCCAGTACGATTCGGCCGCTCGGCGTGTAGCGCAGCGCGTTGGCCAGGAAGTTCTGCAACACCCGCCGCAACAGGCGTCGATCACTGCGCACGATCGTCGGCGGGGCATGCAGACGTAGCGCGATGTTGCGTGCCGCCGCCATCGGAGCCGACTGCGCAGCCAGCTGGCGCAGCATCTCGCTAACGTCGAAATGCTCGATCTCCGGGCGAAGCGCGCCTGCGTCGAGCCGCGAGACGTCGAGCAGCCCATCGAGCAGTTCCTCGGCCGCGCGCAAGGATGCGTCGACCCGCTCGGCGAGCCGATGCTGCTCGTCACCGGCAGGTGCTTCCCGCAGCGCGGACGCGAACAGCCGGGCCGCGTTGAGCGGCTGCAGCACGTCATGGCTGACGGCGGCAAGAAATCGCGAACGCATCTCCTGCGCCGCCTCGGCCTCGCGGGTGCGCTCGGCGACCCGCTGTTCGAGGGTTTCGTTCACTTCGCGCAGCTCGCGTTCGGCACGCTTGTAGTCGGTGACGTCGCTGTAGCTCGTCACATAGCCGCCGCCGGGCAACGGATAGCCGCGCAGCTCGAGCACCTGGCCGTTGGCGCTGACCCGCTGGGACGCATGGGGTGAACCGGCCTGCATGTAGGCGATCCGCTTGCGGATCTCGACCTCGATGGCCGCGGGGGTCAGCTCGCCCAGCTCGCC
The DNA here is from genome assembly GCA_017307915.1 of Burkholderiales bacterium. Classification (GTDB taxonomy): domain Bacteria; phylum Pseudomonadota; class Gammaproteobacteria; order Burkholderiales; family Burkholderiaceae_E; genus Zeimonas. The sequence goes on along the minus strand of JAFKGG010000381.1, from coordinate 32,120 downwards.
GCGCAGCGCGTTGTGGCGAATCAGGTCGGCAACCGGGCGGCCGACATAGAGCAGGCCGTCGGGAAATCCGAACAGCCGCTGGTAGCGGCGGTTCCAGGCCACCAGGCACATGTCGCGGTCAACCACGCTGACACCCTGCTCGATGTTCTCCAGCGTGTTTGACAGGATCTCGCGGTTGAAGCGCAGCTCCTGGCCGGCCTGATCCAGCACGGCAACCACTTCGGCGACCTCCATGCCCGAGCCCTTCAGCACGCTGGTGAGCACCAGCCGTGCCGAGGCCGCGCCGACCGCCGCGGCGAGCAGCCGCTCGGTGAACTGGATGCAGCTCCGGTCGGCGAGGTTTCCGGGCTGCAGGCCGTGTCCCTGCTGAAACGCGTACTCCGCAAAGGCGCGCCGGGTGGTGCGTTCGCCGACCACCCGCATCGCCAGCACCTGCAGATCACCGATACGGACCTTGCCCGGCCAGTCGCTGGACGGAATGGCATGGCGCGCGGCGTAGGGATCGAGGAAGGGCGCGGCGCGCAGTCGATCGTCCAGCGTCGGCCGCCAGCGCGCCGACACCAGCAGCAAGGCGCCGCTGTTGAGCAACAACGACCAGAACGTGCCGTGGGTTAGTGCATCCCACCCGCCCATACCGAACAGCTGCCGCGGCTGCAGCCAGTGGATGCCGAACGGACCTTCGGTCAGCCAGCGATCGTCCAGCCATCCGGCGTCGGTGATGGTGGGCAGCAACAGCGTATAGATCCACACCGCAAAGCCGATCAGCAGGCCGGCTTCGGCACCCTGGCGGCTGGCCCCGCGCCAGTAGAGGCCCCCGATCAGGGCGGGCGCGAACTGCGCCACCGCCGCAAAAGCGAGCAGCCCGTAGGCCGCCAGAGCCGTGCCCGAGTCGCTAACCCGGTAGTAGCCGTAGGCCAGCGCGGCCAGACACAGGATCGCGACGCGCCGGATCCACAGCACCGCGGACGCCACGTTCCCACCGTGGTGCTGTGCCCAGCCACGGCGCAGCAGCGGCGGCATCACCAGGTCGTTGCTGATCATCGTCGCCAGCGCCACGGTAGCCACGATAACCATGCCGGTGGCCGCCGAGAAGCCGCCAATGTAGGCGAAAAGCGCCAGCGCATCGCGGTCTTGCGCCAGCGGCAACGCCAGTACGAAGCTGTCGGCAGCCACCGTACCGTCGCGCCCGAACAGCGCCACACCGGCAGCGGCGATGGGGATCACCATCGCCGTGACCACCGCCAGATAAGTGCCGAACATCCAGCGAGCCTTGCGAATGTCGGCCACGTCGGCGCATTCGACGACCGCGACATGAAACTGCCGCGGCAGGCAGATGATCGCCGTAAACGCCAGCAGGGTCTGTCCGACGAAGCCGACGGAGGGGGCGTTCTCGACCAGCGAGCGGGTTGCCTCGGCCAGTGGCAGGGCTTCGGCGTTCAGCCAGGTCGTCGCAAAAACGCCCACCGCCACCAGCGCCACCAGCTTGACCAGCGATTCCAGCGCCACGGCCAGCATCATGCCGGGGCGGTGCTCGGTCGCATCCACCTGACGGGTGCCAAACAGGATCGCGAACAAGGCCATCAGCGCGGCCACGTAGAGCGCCGGATCGCCAAAGGTGGACGTTCGCGTCTGCCCGCCCAGCACGCCGAGGCTGATCGCCACCGCCTTGAACTGCAGCGCCAGATAGGGAATCGCGGCGACGACCGCGATGATCGCGACCAGCCCAGCGAGGCGTTGCGAGCGGCCATAGCGCGAGCCGATGAAGTCGGCAATCGACACGGTGCTCTGCGATTGCGTGATCAGGGCCAGCCGCTCCAGAATGCGCCAGCCGAACACGAGCAGCAGCACCGGCCCCAGATAGATCGGCAGATAGCCGATGCCATGGTGCACAGCCGTACCAACCGCCCCATAGAAGGTCCACGACGAGCAGTAGACCGCCAACGCCAGGCTATAGATCGCGGGCCGCAACCAGGGCCCGCGCAGCACGTCCGGATAACGATCGCCAAACCAGGCGACCGCGAACAGCAGCGCCGCGTAGCCAGCCGAAACGAGCAGCAGGATCCATCCTGGCAGCACGTTGTCCCCTCCATCGCCGATGAGTCAGGATGGTTAGGATACGCGGCCGGGCGGGGGGACGGGCAAGCTGCTCAGCTACTGAGAATGTTGGGCATCCTAACGTGGAGATCGTACTCGACAAGCCCACATTCGGCCATGTGTCGGCGTCGGCAATTCAGGACCATGGATGCCGAGCCCTTCCGTAACCGCCGGTGGCAATTGCGACTCGGTCGAGCACGGAGCGATTCCCGGGCTTCGACGGCAAGATCATCGCCCTATACGTCCGGGACATGAGCACCCGAGACATCCAAGGCGGCCATGTGCGCGAACTGTACGACATCGAGATTCGCCCGACCTGCTCTCGGTAATCACCGACTCGGTGATTGGGGAAGTCTCGGCGTGGCAGGCCCGGCCGCCGGAGCCGTGCTACGCGTTCGTGTTCTTCGACGCGCTGCGGGTGACCTGCCCCACCGGCCTTGTTCAAGAGCGCATCCTAGCGCGAGCGGGCGTTCGCGCACTTCGGTGGCGTATGCCAGTCGCTGCTCTATGCGCACGGTCACGACCGGCACGACCGAGGACGATGCCGGCGTGAAGTACGTCAAGCGCAACTTCGTGCCAGGCCGGCAGTTCCGCGATCTGGAGGACTTCAACACCCAGCTCGCCGCCTGGCAGGCCGAGGTCGCCGATCTGCGCACTCACCCGATGCTCGCGCGCGCGCCGAGTGATCGAGACACAGCGCGAGCATCTACTGCGAATTACCTCGGATTGAAGCGCCTTGAGATCGGCGTGCCGAGCGGCTCAATCCAGCCGAATTCCCGCCTTTCGGATGATCTCGCCCCAGCGGCGGTAGTCGCGTTCCAGGCGACGCTGGAACGATACCGGCGATTCGCCGCCGAAATCCAGCCCAGCGTCGAGGACTGCCTTGCGGAACTCCGGCGACTTCATCGCCTCGACGATCGCGCGATGGAGCGTCGACACGATGTCTGCCGGCATCCCCCCAGGACCGAAGAAAGCGAGCCAGCCATCGGTACCAACTTCGAACCCCTGCTCGCGAAACGTCGGCACGTCCGGAATCGCCGGAATCCGTTGCTCGCTCGCGGCACCGAGGATTCGGACCTTACCGGCCTTCATGTTCGGAATCGCGGTGGCCGGCCCGTCGAAGTAGAGGTCGATACGCCCGCCCATCAAATCAATGTTGGCCGGCGTCGAGCCGCCGGCGTAGGGCACATGGCCGATATCGACGCCGATCAGCGACTTCAGAACCTCGATGTTCAAGTGCGATGGCGTCCCGATGCCGTACGACGCGATCATGACACCACCGGGATTCGCCTTCGCTGCCGCTGCGACGTCGGCGACGTTCCGATACGGCGTGTCAGGTCGCGTGACCAAGACCGTGCCGCCGAGAGAGGCAGGCGTGATTGGCGTGAAGTCGCGGAACAGGTCGAACGGCGCCTCCTTGTAGAGATGCGGCATCGTCGTCATAACGGCAACGTTGAACAGCAGCGTGTATCCGTCGGGCGCGGCCCGCGCGACCTCGCGCGCTGCAATCAGCGTGCCACCTCCGGGCCTGTTCTCGACGACGACGCTGGTTCCGAGCACGCGGGACATGCCAAGCGCGAGCAGTCGTGCCTGGTTGTCGAGATTGGAGCCGGGCGCGAGCGGCACGAGTACGCGAACCGGCCGGATTGGCGTCCAGGCGGACGCCGGCGCCGGGCATAAACCAAGCAGCGCGGACAGTGCCAGGCATGCCGGCGCGACTAAAGTCAGCGACCGGCGAAAACGACGAAAGATCATCGATCGACCTCCGATTCGTTGAGGCGGTGGACAGTGAGCCCGCCGATGACGGTTTCGTCGACGGCGACCTCGCGAAGCTCGTCGGGATCGATCTCGAGCGGGTTGCGATTCAGCAGCGCGAAGTCCGCGAGCTTGCCGACCGAGATCGATCCCTTGATTCCTTCCTCGAACACGGCGCGCGCCGCATTGATCGTGAACATCCGCAGCGCCTCCTCGACCGTTATCGACTGCTCGGCGTTCAGCACGGCACCACCGAAGGTTCTGCGCCGCACGGCACACCAAATCGAGAAGAACGGATCGAGCGTCAACCACTCAGTTCCCGTCTCGTCGGACGAGTTACAGGGTTCGAGGCCGGCATCGACGATCGATCGCAGCGCCATGAACTCCCGCAGACGCGCGGTGCCAAGCTTCTCCTCGACGTAGTCGCCATAGCTGTAGAGCCAACCGGTCGTCATGTTCGGCACGACGCCGAGTGCGCGGGCCCGAGCCCGCAGGTCCGGCGCGCCCATGTCGCAACCAAAGTGCTCGATCCGGTGCCGGTGGTCGGGCCGCGGCAGCACCGCGAGCGCCGCCTCGATCGCATCCAGCGCCATCTCCTGGGCACGATCGCCCATCGCATGGATGCAGACCTGAAGCCCGGCCTCGTGAGCACGCAGCACTGCGTCGTTCAGCGTTGACGGCTGGAGCTTGAGCAGGCCGCGGTAGCACGGGCAGGCCATCTCCAGATAGGGCTCGCGCGACGCGGCCGTGTATGACATGTAGGCGCCGTCGACGAACAGCTTGACGCCACCGACGCGCAGCCAGTCGTCGCCGAACCCCGTCGTCAGGCCCGCGCCTATCAGCGCGTCGAGCAGATCCGCGCCGCCGGCCGTTTCGATCGCATGAGCGGTCAGGCGCAACGGAAGCCGGCGCTCGCGCGCCAGGGCCTGGCAGGCACGGAACTCTTTTCGATCCATGAACGCCTGCGCCGACGTGAATCCTTTCGCGACCCAGAGTCGCGGCACGACGTCGCGAATGTAGCGGTAGGCGTCGTCCTCGGTGTGGCCGCGGTCCGGGAACAAGTGATTCACCGACTTCAGCTCGCCGGTCAGTTCGCCGCTAGCGGCGTCGGTGACCGCGAAGCCGACCCCGAGCGTCGGCGAGCTCGAACTGTCGATGCCGAGCTTCGCCAAGCCGGCGGAGTTGACGAGATACGTGTGCCGGCCGTCGATGATCAGGACCGGATGGCGGGGCGCTGCCTCGTCGAGTTCGCGACGCGTCGGATAGCGCTTCTCGACGAACTTGCGGGCGCCGAAATGGCTGCCATGCACGATGACCCATTCGCCCTCGGCCAGGCTGCACGCGCGCTCGGTGATTCGCGCCAGCAGTTCCCGGATCGACCGGTTCGGCGGCACGTGTCCGTCAATGTATAGCGTATGGCTGCGTACCGACGAGACCAGATGACAGTGCGAATCTATCAGGCCAGGAATCAACGTGCGGCCGTCGAGATCAACCACCTCGACATCCTCGTCGAGCGCCGCGCGGGCTTCGTCATATCGCCCGACGGCGACGATGCGGCCACCACGGACGGCGACGGCCTCGGCCGTGGGATGTTCGCGATCCATCGTCACGATCGATCCGCCGACGAACAGTCGATGCGTAACCCGCGAAGCATCGCCGGGCATGAACGAGACACGGGGCAACGGCATGTGATGGTCTCCTCACGACATCGGATCGATACTAGCTTCGGCGGCCCGGATATACGATGATCGAGATGGCATATTCCGATGACTTTATTTCATGAACTTCGACGACATTGACTACTTTGCCGCCCTCTGGAAGCACCAGCACGTCGGTCGAGCGGCCCAGTCGCTGGGCCTTACACAGCCGGCATTGAGCCGCGCACTGGCGCGCTTCGAGGCCCGGCTCGGCCTGCCACTGTTCGACCGGACCGCCAAGGGACTGGTACCGACTACGGCCGGCAATGCGTTTGCTCGCCGGATACTGCGTGTGCGGACCGAGAGCGGCGATGCGATCGGCGAACTCGACCAGATGCGCAGCGGCCGGCTCGGCGCATTGCGCATCGGATACAGCCCGAGCATCGACGAAGGCTTCGTGCTCGCCGCGTGCCGAAGATTGGCGTCGGAGCGGCCCGCCGCTCGGCTGACGATCGTGCCGCGGCTGATGCAAGACTTGGCCTCGCTTCTCGCAGGGGGCGCCCTGGACGTCATCGTCGCGCCAGTGCCCGAGCCTGCGCTTACGGAACTGGCGGTCACCGTACTGCACGAGGACCGGCTACGCATCCTGGCCGACCGCCGCCACCCGTTGCTGCGCAAACCGCAGGTGACGCTCGTCGATGTCGCATCGGAATCGTGGGTTCTGCAGCCGGTGCAGTTTCAAGTGCGGCGCGAACTGGATCAATGCATCGTCAATGCGGGCCTGCCGCCGCTTAGGATCCGGATCGAAAGCGAAATGGCGGCGCTCGGGCGGCTTGCATTGCTCGTCGGCACCCGGTTCCTGACGTTGCACAGCAGCCGGGACCGAACGACATTCACGCGGCTGGGGTTGCGCGAACTCGACGTCGCGGACCTCGCTCTCGACCGTCGGATCGCACTGATGCGGCGGCGCGGAGGATACGTGTCGCCGCTGTCGGAGCGCTTCGGACAGCTGCTGAGGGAGTAGGCCAGCTCCCTAGCACCAGCCTTTCGCCCCTGGTCCGCATCGCCGCCCCCCTCTCCCGCAGGGAGGGTGCCGGCCGAGGTATTTCGATACAGGCTGGGCCGGCTCAAATCGACCTCCGTCAATAAGGGCCGCGAATGACGGTTGCGGGAAAGCACGATCAGTCGCCCTCGGCGCCGCTTATTGATCTCTACTAAACGCGACAAAGGCGCCTCTGCGGGAACGGAGGCGGCTTCTGCGCTGCGCCGCACTTCGCGCGTCATCACCATTCGGAATCCTGCCGCTTGCAGAGCTGGAGCCCACTCATCTAAAATGAATTTTGCGGAACATCGTTTCGCACAGCGAGACGACAAGCGCATAGCAAATATGCCGCCAACGGTGCTAGGAGACTCAAATGAAGCAACGAACATTTGCCGTGATAGCCGCTCTTTTTTCCTCTATCACGTGCTCGGCACAGCCTTCCTCTGCGGCAGAAGACTTCCCTTCTCGCCCAGTAAGATTCATCGTTCCCTATCCCGCCGGCGGTGGGGTCGACATTCTGATTCGAGCGATCGGTCAGGAACTCTCCATCCGCTGGAAACAACCCGTAGTGGTGGAGAACCGCGGCGGCGCAGCCGGAATCATTGGCACTCAGGCCGTGGCGAACGCCGCTCCAAACGGTGAAACCCTGCTGGCAACGGTCGATTCGCCTTTCACCGCGAACCGGTATCTGTTCAAGTCGCTACCCTATGATCCAGAGAAGAGTTTTGCGCCGGTCGCCATGCTGGTGCGCAACTACAACTTCGTGCTGGCCCACCCTTCTGTCGCGGCCAACTCGCTTCGCGAGGTTGTTGCCCTGGCCAAGAGCGAGCCGGGCAAGCTGAACTTCGGCTCTTACGGGCAAGGCAGCCATCCCCATCTGCTCTTCGGCCTGCTCGCGCAACGCGAAGGAGTGCAGATGACGCACGTTCCCTACAAGGGCGTGACGCCTTTGCTCACCGCGATTGTCGCGAACGAGGTACCGCTCACCACAGGCTCGGCAGCGGTGGCGTCCGCTCAGATCAAGGCTGGGCGCTTGAAGCCGATCGCCTATGCGGGGCCCAAGCGTTCCGCCGATTTTCCCGACGTCCCGACCACGGCTGAACAGGGCTATGGATATCTGCTCTCACCGATCTGGTACGGCGTCTTCGCACCGGCGGGCACGCCGCCCGCAATCGTCGAAAAAATCAATCAGGACATCCGGGCCGTGCTCACCGATGCGGATTTCGTGCGCCGCAACGTGACGCCAAAAGGTCAGGAAGTGGCGATCGGCAAACCCGAGGATCTCGCGGCCGCGATTCGCCAGGACAGCACGCTCGTAGGTGAGATGGCGAAGGCAGCCGGCCTCAAACCCGAATAGCCAGCCTCACATCATCCAAGGATCTCCAATGTCAGCAGTTCGAATCCGATTCGCGGCCAGCTTGTATGACCGAATGCTCGCGCTTTACACAGGAGAGGTGAAGGCCCAAGGCATCGAGCTTGATTTCGAACCTTTCTTCTCGCCCCGCGCGGTCTTCGACAGAATGACCGGAAAGCTGGAGTTCGACGTCGCAGAAATGTCGATGTCGGAGTTCATGAGCCGCTTCACTGCCGATCAATGCCCGTTCGTCGCGATTCCCGTATTTCCTTCGCGGGCGTTCCGCCATGGAATGATCAGCATCAACACCAGGTCCGGGATATCTCAGCCGAGCGACCTCGCCGGCAAACGCATCGGCGTTCCGCTTTATACGATGAGTGCAGCGGTTTGGATCCGGGGCATGCTGCAGGAGCACTTCTCGGTCGATCTGTCTGCCTGTACCTGGGTTCAAGGCGCCATCAATGCATCGGGAAAGCACGGCGATCCCAACGTTCTACCCATGCACAAGCCGGTGCACATCGTTCAGAACGAAACCGGCAAGACGCTGAGCGAACTGATCAGCCTCGGCGAAATCGACGCCACGATCGGAACGACGCTGCCCGAGGCAATCCGCACGGACAAGAACGTTCGGCGCCTGTTCGAAGATTTCAAGGCGGTCGAAAAAGACTACTACGAACGGACGCGGATCTTTCCGATCATGCATGTCATGGTGATCCGGAAGGAACTCTATGAACAACATCCGTTCATAGCCTCAAGCATTTACCGTGCGTGCGAAGAGTCCAAGCAGGCCGCCCTGAAACGGCTCCGATATCTCGGGGCCCCAGTCAACATGATTCCCTGGCTTCCTGCTGACGTCGACGAGATTGCGGACCTGTTTGGTGGGGATCCGTATCCATACGGCCTGGATGCGAACCGCCATACGTTGGAAAAGTTCATGGAGTATCTGCTCGACCAATCAATCATAGGCAAACGCGTCCCCATCGACGATCTGTTCGTCAACGTTGACGGCTAAATCGCGGCCAATCAATTGGAAACCGCCATGTCTGCACAATTACAACCCTCCTCCCCCATTCAAGTCCGGAGCCGCGGGAGTTCCGAGTACTTTCAACCACGCTTTCTAAGAAATGCCTGGTATGTGGCGATGTGGTCCGAGGATCTGAAGCCGGGCGCCCTCGTCGAGCGGACCATCTTGAATGAATCGATCGTCTTCTATCGCCGGGAAGACGGCACGGTCGCCGCTCTGACGAACCAATGTCCGCATCGATTCGTTCCGCTGGACAAAGGCAAGCTCCTGCCCGGCGATCGAATCCGGTGTCCCTATCATGGCTTGGAGTTCGATGGCACGGGAAAGTGCGTTCACAACCCCCATGGCAATGGCGCCATTCCTTCGGGGATGAACACTCGAAGCTGGCCCGTGCTTGAAAAGCACACGTGCCTCTGGATCTGGATGGGCGATCGTGAACCCGATCCGTCTCAGATCCCCGACTACAGCGTCATCGACAAAGCCGATCCTGCACACGCGACCAAGCGCGATCGCATCATCGTCAAGGCGCACGTCCAACTCGTGGCCGACAATCTTCTCGACCTCAGCCACGGCATATACCTGCACGACGGCCTGCTGGCGAACGAAGACAGCGCCAATTCCGAGATCACCGCAGTCGAGGAAGGCAATTGCGTGATTGTGCACAGGTCGGCGAAAGGCGTACAACTGGTGGGCCTGCATCGCGAATACTGGCCTCATGACACCTATACGGTCGACAAGTTCAGCTCGATCCGCTGGACGGCGCCATCCTATTTATTGCTGACTCAGGGTGCATGCCTGCCCGGCGACACCCGAGACAACGCAGTGGGCTACTACGGAATTCATCTGCTTACGCCCGAGACGGAGCGCACCACGCACTATCACTTCATGGCTGTGAGGTTCAACGTTCAAACCGACCCGGGGGCGAACGATGAACTGAGCGCGAAGATTGCGAAGAACCGCCGATACGCCTTCGCGGAGCAGGATGCTCCGATCATCGAAGCGCAGCAGCGCGTTCTCGATTCGAAGGGCGGAAAGCTCAATCCCACGCTCATGATCGTCGACCTCGGCCCGGCCCGGTGCAAGCGGATTCTGGAACGCCTTCTCGAGCAGGATTGATGCACCTCATTTCCGAGATTCATCTGACACGGCCGTCCTGCCATGGCTCGATTTGACGTCGACTACATCGTCGTCGGCGGCGGCTCTGCCGGGTGCGTATTAGCCAACCGCCTCAGCACCGATCCGCGCTCGCGCGTTCTGCTGCTCGAGGCGGGAGGCCGCGTGCATCACCCGCTGATCAGCATCCCGCTCGGTGCGGGGATGATCTACGAGCGCCGGATGTTCGGCTGGGGCTATAAAAGCGAGCCGGAACCCGGTCTGGGCGGCCGAGTCATTGATTCAATGCGAGGCAAGCTCCTGGGTGGCTCCTCGTCGGTGAACATGATGGCGCACACCCGCGGCAACTCACGCGACTACGATCGATGGGCAGCCGGTGGTGCTCAGGGGTGGTCTTACGCTGAGGTGCTCCCCTATTTCAAGCGCTCTGAACGCTGGCAACTGGGCGAGAACGAGTACCGCGGCGGCGACGGCCCGGTTTGCGTTCAATACTCCAGCTTTCGCGATCCATTGACGCACGCCTGGCTGGAAGCGGCAAAGCGAAAGAATTTCCCGATCAATGAAGACTACAACGCCGAGCGGCAAGAAGGCTTTGGGCCAAGCCAGTTCGCGGTGGGATCCGGTCGTCGATCATCCGCAGACGTCGCGTATCTCAACCCGATTCGCGGGCGAAAAAATCTCACGATCTTGACCGGCGCGTACGCGCTGAACCTGATCTTCGACCAGCAGCGAGCGGTTGGCGTGAAGTTTCTCCATCGCGGCCAAGTGAACACGGCGCACGCAGCCGCAGAAGTACTGTTGTGCGCCGGCACCTTTGACAGCCCCAAGCTGCTGATGCTATCCGGCATCGGGCCTGCAGAGCATCTCAGGAGTGTGGGTGTACAGGTGCTCGCCGACTTGCCGGTCGGGCAGAATCTGCAGGATCACCCCGCTGTTCAGATGATGTGGTCGAGGCGTTCCTCGGGCCCGTTTCAATCGCTGCTGCGATTCGACAGAATGGCACGCGCGATGACGCGTGCTTACCTTTTCGGAACCGGGCCGGCAACCGCGCTTCCGTCCGGCTTGCATGCCTTCGTGAAGGTGCATCCGGATTCGGAGGTGCCCGATATCGAGTACATGTTCCGCAACGCTCCCTTGGGCGCTCGAGTCTGGTTTCCCGCCGTTCGCCGCCCAACAGCCGACGCATTCGGCCTGCGCCCAACGCTGCTGCACCCCAGAAGTCGCGGTCAAGTCGAGCTTCGTTCCAGCGATCCGTTTGCCGCGCCCCGGATCCAGTACAACCTTCTGGCCGATCCTCATGATCTTGCAACCCTGCGTGAGGCTTTCAAGCTCGGGCGCGAACTGTGCGCTACACCCGCGATGGACGAGTTCAGAGGAACCGAATTGGCGCCCGGCCCCACGGTGAAGGATGACGCACACATCGATGCCTGGATACGCAAGACCGCGATCACGGCCAATCATCCAGGCGGCACCTGTCGCATGGGCACAGATGCGCAGGCAGTGCTCGATCCGAGGTTTCGCGTCAACGGATTTCAAGGGCTTCGAGTCGTCGATGCATCTGTCATGCCGGATCTGCCTTCGGCCCATATCAATGCGGCGGTTCTGATGCTTGCCGAACGAGCCTCAGAGTGGATTGCGGCGGGCAACTAACTAGTGGGTGGACATATGGATAACTCCGACAGCTTCTTCGACGGCCGGATGTTGATCGACGGCCAGATGCTTGCCAGCGAATCAGGCGCGTGGCTGGACTCGATCGATCCGGCCGACGAAAGCGTCATCGGTCGCATGCCCTTGGGTTCGGCTGCTGACATGAACGCCGCGGTCGCGGCCGCAAAGCGGGCTCAAATCGGCTGGGCACGAACCTCGATTCCCGATCGAGTCGCGCGCTTGAACAAGCTGGCCGACGCGATCGAAAAGAGCGCAGCGAAGATCGCCCGGCTCGAAGCGAGGGACACTGGCAACCTGCTAGGGCCGATGCACAAGGACGTGCTAAGCGCTGCGGAGCGAATCCGCTTCGCCGCCGGATATGGCTACGAAGTAAAGGGGTTCTCTGTACCAGGCGTTGGAAACAATCTCCATTTCACCACTCGTGTTCCGTACGGCGTCGTGGGACGCATCGTCGCCTTCAATCACCCATTCGGTTTCGCCGCCGCCCGAATTTCATCGGTTCTGATCAGCGGCAATACGATGGTGATCAAGCCGTCGGAACAAAGTCCGCTCTCCGCCTCCCTTTTGGGAGAACTGTGCGCTGAACACCTTCCGGCAGGCGTCGTGAACATCGTCACCGGCGGCCGCGAAACCGGCGAGGCGCTCGTGCGTCATCCCGACGTCAAGCGTATTGCCTTCATTGGCTCGGTACCGGCCGGTCGCGCAATCCAGAAGGCGGCGGCAGAGACTGCAGTCAAACACGTGTCGCTGGAGCTGGGCGGAAAAAACCCTCTGATTGCCTTTCCCGATGTCGACTTGCACCGCGTCGCCGATGCGGCGGTTGCAGGCATGAATTTCAGCTGGCAGGGGCAATCGTGCGGCTCAACAAGCCGCCTTCTCTTGCACAAAGACATCTATCAGGAAGTCACCGCATTGGTCCTGGAGCGTGTGGCGCGCATCAAGCTCGGTCACCCTCTCGATGCCAGCTCGAGCATGGGGCCGATCAATTCTCTGGGGCATTACCGAAAGGTCATGTCCTACATCGAACTCGGCCCCCAGGAAGGCGCCGAACTCATCGCCGGTGGCAAGAGGCCCGAAGGGCGACAGTTCGAGAAGGGATACTGGGTGATGCCCACCGTTTTTCGAGACGTCAGGCCTGAAATGCGACTGGCCCGCGAAGAGGTATTCGGGCCAGTGCTGTCGATCATGCGCTTCGATACCGAGGAACAGGCGATCGACATCGCCAACTCGGTCGAATTCGGCCTGACTGCAGCCGTCTGGAGCCGCGATATCGACCGCGCACTTCGCGTCGCGGCCGCTGTCCAGGCCGGGTATGTGTGGGTGAACGGCGTGGGCACGCACTATAGAAACATGCCCTATGGCGGGATGAAGAACAGCGGCGTCGGTCGCGAAGAGGGTTTGGCCGACATTCTTGGCTACACCGAAGAGAAGTCGGTGAACATCCTCGTGAGCGACGCTTCCTGACTCGCGGCCAACTCAGACCGGACATCAACAGCATGAAGACTTGGACATTGAGAGCGCACGGCCAGGATCTGACCTTGGATGAGGTCGACGATCTTGTGCCAGGGCCCGGAGAGGCCATCGTACAACTCCGCGCTGCCGCCTTGAATCATCGCGACGTCTGGCTTCAGCAGGGCAACTATTTCATCAGCAAGTTGCCGGTCACGCTCGGCGCCGACGGAGCCGGCGTCGTCGGCGCTGTCGGCCCAGGCGTCTCGCAGGATTGGCTCGGCGCCGAGGTTGTCGTGAACCCTGCCATCGGGTGGGGTGACAGCGAGCATTACGCCGCCGATGATTTCAGAACGCTAGGCACCCCGGACAACGGCACTTTTGCAACGCAGCTGCGCATCTCGGCGGCACAGCTGTGCAGGAAACCAGAACATCTCGACTTCGTTCAGGCTGCAGCTCTGCCCTTATCCGGCCTAACCGGCTATCGCGCGCTATTCAGCCGCGGCCAATTGGCGCACGGCGAAACGCTGTTGATCACGGGCATCGGCGGCGGTGTTGCACAGTTCATGCTGCAATATGCCGTTGCGGCGGGCGCCCGCGTTTATGTAACGAGCAGCTCCGCTGACAAGTTGTCGCGGGCCTGCGCACTCGGCGCAGTCGATGGCGAGATCTATCGGGCACCTGGCTGGGAAGCAAAATTGAAAGCCAAGGCCGGGCGAGGTTTCGATCTGATCGTCGACAGCGCCTGTGGCGACGATTTCCCCAAATTCGTCGATCTCGCTGCTCCGGGTGGACGCATTGTCTACTTTGGTTTGACTGCCGGCCCTTCCCCGGCGCTGGATATGCGCAACTTCTATCGGAAGCAGCTTTCCTTGCTGGGAACCAAAATGGGTTCTCCAAGAGACTTTGAATCCATGCTCGATTTCGTCTCCCGGCACGAGATCGTCCCGTCGATCGACACGGTGCTCAACTTTGGCGATGTCAATACCGCCATGAAGTCGCTCGCAAACGGCGAGCACTACGGAAAGATCGTTTTCAGGATTTCCTAGTTCTTTGCTCTGAGAAGACCCTGCTAACATAATAGGTTTGGCTGCCTGAGGTCTTCTGTGTGAAACGCACCCCTAAAGCCCCAAGCCCGGAGACAAGCGACGACGCGGATACGCTCGATCGCCAATTTGTGACCGCCCTTGCCCGTGGGCTCCAGGTTTTGGCCTGCTTCACCGTGGAGACACCCGAACTAGGCGTCGGCGAGATGGCACGTATGCTCGGCCTGCCAAAACCGACGGTTTGGCGTTTGTGCCATACGCTTCAAGCGCTGGGCTATCTTGTTCCCGCTTCCGGTACCAATCTACGCCCCGGCGTTCGAATTCTCAGCCTTGGGTATCCGGCACTGGCAGGCGTCCCCATTACCGAGCTTGCGCGCAGCGAACTCAGCGAAATCGCGCTCAAGCACATGAGCGCCGTATCGCTCAGCATCGTGGACGGCACTGAAATGGTCGTGCTGCAGCGAGTCCAAGGTTCCGCATCCTCTCTTGGACATGTGATGGGAGGTCGATTCCCGATCGCGTCATCCGCGAGCGGATGGGCATGTCTTGCCGGGATGGAGCGTGACCAGCGAAGCGCTCTCATTGCAAAGATTGAACGGACCGACAAACGCTGGTCAACACTGGGAGCAGCATTCGCCGAGGCATTCAAGCGCTACAAGAAGGACGGCTACATCATAAACAAGGGCCGATTCAACGACGAGATCAACGCTGTCGCCATGCCTCTACGTTCGAAATCGGGTTCCGCCGTCTACTCAATCAGCAGCGGCGGTGCAAAGCAGATCTTTACTGATGAGAAGATGCGCCAGATTGCGCAGGATCTTCAGCAGGCAAGAGACCGCTTGCAGCGGGCCCTTGACCTTTCGTAGCACCGTTCCGTAGGCCGCCTCTACTGCCTCCCGAAAAGGTTCAATTCACTTCCTGTTCGAATTCATTTCGCTCGAAGTGTTGACCATTGCGTGGAGGCTTCGCGCGTAGTCAATCGCCGCATGCTCATGAACTGAGGGCGCGTGGCGCAGATACTCTTTCAATCCCATTGCTGCTGCTTTTGGATAGCGAGCGATCCGCTCGCAAATCCCCTCGGCAGCGCCCATCATTTCCCCATCGGATACCACTCGACTGACCAGCCCGTATTTCATCGCATCCTCAGCGGAGATTGCCTCGGTCGAATAGGCCATATGGAGGATCGCGTTTCGGTTCATCCGATCGAAGAGCGCCGACATCACCATTGTCGGCATGATGTTGTGCGCCATTTCGGGAATACTGAATGTCGCCGACGCCGCTGCGAACGACACATCGCTCAAGGCTGCCAAAGCCGCGCCGAAGCCGGCGCACCTGCCCTGGATTGCCGATACAACCGGAATGGGGCAGCGCCTGAGAGCCGAATAACAGTCAAAAGTCAGATCGTATTGATTTCGGCGAGCATATCCTTATCCGGTTTTCGCTCCGGCTAATCGCTCGAAGCTCCGGAATCGCCGTGAGATCTACGAGATGAGAGGGCGCCGCCAGGCGCTGCTTCAGCGTCGGCACCAAAGTCATCCCACCTGCCAACAGCTTGGCCTCTGATCGTTCGGCCAACAGCTGCGCGGCATCAGCTATCGTGGCTACGCGCACATATTCGAATGGGAACATTGCGCTCTCCTGGACGCACTACTGCCAGCCTCCTCATCGCATTACTTATTGTTTCGCACAGCGAGACACTGTTTCGATTTATATAATTCAGTTTACCCTCTTTTCAAGGAAGTGGTAACAGGCTCTTTCAGCTCGCCTGTCGCGACTGAAGGCGCATTGACGCCCGGAGGCAGCGCGTGGGCTGTGCAGCCGGCAGGAACCAGGGCGGCGGTCGGGGCGCTGGTCATGGATGCGAAGGGTCCGGGTTTCGTAGAGAATCCGAGGGCAACCCGCTCGAAGCATTTCGCTGCCGTAGTCATGGTCACCCCGCATCAGACAGAATTCCGTGCCGCTCCGGCACGCAAGCCTCGCCCTCCGAAGCATTGGAGCTGAAACGATGACGACGATCGCGAAAGACGAGGTCACTGGCCTGATCCTCGCCGGCGGCCGCGGCAGCCGTATGGGTGGCGTCGACAAGGGGCTGCAGCTGCTGCATGGCCTGCCGCTGGCGCGGCACGCGATGGAGCGCTTAGCCCCGCAGGTCGGCGCCATGATGATCAGTGCCAACCGCAACCTGGAGGCGTACGCGGCCCTCGGGGCGCCGGTATGGCCCGATGCCGATGCCGACTTCGCGGGCCCGCTCGCAGGTTTCCTGGCCGGGCTGAGCCACTGCCGCACCGAGTGGATGGTCACCGTCCCGTGCGATACCCCCCGCTTCCCGGACGACCTGGTGGCACGACTGGCTGCTGCGGTGCGCGACGCGCCGGCGGCGGTCGCCGTCACCGTGCAGGAAGGCGCGAGACAGAGGGAGCCCGTCTTCTGCCTGCTCCGTCGCGATCTGGAGGCCAAGCTCGCGGCGTACGTGCGCGCAGGCGGTCGCAAGATCGATCTCTGGCTGAGCAGCTGCGGCTGTGTGGACGTCGTGTTCCCGGAAGCGAGTGCCTTCTTCAATGCGAACACGGCCGAGGAGCTGCACCGCCTGGGCACCGGCTGAACAGCAGCACACCGAGGCGGCACGGGCCAAGGGCCAGCTTGCGAGCAAGTTCTTGATGCAGATCAGGTTCCGCGTAGCCCCCAGACTTTAAGACAGTAATCGCCGCGTCGCGCGACAACGAGGATCCGCAGCAAATACGCGGCACTCCCAGCGTCGATACATACAGACTATTAGATCGAGCACTTAATTCAATTTCGTATCGCTTCACCCTACTGCTAAGCTCAGCTTTCCCTAATATAAGGAGCCCGCCATGAGCAAGCCCGACGACACAAGCCCGAAGTGCCCGGTTTCCCACCTGACCACCCAGTTCGGCGCCCCGGTGCCCGACAATCAGAACAGCCTCACCGCCGGCCCGCGTGGCCCGCTGCTGTCGCAAGACGTGTGGCTCAACGAAAAGCTGGCCAACTTCGTGCGCGAGGTGATCCCGGAGCGGCGCATGCACGCCAAGGGTTCAGGCGCCTTCGGCACCTTCACCGTCACCCATGACATCACCCGATACACTCGCGCCGCGATCTTCTCGAAGGTCGGCAAGAAGACCGAGATGTTCGCCCGCTTCACCACCGTGGCCGGCGAGCGCGGCGCGGCCGACGCCGAGCGCGACATCCGCGGCTTCGCGTTGAAGTTCTACACCGAGGAAGGCAACTGGGACATGGTGGGCAACAACACCCCCGTGTTCTTCATCCGCGATCCGCGCAAGTTCCCGGACCTCAACAAGGCGGTCAAGCGCGACCCGCGCACCAACCTGCGCTCGGCCACCTACAACTGGGACTGGTGGTCGCTGCTGCCGGAAGCCCTGCACCAGGTCACCGTCGTGATGAGCGACCGCGGCATCCCGGCCAGCTATCGCCACATGCACGGCTTCGGCTCGCACACCTATAGCTTCTGGAACGCGCAGGGCGAACGATTCTGGGTCAAGTTCCACTTCCGCACCCAGCAAGGCATCAAGAACCTGACCGATGCCGAGGCCGCCGCCATCATCGGCAACGACCGTGAAAGCCACCAGCGCGATCTTTATGAGGCCATCGAGCGCGGCGACTTCCCGAAGTGGACGATGTACGTCCAGGTGATGCCCGAAACCGACGCCGAGAAAGTACCCTACCACCCGTTCGACCTGACCAAGGTGTGGCCGAAGCGCGACTATCCGCTGATCGAAGTCGGCGAGTTCGAGCTCAACCGCAATCCGGAGAATTTCTTTGCCGACGTCGAGCAGAGCGCCTTCGCGCCGAGCAACCTTGTGCCGGGCATTGGGGTCTCACCGGACAAGATGCTGCAAGCGCGCCTGTTCAACTACGCCGATGCGCAGCGCTACCGCCTGGGTGTGAACTATCACCAGATCCCGGTCAACGCTGCACGCTGTCCGGTCCACAGCAACCACCGCGACGGCGCGGGGCGAATGGACGGCAACTACGGCAGCCTGCCGCACTACGAGCCCAACAGCTTCAACCAGTGGCAAGAGCAACCGCAGTTCCGCGAGCCGCCGCTGAAGATCAGCGGCGATGCGGACTGGTGGAACTTCCGCGATGACGACTCCAACTACTACAAGCAACCCGGCGACCTGTTCCGGCTGATGACGCCGGCCCAGCAGCAAGCGCTGTTCGACAATACGGCTCGCGCCATGGGCGACGCGCCCGAATTCATCAAGCGCCGCCACATCGACAACTGCACCAAGGCCGATCCGGCCTATGGCGCGGGTGTAGCTAAAGCACTGGGACTGCTGGGCTGATCTGGTTCTGATCCGTCCGTTCAACGCCCAACCGTTCGCGGTTGGGCGTTTTCGTTTCGTCTGGATATCGGCCTGCAGTAACCCTTCGAACCAGCGGCGCTCGAACTCGATCACCCGTTGCCGATTGGCGGCCGCCATATCACGAACGAAGTGGCCCGATTCCAGCAGCGTATCGCCCCTGCGAGAACAACAAGGGCTCACCATCGTATCGCGCGAAGTGGCGAACACGGCCAATCAAGATGAGGTGGTCACCGCCGTCGAGTACCCGGTCGAGTTCGCATGCCATCGTTGCAATCGTGCAGTTCAAGATCGCATCGTCGTCAGCGTCCTTACGCCATTGGGCCACGGCAAACTTGTCGATACCCGGAGTGGCGAAGAGCTCGGCAACGTCCGCCTGATCGCTCGCCAGCACATTGACGACGAATCGCCCGGCTTGCGCAAATGCCGGGGCCATCGCGGAATGGCGCCGAATCGACCACAGCACCAAGGGCGGTTCGAGCGACAGCGCGGCGAAGGAGTTGACGGCCATGCCGACGTACTGGCCCTCGTGCCGGGTGGTCATCACCGTAACGCCCGTCGCAAACTGCCCCAGACAGCGCCGGAAACCCCGGCCATCCGTCGCAGCATCACCCTCTTCAATCAATTCGCGCGCGCTCATCACAAGCTTTACTTGGCGATTTCCTTGTTGAAACGCTCCACCCATTTGGCCATGTTCGAATTGACCCACTTTTCATCCAGCACCACCATATCCTCCGGTTTCGGCATCTGAGCGGCCAGCTCAGCCGGCATCTGAGCACCCGCCACCACCGGCGCCATGTTTGTGAGTTGGGCGATCCTTTGGTTGTTCGAGCGTTCGATCAGGAAGTTGACGTACTGGGCCGCAAGATCCTCCTTGCCGCTCTTGACGATGGTCACTACGTCGTAGTTCATGATCGACGGCCGGGGGCTCACGACCTTGACCGGCCGACCGGCATCAGCGACGCGCCTGGCCGCCGCCGGCGTTCCCATCATGATCGCTATTTCGCCCTGCGACATCGCTGTGCGCACTTGCGCATCCGAGCTGTAGAACATCGCGACTTTGGGCTTGAGCTTGGCGAGCATCTCGAATCCCTTTTCGTCATCGGTCGCCGAGCCGCCGTTTGCCATCGATGCCATCATGAGCGACCGCCCCTGATACATCGACATGGCCGGGATGGACAGCTTCTTGTCCAGTTCGTCGACCTTCCAGAGATCGGTCCATTGCGTAATGTTGGACTTGATCAGATCCGTGCGGTAGACGATCGACATCGGATAACCATAAACCGCGGTGTAATGCGATGTCGCCGCGCCGGGCGTCACGTTGGCGATATTCGGAATTTTGTCCTTGGGCAAGGGAGCGAAGAGATCAGCATCCGTAACCGCGCGTTCAGCCACCGAAGCGGTGGTGAACCATACGTCGACGGTCGGCTTGGCCTTCATCGCCTGCAGCTTGACCAAACCCTCGCCCGATGAAGCCTGGGTCACCAGGTTGACGCGAATCCCGGTCTTGTCGGTGAACTCCTTGCTCAGCGTTTGAATGCTGGATTGCCAGGTCGCCCCCCAGATCATGACGCTGATCGACTGCGGCTGCTGAGCCGAGGCGGAGGCACAAAGACCCAGGGCAAGGGTTGCAGCGGCAAGCCGCAAGTTCAAAACAGCTCTCACGATCGAATCTCCTGAAGTTACAGGGTCAAAGAAACGGACTGCGAAATGGAACTGTCACGCATGCGCGCCATGCTCTGCCGCAAGTGGTTGCGAACGACTTTCTCGGCGCGCTTGCCATCGCGCGCCCGCAGCGCGTCGATGATGTCCTGGTGCTGCTTGAGCGCCGACTCGGTATGGCGTTTGCCGTAGCGGACCAGCTGCGATTCATGCAGGAAAAACTCACGAAACCCCTCCACCATCAAAGTCAGGCGGGGAGCGCGTGCGGCATGCAGCACTGCCGTGTGGAATATGTTGTTGAGCTCGGCACGTTTGGCGTAGTCATCGAGCGGCAGCGCCCGTTCACGGCCGAGCAGATCCTGAAGGTTGTCGACCTCTTCGGGGGCGATCCGCTCTGCCGCCAATCGGGCCGCAGTTCCCTCCAAGGCTTCCCGGATCGAGAAGATGTCCTCGAGCTCCTGCGACATGTCCACGACTTCCACGCCGCCATGAGGCAGCGGTTTCACCAAGAGGTCGCTGACCAGCCGGGAAATCGCTTCACGAACGGGAGTACGGCTCACTTCCAGTTTCGCTGCCAGCTCCAGTTCGATCAGGCGCGTACGCGCCGGCAGTTCACCACCGAGGATGGCTTGTCGCAGACGCCGGTGAATCTGGTCGGCGACGCGCACCACAGGCACCGGCGGCTTTTCCGGCGACGATTCAGAATCACTCGATTCGGCGGGAATCAATGCGTTTTCTCGGTTCATATGCAAAATGCGCTCGCTTCAGGCTGATGACGGTTGCGGTGCAATCGTAGGGGCAAAATCGGCATCGCTCCATCGTGCCTTCTTTTTCGGACACCGCGACGCCGATTGCCCGCATCGCGCTGGTCACGTCGCGACAAACGGTTCACTCGCCCGAACATCTTCCCGTTTCAGCACCAGCTCGTACGCAGCAGCCAATGCGGGACGCTCTTTTCGCCATTGCCTGTCGGCGAAACGAAAATCGAGATAACCCAGCAAGGCGACGGTAGCCAGCGTACCCACCCCGAGCACGCCCTCGGCGCGAGGCGGTACGAATTCCTGCTCCAGCACCAGCAGCGCAGCGTCGATCTTGCTCATCAAGCCATCGCCCCACTCGGCCCAGCGACGATCGGCCGGCCGAACAGCCTCTTCATAGCGCAGGCCGACCGCCGCCTCGATCGCACCGTCGGCAATGGCCTGTTGACGAAGCGCAATCCAGCGCTCGGCGCCCTGCCTGGGCAGTACCCTGTCGTCAGGGGCCATTGCGCACAGATACTCGACGATCACCTTGGAATCGATCACCGCCAGACCGTCGTCGGTGATCAGGCAGGGAACTTTGCCGAGAGGGTTGTGGGCCGTGATCCGAGGGTCGCGCTTCAACGGATTCGCGGCACTAGGCAAGCGTTCGATACGCCCTTCCAATCCCAGCGCCTGCGCCACCAAGGTCACTTTGCGAACGAACGGCGAAGAACTCGAATAAAGCAGCTTCATGATCGATCCACTCTCAATACAGATCAGGGCGCGTGGCACGGGATACATAGCCCGGCATCAGCGGTTCATAGACTGCCCAGAGCGAGGCCAGCGCTGCGATCGGTTCGGGCCGGTCATCGATCCGCAGGTCGACGACCGGCCAGCTCTGGCAATCGCTGACCTGGACTCCGGCGGATCGCAGAACACGTTCTTCCCCGCCCGCTTCCAGGCCCGCCTGCAATGCGGCCAGCAGCCGCTCGACCAAGGGCCGATCGGGAGCGCCTTCGAAGGCAGCGACCATCGCCTGGGGAACGCCGGCATCGGCGAGAAGATTGCCGGCCGCCGCGCACTCCCGGCCACGAGCGCCAGCGACGATCGGCAAAGCCTTCGAACCCGTGTACTGAGCTACCCCCCCCTTCCGGTCCATGAGCTGAAGCTGCCGATACGGGTGGCCCGGATCGCCCGCGACCAGCATCGCCAAAGCCTGCTCCGCGCTACGACCGCTCGCCATCAGATCCAGGCCCAGCGGCCCCAGGCTGGGATCGGTCAGATTCTGCGTCGCGACCACGCCGGCATCCCAACGGGTCCACAGGCAGCGGCTGGCGACGCAAAGGCTGGACGAGGTCACAGCCATCCCGACCTGGCCGGAGGTTTCACAGCGGGCAACGATCGAAAACGTCATGTGGGATGTCCAGTCACTCAAGGGTAGGAATGCGTCGGCTCATTCGACATGGAACATCCGATTCAACCCGACGAGCCGGCTCGTGAGCATCACCAAAGCGGTCGACATGACGATCAGCACCACTGCCAGCGCCGCTACGGTGGGATCATCGAAATCCCGGATGTAGCTGTAGCCTTCCACCGGCAAGGGTGACACCTCGGTGGTCGAAAGAAAGACGGCGATGGAGAAGTTATCGATGGCTTCCACGAACACGAAAGTGCCGCCGGCCAGCAGGCCTGGGCGCAACTGCGGCAAGACGATGCGCCGGAACACTGCCCAATCGCTGGCGCCGAGGTTGCGGGCGACCTCTTCCAGTTCGGGCCTCAGGCCGTGCATGTTGGCGACCAAGGCACGAACCGCGAACGGCAGGCTGAAACACGTCATGCCGATCACCAGACCCCAGAAGCCCGGGCCGATGCCAATGGCGCTCAGATAGATCAGGAACGCGATGCCGCTCACCACACCGGGAATCACCAGCGGCGACATGGCCAGGGTATTGATCAGTTCGCGCCCGACGAACTCGCGTCTCACCAGTGCATAGGCAGTGGGCACTGCCACCGCCAGACTCACTGGCGTAACGATGGCAACCATCTTCAGGCTGACCCAGAACGCGCTGGCGAAGCGTTCATTCTCGAAGAAGTTACGAAACCATTTGAGCGACAGGCTTTCGACCGGCCAGGTGAAATAGGCATTCGGGTTGAACGCATACAGGACAATGAAGATCACCGGCCCGAGCATGAAGGCCGCCGTCAGAAGCGCCACCGCAAGCGTGGCCGGCGAGTACACCACATAGTCTTTACGCATTACGCACTCTTGGGATAAAGGTGGCGCATGGCGACGTTTTGAAGCGCAGTAAAGGCTCGGACGAAAGACAGCGAGATCACCAGGAAGATGCAAGCCGTTGCAGCCGCAAACGGAAAATCGAAACTGGTGAAGATGTGGTCGTAGATGCTGTTGGCCACCATCCGGACGCGCCCGCCGCCCAGGACCAGCGGGAAGATGAACGCACTGAGGGCCATGGCGAAAGCGAGCGAGCTGGCAGCAACGATACCTGGCAACGACAGCGGCAAGGTCACGCGCAGGAAGGTCTGCACACGCGATGCACCCAGATTGATCGCAGCTTCCTCGTATGCGCGGTTCACGTTCTTCAGAGGCCCCATCATCGTCAACACGAAGAACGGCAAGACGAAGTGCAGCAGCGCCACGAAAACACCGACCTCGTTGTAGACGAGTTGGACTGGCTTGGCGATCGCCGAGAGCTTGATCAGCAGTGTATTGATGACGCCGCTATTTCCCAGCAGCACCAGCCATGCGTAGGCGCGGGTCACTGACCCCGACAGAAACGTCATGACGATCGACGCCAGCAGCAGGTTGCGCAGCCAGTTCGATTGCGCACGCACGATGATGTAGGCGACCGGGTAGCCGAGCAGAAAGGCCAAAACCATGATCTTCGCAGAGATCCATATCGTCTCGCGGAGAATCCTCAACTCCACTTCCGAAGTGAAGTACTTGAGATAGTTGGACAGCGTGATCTTGTCGCCCAACTGCGCCGTCCCTGGAATGGCTTGCAGGAAACTCGTATGAACGAATACGGCATAGGCACTGAAGAAGGTCGCCATCACCACGAACGCGGGGGCGAAATTCCAGAGCGAGGCGCGATGACCGGGCGGATCGCGATGAGCCGCCATGTCAGTGCTCCAGCATCACGCAATCGCCGACGGCCGCCACCAGCCGGATCGACTCGCCAAGCCGCCATGGATCATCACTCTGACTGCGAGGCAGCTCGACCATCAAGATGCCGAACGTCGGTACCTCGACTTCATAGTGGACGACATTGCCGAGATTGACGCCGTATCCGACACGCCCTTGAAGAACAAAGGCCTCATCGTTTCTGGCCTCGACGCCGGGCGGCAAGGCACGCATCGCGCCCGGCCTGACGGCGATTTCCGTTTGCTGGCCGATGCTCGCAGCGCCACGCTGCGCCACTCGGGCAAACGTGCCATCGGCAAGCTCTACACGGCACCAGCGGCCATCCGATTCCGCCACGCGAGCTTGCAAGACATTCGAGTTGCCGATAAACGTGGAAACGAAGCGGGACCGGGGGGTATCGTAGATTTCAAGCGGCGCGCCGAATTGTTCAAGGCGGCCGTGGTTCATCACCGCGACATAGTCGGAGATCGCCATGGCCTCTTGCTGATCATGGGTGACGCATACGGTGGTGACACCCACGCGCTGTTGAAGCTTGCGCAGCTCGGTTTGCATTTCTTCGCGCAGGTTCTTGTCCAGCGCGCCAAAAGGCTCATCGAGAAGCAGAATCTTCGGGTCAGTGACCAGCGCCCGCGCCAACGCGGCGCGTTGTTGCTGCCCGCCCGAAAGCTGCGCCGGAACCCGGTCGGCCAGGTGCGTCAGCTTCACCATTTCCAGGCTTTGCATCGCGCGATCGCGGGCGGCGGCTTTCGGCACCTTGCGCATCTTGAGCCCGAACATCACGTTTTCGAGCACGGTCATGTGCGGAAAGAGCGCATAGTTCTGGAAGACCATTGCCGTTTCGCGCAGGAAAGGCGGCACATCCGCCACGTCGACGCCATCGAGCAGAACACGCCCACCGGTCGCCCCAACGAATCCGGCGATGATGCGCAGCAAGGTCGACTTGCCGCAGCCGCTCGGCCCCAGCAGCGTGAGCAACGCGCCAGGCGGCACAGTGAAATGGATATCACTGAGCGCCTGGAAGTCACCGTATTGCTTACTGACGTGGTCTATCGCCAGACCCACGCCATGCTGACCTCTTTGGAACTCGGGCATTGGATTTCGAGAAAAAAGGATCGCTTAGTTCTGAACCGACAAACCAGCCAGCCTGGCGGCGCGTTCTAGCGACCCCTTTCGGTCGTAGCTGTTATAGAGCGACATCGCCTGAACCATCGGCGGGCTCTCGGCAAACATCGCATAGGCGCACATGCGCCCGGCAAAGCTGGACGCGGTCAGCTCATTGGCAAGATTCAAGGCCCTGAGCCGCTCCTCTGCCGAGACATTGCCGATACGGAAGTACTTCTTGACATCAGCGCTGGTCGCAGGACTGTTCAGCATCGCCTCGTCGGGTTGCATCACCGCAGTTCCACCAATCAGATCTCGCAGAATCTGAACCATGTCGAAGAAATTGGACGAGGCATAGACACGGCCTGCGTTCTGAATCGACAGATTGGGCATCACCATGCCGCTGGCGCTGATCTGGTGTTCGGCTTCCGACGCAGAAATGAAGGCGCGAATCGCTTCGCGATAGCCCATGAGCTTCGAGACCTTTTCGCGGATCGCCGGGACATCGGAAAGGCCGGTATGCTGGGTGACCAACAGCGCGGTGCCGACCAGCGTATCGGCTTTCGCATAGGCCCGGTTCAGGAAACCTTGCGACGCCCAGTTGTGCAGATCCTGCCGGATGAGCGCAGCCAACTCGGGTTTGCGCGAAAAGATGACGTTTTCCCAGGGGATCAGCACGTCATCGAAAACGATCAGCGTATCGATTTCATCGAAACGCGAGGACAGCGGCTTGTCGAACCCATTGGGGCTTTCGTAGTGCGGAGCCCGGCAGATGTGCCGCAGGTTGGGCGCATTCAAAGGGACGATGAAGGCTACGGCGTAATCAGCGTTCTGAGGCACCCAGGCGCCCACTGTCGGCTTGACGAAGGCTGCATGGGCGTAGCAAGCACCGGTTTCGAACTTGGCCCCCCGGATGACGATGCCGTCTTCACGCTCTTCGACGACGCGGGTGTACATATCGAGATCATCTTGCTGATAGGGCTGCTTGCTGCGATCCCCTTTCGGGTCGGTATTGCCCGAGGTCAGGAACCAATTCTTCTTTTGCAGCTTCTTGAGCCAGTTCATCGCGTTCTTGTAATAGCGAACGTCATACTGGTCGAGCAGCTCTTTCCGATCCTTCATCACGAACAACGGGGTCACGGTTTCATCGCCGAAGCGATCGATGACCGGGCTGACCTCGTTGAGAATGGCTGCCGTCATTTCCCGGCGGTTGCGCAGATCGTCAATGGTGTCGGGTGATTTATATACGCGGCTGCACAGCTCGCCTTCTTCATCGACGAACCCGAATACGTCCTTGTATCGCTCGTCGTGCTGAAGGTCGTAGAGCCGAGCCATCGTATCGACCATCGGCTTGATGGCAGGGTGGGTGGTCACGTCGTCCACCCGCTCGCCATTGATGAACACCTGCCGGCCGTCTTTCAACGATTCGCGGTACCGATCACCATTCATGAGTGCCATACGAATTCTCTTTCTGAGCAATGAATAACGGAAATCTCGATGCGTTCGCGACGACGCATCAGTGTTTGATGAAGGACGGGATCAGATCGATCAGGCCAGCCAGCAGCGCGCCGCGATCCACCAGACTCTGCACCTCGATGGTTTCTTGCCGGCTGCAGATGTCGTAACAAATCGGCCCCAGGCCATCCAGGGTAGGAATACCCAATGCCGCCGTGAAATTACCGTCCGAGCCTCCGCTGACCGGCGGTACTTCAAATACCGGCACGGAGAGCGCCTGCGCCAGCGTCTGCGCGGCCTGCATCAGCTCGCGGTTACCGTCGGCAGCGAAGGCCGGGCGCGTAAGGCCGCCGCTAAGGCGAACCTGCACTCGGTCATCCTTGCGCATTTCGGCAATGCGGCGGATATCGGCCTGCAACTGCTCGGCCTGCGCCTGAGTGCGTGCCCGCAGATCGATGTCCATGCGTGCCTCGCCCGGCACCACCTGGCGCGCCGTGCCGCCCTGCAACACCCCGACATTGATGACGACGCCTTCGTCGGGTTTCGACAAACCATCCAGGGCCGCGACTTTGACCGCCAACTCGCGCAGCGCGCTTGCACCCTTGTGATAGTTGCTTGCGCAATGCGCGCTGCAGCCCGTTGCGTGGATGAAGTACGCGCCCAATGCACCCCGCGCCGTCACGATACCGCCCCCTGGGCGGCCGGGTTCCAGTACGAGCACGGCGTCGGCGTCGGCCACCTCTTCTTCGATCAGTGCGCGGCTGCCGGCGCTGCCCAGTTCTTCGTCGGGAACCAGCACGAAGCGCACCGAGGCCACACCATCGAAGCCCCGAGCCTGCAACGCCTGCACGGCATGGAGCGCCATGACCAAGCCGCCCTTCATGTCACCCACCCCCGGCCCGGTTGCAAGGGTTTCATCGAGCCGTTGAAAGGGCCACTCCTCTGCCGTGCCCTCGGGCCACACGGTATCGAGGTGGCCCAGCACGACCACCCGCCCACGCCCGCCATAACTACGTTCGGCGACCAACAGATCGCCACGCCCGGTCACCGTCCTTCGACGCAACGCAAAGCCCATCGCATGAAGCTGCTCGGCGAGAAGTTCGCCGACCCGATTCACGCCGGCAGCGTCATAGGAGCCGCTGTCGATGTTCACCAGTTGCTCCAGCAGAGCCAGCATCCCGGGAAGCCGCTCTTGAAGCCAGGATTTATCTGTCGAAATCTGGTTTTTCACGCCGATTCTGCCCGCAATTTCATGAAGTTTTTTAACTATCTATGCATCCAAAAATAAGACTTAACTCTTTAAAGCCTTTTGTCTTTAGATCGAATTTCCTTCTCAATACGCAATTTACCACCCTAATTAGGGTGAAAATCTTAGTGTTTACCCTAATTAAAATGGTATTTCTTGAATTCGCCAACCCTGCCTGTGATTTTATTTTCTCTATTTTCTTGCATGCAATAAATCTGTCGAAACCGCCTGTATCAAGCCGGATGACAAGCGGCCTGGTCAAACGGCTTTGGCCGGGTTTGGCGCATGCTTTCGGCTGCCGCTCGCGCTGGCGAGCTGCCGGATCGGTGGGCGAACAGCCCGTGTGGCGCGGCTGGCATGGCCAGGCCACATGAAAACCCCGCGCCCAATAGCCGGGATACGGTCGGCCGCGCAGCAGACCGACCAGCGCCGCAGCCGGCCGCAGCTACTGGAGAGCGACTAGGTTGTAGCGACCCAGTGAACGCCTGCTCAGGCGCTATCTCGAAAAGCGCACACAGCCAGTCTGATAGACGAAGAAATCAAACGGCCGCCAGCTCGCAGCAAGACCGTCTGACCCCAGTCACCGTTCGCTCCCCTGAACTTTCAACGCTTCGCCAAGCATCTCGCGCACGGCCCCCAGCGCCCGATCGCCGTCGTCCACCTTGCGATTCACCATGGTCAGTTCGAAGCGCGACACGCCGCGCCCGAACCTCATCACACGAACGGGGTGCGCCTGCAGCAATGCCGGGTCGAGCAGATGAATGACAGCGCCGCCTCATGGGCATTGGCGATGCCGATTCTGATTCTCGGCACGATCCGTTTCGGTATTGCCACGATTACCGAGGCCGCGGTCGTGGCAGTCGTCTACGGTCTGATCGTCTCGATGTTCGTTTATCGCGACCTGAAGCTCAATGAACTGCCGCAGCTATTCGTCGATTCGGTGGCGCTGACCGGGGTTGTGATGGTCATCGTCGGCTGTGCTGCCATTTTTTCGTGGTACCTGACCAGCCAGAACGTTCCGTTCGCCGTGGCGTCAGCCTTACGCGGCATCACCGAAAGCCCAACAGCACTGCCGCCCTGAACGACGATCTCCACGCCTCTTCTGAACAAATCCAGCGCGGGAACATATGGCGACTTTCCGTCGCGCAAGCATTGGCGGGCGCGAACGCGGTGGTCATCTATGCCATCGGCTCCATCGTCGGAAACATGCTCGCGCCCACGCCGATACTGGCGGCTTGAAGGCCAGCGGATCGTTCTCTTCCGGTGGGCTGCTGTCCGCCTACGGCTGGAATACGGTGCTGTGGGTATCGTTCATTCCGCTAGTGCTTGCAATCGCGGCGCTTGCGCGGGCGACGAGAAGACGAGCGCCCGATATCCTCGAAGAATAGAAGGTGCTCCTACCACGTGACGAAAAGACGACGGATACACCTTCCGGTCAGGCCGGAACAGCCGGAAAATCAATCTCGACAAACACCGGCGGCTCGAACGCCATCACCGGCGGTGCCTCGCCTTCCCAACGCCGCACGTCGACCAGGCACGTCTGCGCGATACAACCCTGCGACAGCTTCGACGCGCCAACGTCCAGCGTCAGCACGTTCGGATTGCCGTGCTTTTCCAGCGTGCCAGGCTCCGACCACGAGGCCGGGTCGAACCACGCGCCGGTCGACAACTTGACGACACCGGGCCGGATGTCGTCGGACAATCGCGCACCAGCCAGGCAACGGCCGCGATCGTTGAACACCTCGACCAGATCGCCGTCGGCGATGCCACGCCGCGCTGCGTCGCCACGGTTGATGACGATCGGCTCGCGGCCGCGGATCTTGTTGGCGCGGCTGTACTCACTGTGATCGAGCTGGCTGTGCAGCTTGGTGAACGGTTGATCCGACAGCATATGCAGCGGATAGCGCTGCGTCTGCGCGCCACCCAGCCATTCGATGGGTTCGTACCAGCGCGCGTGCCCGGCGCAATCGTCGTAGCCGTGGGCGGCGATGCGCTCGCTGAAGATCTCGATACGGCCGCTGGGCGTGCGCAGCGCATGCTTGACCGGATCGGCCCGAAATGCCTCGAGCATCACCAGCGAACGGCCGGGCACGGCCAGATCGATCAGCCCCTGCTCCCAGAACGCATCGAAGCCGGGGACAGCGACGCCCGCCGCCGCGGCGCGCTGGCGGCTCTCTTCATAAAGGCGACGCAACCACTGCGACGACGTCAGCCCCTCCGTGAAACTGCGATGCTGATCGGCACCGATGCGCTGTGCCAGTTCGGCGAAAATGTCGTAATCGTTGCGCGCCTGCCCAAGCGGCGCCATCGCCTGCTTCATCGCCACCATGTAGCGCTCGTGCGATGAGTAGCCGATATCGTCGCGCTCCAGCGCCGTCGTTGCCGGCAGCACGATGTCGGCCAGTCGCGCCGTTGCCGTCCAGAACTGCTCGTTGACGATCACCGCCGGTGGCCGCCGCCACGCGCGCAGCAGACGGTTCAGATCCTGATGATGGTGAAACGGATTGCCGCCGGCCCAATAGATCAGTTCGATGTTCGGATAGCGGTGGCGTTGTCCATCGTAATCGAAGCTGCTGCCGGGGTGTTCCAGCATGTCGGCGATGCGCGACACCGGAATGAAAGCCGCGACGCGGTTCGTGCCTTGCGGCAACGTCGGGCCGCCAAAGCGCGCATAGGCGTTACCCATGCCGTTGGTGGCGCCGTAGCCGATGCCAAAGCCGCCGCCGGGCAGCCCGATCTGCCCGATCATCGCGGCCAGCGTCACCAGCGACCAGAACGTCTGCTCGCCATGGTGCGAGCGCTGCAGCGACCAGGCGCCCGTGATCATCGAACGCGTGCGCGTCAGATCGCGCGCCAGCGCGGTGATCGTGTCGGCCGGCACCTCGGTGATCGCTTCGGCCCATTGCGGCGTCTTTGGCTGGCCGTCGCTGTGGCCCATCAGGTAGGGAATGAAACGATCGAAGCCGACGCAATGGCTGGACAGGAACGCCGCGTCGTGCAATCCCTCGTCGTGCATCACATAGGCCATCGCCAGCATCATCGCGACGTCGGTGCCGGGGCGGATGGGAATCCATTCGACCGGGCCGCCGGTGTCGATGTCCTGCCGCACCGGGCTGACGTTGACGAAGCGGCAGCCGGCGGCGCGCATCGCGCGCAGGCCGCGCGGCACATTGTGTTCGCCAACCAGCCCCTGGCTGATCTGCGCGTTCTTGGCCGGCACGCCGCCGAAGCTGAGGAAAAGCCGCGTATGCGCGGCCAGCACATCCCAGCTATGGTGCTGCGTCATGAGCTGATCCATGCCGGCGATGATCTGCGGCATCAGCACGCGGCCGGCTCCCAGGCTGTAGGTATCCACGTGCCGCACATAGCCGCCGAGCGCATTCAGGAAGCGATGGATCTGGCTTTGCGCGTGATGAAACCGTCCCGCGCTGGACCAGCCATAAGAGCCGCCGAAGATCGCCTCATTGCCGGCACCGCCGATCACATGTCGCAGCGCGTCGGCCACCAGCGTGAGCGCCGTATCCCACGACACCTCGACGAAGGGGTCGAGGCCGCGCCGCTCAGGCGCTGCCCGAGGGCCCTGCTCGAGCCAGCTCTTGCGCACCGACGGCCGCCGCACGCGAATCGGCGCGCGACAGGCATCGAGCATCGCCAGCCCGATCGGCGATGGCGCAGGGTCACGCGCGAACGGCTTCAGCGCAATGCGCTGGTCGGCATCATGTTCGACTTCGTAGATGCCCCAATGGGCGGCGGTATAGGCGTGCATGCGGGTTCCTCAGTCGAGTCTCGGGCCCGATCAAAGATGTGGCAGGTGTCAACGTACCACTTTTCGATGCCTAGCGACGGCCCGACGCCCCTGGCGGCTTGCCTGGTATCGTGAGCGCATACTAGATTTGAAGATAACACCTGAAGTGCGAGCCGTCTTGAGCCCAACCATCCCCGCCGCCGCAACCTACTTCGGCCTGGTCTTCCTGCTCGGCTTCGCCCTGGGCACGCTGCGCGTCACACTGCTGGAGCCCAGTCTAGGCAGCGCCACCGCCACCCTCATCGAGCTCCCGTTCATGCTCGCCGCCTGCTGGCCGATCTGCGGCTGGACACTGCGGCGCTGGTCGGTTCCGCGCACCGCGAGCGCCCGTCTGCTGATGGGCCTGCTGGCATTTGCGCTGCTGCTGTCGGCCGAAGCCTTGCTGGGTGTACTGGGTTTCGGCCGCAGCCTGGCCGATCAATG
>JAFKGG010000271.1 GCA_017307915.1 Burkholderiales bacterium | reverse complement strand
GTCTCGCCATCGACCCAATGAAGTTGCATCACGTTCTTTGCAATGTCCAAGCCATACGTCGTACGATCCATTTCGGGGCCTCCGTCTGTTAAGTGGCTAGTTCGAACTTCCACTTTGGCACTCGATGCCGTCGACTGCGAGGCCCCCCCTTCATCACCCCCATCTCCACCGTCGCAATCGATCAGCGAGGGGGAGGCGTCCATACCATCTCCTCATTGGCAGCGTCGAACGCCGCGTGGTTCAAGTGCCCGCGAGCGGCGAGAGTTTCACCGTGCCCGCTGCGGCCAGAGCCGCGACACGCTCGTCGCTGTAGCCGATCTCGCGCAGGATCTCGGCCGTGTGTTCGCCATGGACCGGCGGATGCCGCCGCAGCGTGCCACGCTCTCCGTCGAAACGCACCGGCTGGGCGATGCCGTGCATCGCGCCGAAGGCCGGGTGCTGGTAGTCGAGCAGCATGCCGCTTTCACGCGTGTGCGGATGCGCGCTGATCTCGGCGAAGTTGTGCAGCGGCGAGCAAGGAATGCCGGCCGCGTCGAAGGCCTCGATCCATTCAGCGCGCGTGCGTTGCAGCAGCGCCGGCTTGACGATCGCCAGCGTGTCGGCGCGATGCTCGACGCGCTGTGCATTGGTGGCGAAGCGCGGATCATCAGCAAATCGCTGCAGGCCGACGATCCGGCAGAATGCGCGCCACAGCGCATCGTTGGCCACGCCCAGCATCAGCGGCTTGTGATCGGCCGTGTCGAAGGCCTCGTACGGGCACAGCGCCTCGTGCCCCACGCCTTGACGCTTCGGCTCGGTGCCGCGCTCCCAGAAGTTCTGCAGCATGTAGCCCAGGAAGCCGGTGGCGGTATCGAACAGCGACACCTCGATCGCGCTACCTTCACCCGATACGTCGCGCGCGTGCAGTGCGGCCAGAATGCCGATGGCCGCATGCATGCCGGTGCCCTGGTCCACCGGCGAATACGGCGCACGCACCGGTGGGCCGTCGGCCTCGCCGGTCACCGAGATCATGCCGGTGAAGGCCTGCAGGATCACGTCATAACCCTTGCCGTTCTTCATCGGCCCCTGCGTGCCGAAGCCCGAGATGCTGCAGCAGATCAGCCGGGGCTGGCGCGCACGCAGCGTGGCGGCATCCACGCCCAGGCGCTGCGCCACGCCGGGACCAAAGCTCTCGACGACGATGTCGACGCTCTCGGCCAGCCGCTGCACGATGGACCGGCCCTCGTCGCTTTTCATGTCCACCGCGATGCTGCGCTTATTGCGGTTCACCGACAGATAGGGCGAGCCGGTGCGCAGCGAGCCGTCGGCGCGTGCTCGAAACGGCGGCCAGGTGCGCATGTCGTCGCCATGGTCGGTGGTCTCCACCTTGGTCACGTCGGCGCCCATGTCGCCCAGATATTGCGTGCACAGCGGCCCGGCCAGCACGCGTGACAGATCGAGAACCTTGATGCCGGAAAGCGGAGCGCGGGACATGGATTGATGCCGGTGGAAACGGGGATCGATGGCGTCAGTGACCAGGCGCCGAAGCAGCAGCGGCAGCGGCCATGCCCGAGAACGCCGGTTCGGCATCGAGCCGCACGGCGATGCCTTCCAGTCCGGGCGCCGCCGGATACTGGCGCATCACCAGCGCATCATGGCCGGGAATGATGTGCTCGGGCGAGTCGGCCAGCGCGCGCACGGCGCGCCAGCCGTCGAACATCTCAGCCAGATCGACGAACGCATGAAACGGCCGTTCGGCTGCGATGTTCTCGTAGAAGTGCGTCGCATCCGAAGCCAGCACCAGCCAGCCGCGTTCGGTCCACACGCGCACCACTTGCAGGCCCGGCGTGTGCCCGCCCACGCGGTGCAGTTGCAGGCCGGGGGCGATCTCGGCATGGCCGTCCAGGTAGGCGATGCGCCCTTCGAACAGCGAGCGCACCAGCGTGATGACGTCTTCCTGTTCGATCAGCCCGGAGAACGACCCGTGTCGAAAGCACATCAGGCGCCCGGTGACGAAACGCATCTCGCGCTCCTGCAGATGCAGCCGGGCGCGCGGAAACAGGTCGAGGTTGCCGGCATGGTCGTAATGCAGATGCGTGACGATCAGCTCCTGCACCTGCGCCGCGTCGATGCCCAGCGCGCGCAGCCCCTCGGTGGGACAGCGCAGCCACTGCCGGCCGCGGCGTTCGGCGACCGGCGCCTTGAAGCCGGTATCGACGACGAAGGTGCGGCCGTTGCCTTCGATGGTCCAGACGAAATAGTCGAGCCGGATCGTGCCGCCCGATGGATCACCGCCCAGGAAAGCCGCCGAGCGCAGCGTTTCCAGCGTGGCATACCGAACGGCATGCACGCGGTAGGGCTCGGCGTCAGGCGGGGCGGATCGATCGGGTGCCATTCAGTCGTCTGCGTCGGCTCAGCCGGGTTCGCCCGTGCCGGCTCGTTCCGCCGGCTGCAGGCGGGTGGCGGCCAGCATCTCCGAGAAGCGCGTGATCGCCGTGTGATCCTGGCCGGGCCCGAGCACAGCCGCCGCCGAGGCCCACAACTCGCGGCACAACGCCGACAGCGGCGCAGCGGTCTGCGTCTGGCGCGCCACCTCCAGCGCGATGCCCAGGTCTTTCACCATCAGATCGAGCGCAAAGCCCGATCCGTAGCTGCCCGACAGCACGAACTGCTTGAACTTGGCTTCGGTACTGTTGTTGCGGCCCGATGAAGCATTGAGCACGTCGACCATCACCGCCGGGTCGAGGCCGAACTTGCTGCCGATCAGCATTGCCTCGACGCCGACCAGGAAGCCGGCGGCCGACACCAGGTTGTTCAGCGCCTTCATCGCCTGACCACTGCCCAGCGCGCCGGTGCGCAGGATGCTCTTGCCCATCGCACGCAGGATCGGCTCGGCCTGGTCGACGTCGCTGCCTGCGCCGCCGGCCATGATCGCCAGTTCGCCGGTCACGGCCCGCTTGACGCCGCCCGATACCGGCGCATCGATGATGCGCAGGCCGCGCTCGGCCAGGCGCGCGCCCAGCGCCACCGTCTGCGCCGGCACGCCCGAACTCATCTCGATGAGCAGTCCGCCGCGCCGCATCGCCGGGGCCAGGCCACCGTCGCCGAACAGCACCTGCTCGACGATGGCGCTGTTCGGCAGCATGGTGATCACTACGTCGCAAGCCTGTCCGAGGGCGGCCAGCGTTGCAGCGGCGCGCCCACCCACTTCATCGGCCATTCGCTGCGCCAGGCCGGGACGCACGTCGTAGCCGTGCACAATGAAGCCCGCGCCGTGCAGGCGCGCGGCCATCGGCCAACCCATGGCTCCCAGGCCGACCAGGCCGACGCTGCCTTGTTCAGCCATTGCCGGCTCCCGCCTTGGCTTCCTCTTCCTTGATCACTTCCAGCGCATTGCGGAAACTGTCGAGCGCCGCCGGCACGCCGCAGTAGATGGCGGTTTGCAGCAGCACTTCCTGGATCTCGTCGCGCGTCAGGCCGTTGTTCAATGCGCCGCGCACGTGCAGCTTCAGTTCATGAGGGCGGTTCAGCGCGGTCAGCATCGCCAGGTTGATGGCGCTACGCATCTTGCGATCCAGTCCCGGCCGGGTCCACACCTCGCCCCAGCAGTATTCGGTGACCAGCTTCTGCATCGGCTTCATGAAGTCGTCGACGTTGGCAGTCGACTTGTCGACGTGCTTGGCGCCCAGCACGTCGCGGCGCACGGCCATGCCCTTCTTGAACTGCGGGGTATCGAACAGCGGATCTGAGGACATGCAAACTCCGTTTGGCTTCAGTGGATTCAGGTGTCGGATGCAAGGCGGATCACACGCTTGCCGAAGTTCTCGCCGCGGTACAGTCCGGCAATCGAGGCCGGCGCGGCCTCGATGCCATCGAGCACTTCCTCCAGATGGGTGAGCCGGCCTTCGCGCATCCAGGCAGAAAGCTGCCGGACCGCTTCATCCCAGCGGTGCATCCAATCGGTGGCGATGAATCCTTCGACACGCGCGCGCGCCACCAGCACGCGACGATCGATGCGCGGGCCCTGCGGCGGCGGCGCCCAATTATCGTACGCCACCGTGCCGCAGACGACGACGCGCGCGCGCAGCCGCAGCAGCGCATAGACGGCGTCGCTGATCGGACCCGAAGTATTGTCGAAGTACAGATCGACGCCGGCGCCGCATGCCGCTTTCAGCGCCGCGGGAAAATCGGCGTCGCGATAGTCGACGGCATCGTCGAAGCCGAAGGTCTGCCGGCACAGCTCGACCTTGCGTGCGCCGCCGGCAATGCCGATCGTGCGGCAGCCGGCGATCTTGGCAATCTGGCCGACGCAGGCGCCGACCGAACCCGCCGCCGACGATACCACCACCGTATCGCCGGGCCGCGGCCGGCCGATTTCGAGCAGCGCGTGATACGCGGTGACGCCGTTCAAACCCAGCACGCCCAGCGCCGCCGACGACGGCAAGCCCGCGAACACGGCGTCGTCGAGCTTGCGATCGATCTGCGCGGCGGGCAGCACGGCCCATTCCTGCCAGCCAAGCAGGCCGGTGACCAAGTCGCCTTCGCGATACTTGGGGTGGCGCGAGGCGTGTACGCGCCCCACCGCAAAGGAACGCATCACTTCGCCGATCGCCACCGGCGGCAGATAGTTCGGGGCATCGTTGACCCAGCCGCGCATCGCCGGGTCGACCGACAGAAAATGGTTGCGGATCAGCAGTTCGCCGTCGGCGATCTCGGGCAGCGGCCGCTCGACGATCTCGAAATGCCCGGCCTCGGGTATGCCCACCGGCCGCGACTTCAGCAAAACCTGGCGGTTCATCGTCATCGTCAGAACCTCACCGAATCAGGGCCTTTCAAAGCCAGCATCGCACGCGCCTCGGACGCGGTGGCGATCTCCAGCCCCTGCATTTCGAGGATCCCGCGGATCTTGCGCACCTGCGCGGCATTGTCCTGGGCCAGTTCGCCGCGACCCAGATAGATGCTGTCTTCCAGCCCGACCCGAACGTGCCCGCCGTGCAGGCCGGCGATATTGGTGAATGGCATCTGGTGGCGCCCGGCCGCCAGCACCGACCATTGGTAGTCGCTGCCGAACAGCTTGTCGGCAATGCGCTTCATGTG
Source organism: Burkholderiales bacterium (assembly GCA_017307915.1). Taxonomy (GTDB): domain Bacteria; phylum Pseudomonadota; class Gammaproteobacteria; order Burkholderiales; family Burkholderiaceae_E; genus Zeimonas. Next base: position 790 of record JAFKGG010000271.1, on the reverse strand, counting down.
CAGCAGGTTTTCGACGTCGGCGCCGATGCCGCCCAGGATGCCGAAGATGCTCTGCACGAAGAACGGCGGCTTGATCAGCCCGCGGTCGATGAAATGCGCCAGGTTGTACAGGTGCCCGATGTCGTAGCACTCGAACTCGAAACGAGTGCCGCAGCCCTCGCCCAGCGCCTGCAGGCCGTATTCGATGTCCTTGAAGGTGTTGCGGAAGATGAAATCGCGGCTTGCTTCCAGGTATTGCGGCTCCCACGGATGCAGCCATTCCTTGCGGCTGGCCAGCGCGGGGAACAGGCCGAAGTTCATCGAGCCCATGTTCATCGAACACATCTCCGGCGCCAGGTCGACCGGCGCAGCCAGGCGTTCCTGCACCGTCATGTTGTGCCCGCCGCCGGTCGTGATGTTGATCACCGCGTCGGTGGCAGCCTTGATCTCGGGCAGGAACTGGCGGAACACGGCGACGTCGGGCGTGGGCCGTCCGTCGATCGGATCGCGCGCATGCAAATGGATTATCGCCGCGCCGGCCTGCCAGGCATCGATCGAGTTCTTCGCGATCTGGGCCGGCGTGATCGGCAAATGCGGCGTCATCGACGGCGTGTGGATCGACCCCGTCACCGCGCAGGTGATGATGACTTTTCGGGCGCCTGCCATGATGTCTTATATGGACGCCTCCCGTGTGGCAAGCGAGTTCTTGAAGTTCTGACTGAGCGGTAAACGGCTGCGGTCTTATATCCGGCCTGTTTGTGCGGATCGGACCGAAGCCCGCCCGCTGGCCTTGATGGTCATGCGCGGGGCC
>JAFKGG010000270.1 GCA_017307915.1 Burkholderiales bacterium | reverse complement strand
GATGACGCGGCTGCGCGAGGCCACGGCGCGCGTGCCGGGGGCGCGGCTGTTCATGTTTCCGGTGCAGGACATTCGCGTTGGCGGCCGCCAGAGCAGCTCGCAATACCAGTACACGCTGCAGGCCGACGATCTGCAGGATCTGCGCACCTGGGAACCGCGCATTCGCGCCGCGCTGAGCCGCCTGCCGCAACTGGCCGACATCGATACCGACCAGGAAGACCGCGGGCTGCAGACGACCTTGACGCTAGACCGCGATGCCGCCGCGCAACTCGGCATCGCCACGCGCCAGGTCAGCAATCTGCTGAACAACGCTTATGGGCAGCGGCAGGTGTCGACGATCTATGCGCCGCTCAATCAATATCACGTGGTGCTCGAAGTGGCACCGCCGTTTCGCGATGGGCCCGAAGACCTGACCAGCGTCAACCTGCCCAACGCCTCGGGCGCACCGGTGCCGCTGTCGGCGATCGCCAAGTGGGGGCCGACCAGCACACCGCTGGGCGTCAGCCATCAGGGCCTGTTTGCAGCCTCGACGATCTCGTTCAATCTGGCCGAAGGCGTGTCGCTGTCGCAGGCCACCGTGGCGATCCAGGATGCGATGGTGCGCATAGGCGCGCCCAACACGCTGCACGGCAGCTTCGAAGGCACGGCCGGCACCTTCCAGCGTTCGATGGCCAGCCAGCCGTATCTGATCCTGCTGGCCTTGATCACGGTCTACATCGTGCTGGGCATGCTGTATGAAAGCCTGATCCACCCGATCACGATTCTGTCGACGCTGCCGTCGGCCGGCGTCGGTGCTTTGCTGGCGCTGATGGCCAGCGGCACCGAGTTCAGCCTGATCGCGCTGATCGGCGTGCTGCTCTTGATCGGCATCGTCAAGAAGAACGCGATCATGATGATCGATTTTGCACTGGCCGCCGAACGCGAGCAGGGCATGTCGCCGCGCGAGGCGATCCATCGCGCTTGCCGGCTACGCTTTCGCCCGATCCTGATGACGACGATGGCAGCGATGCTGGGTGCCGTGCCGCTGGCGCTGGGTGCCGGCGATGGCGCCGAGTTGCGCCGGCCTTTGGGTATCGCGATCGTCGGCGGGCTGGCGGTCAGCCAGTTGCTGACGCTGTACACGACGCCGGTGGTCTATCTGTTCATGGATCGCCTGCGCTGGCGCCGCCGCCGTGCCGGGCACGGTTCGTCTTCCGTTTCTACCGCAACGCATTCAGCATGATCGAGTCTCGACAATCGCCTGCCTATCGCCGATCGCTTGCCTGCGACGAAGCGTGCCGCTCCAAGTCGTCGGCACCGGGCAGGCCGTTGGTGCGGGAAAGGCCGCGGCCGGCGCGAAGCGTGCTCATGCAGCGTGCGGCGCTGTGCGCGCTGCTGCCGCTGGCGCTGGTGCTGGCCGCCTGCCGCAGCGCGCCCGAATACCGGCGCCCCGACGTCTCGGTGCCGCCGCAGTTCAAGGAAGCACCGGCGTTCAAGCACGCGCAGAACGGATCCGATGGCTGGCAGCCGGCGCAGCCGGCCGACCTGAACGGCGCGCCGTGGTGGCAGGCCTTCAACGATCAGCCGTTGTCGCACCTGATGAACGACATCGAGCTTGGCAATCAGAACCTGCGCCAGGCCGAAGCGCGGCTGCGGCGCGCGCAGGCTGCGATCGCCGGCGCGCGTGCCGGTCTGATGCCCAGCGTAGGCGCCAACGTGTCGGCCACGCAGCGCCGGCAGGGCGGCAGCAGCGGCGGCAGTTACAGCCTGGGTGCGTCGGCGTCGTGGGAAATCGACCTGTGGGGACGGGTGCGCGACACGATCAGCGCCAGCGAAGCAGCAGCGGCGGCCAGCGAGTACGACCTGGCCGCCACCCGGCTGGCACTGCAGGTGCAACTGGCGCGCAGCTATTTCCAATTGCGCGTGGCCGATGCGCAGCAGCGCCTACTCGATGAAGCAGTCACTTCATATGAACGCTCGCTGAAACTGGCGCGCGACCGCTTTGCCGCCGGTGTGGTGTCGCGCGCCGACGTAGTGCAGGCGCAGGCGCAGTTGAAGGCCGCCGAAGCGCAGCGGCTCGACGTCGGCATCGTGCGCGCGCAGCTCGAACACGCGATCGCGGTGCTCACCGGCCGTGCGCCGGCCGAACTGGCGCTGACGCCCGCTTCGCTCGATGAAGCGGCGCCTGGGGTGCCGGCCGGCGTGCCGTCGACGCTGCTTGAACGCCGGCCCGACATTGCCGCCGCCGAACGGCGTGTGGCGCAGGCCAATGCGCAGATCGGCGTGGCGCAGGCGGCGTACTATCCATCACTGACGCTGTCTGGCAGCGGCGGCTTCAGCTCGACCCGTTTCGCCGACTGGCTGTCGCTGCCGAGCCGATTCTGGTCGCTGGGCCCGCAACTGGCCGCCTTCCTGTTCGACGGCGGCGCGCGTGATGCGGCGCGCGCGCAGGCGCTGGCCAGTTATGACGAGACGGTCGCCGCCTATCGGCAGACGGTGCTCACCGCGTTCCAGGAAGTCGAGGACAACCTGGCCGCGCTGAACGTGCTGGCCGCCGAAGAGCGGGTGCAGCGCGAGGCGCTGGCCGCGGCGCGCCAGTCGCTGGAGCTGGTTACCGCGCAGTACAAGGCCGGCACGGTGTCGTATCTGAACGTGATCCAGGCGCAGACGACGGCGCTGCAAAACGAACTGACGGTGCTGGCGCTGCGCGGCCGGCGTTTCGCGGCTACCGTGGGCCTGATCTCGGCGATCGGCGGCGACTGGTAGTGGTGCTGCCGGGCCGACCGGCGGGCTCAAGCACGAGCGCTCATCGTCCGATAAGTTGTTGATGGACACTTCCGTTGACGCAGGCTGGGAAGAGGGCGAAGAAAGCGCCGCGCTCGCCGGCGCGCGCGTGCTGATCGCCGATGCCTCGGTGCAGTACCGTGCCACGCTGCGCGCGATCGTCGAGTCGCTGGGTGCGGTCGACGTGGCCGAGGCCGGCAACATCGACGAGATCGCCGCCGCGCTGCACGAGGCTGATACGCAGGTCATGCTGTGCGGGTCGCGCTTTTCCGACGGGCGCAACGGCGCGCAGTTGCTCGAAGAGCTGCGTGAGCGGCAGCTCCTGCCCGCAGCGGCATTGGTGGTGGTGATCGGCGGCGAGCGTACGCGGCGCGAAGTGGCGGCGGTGGCCGAGCTGGGGCCCGACGCGGTGATCCTCAAACCGTTCAGCCGCGACGACGTGGTGCAGCGGCTGCTGCGCTATCGTCAGCGCAAGCTGCGGCTGGGCGCGCTGCTGGCCGCTGCCGACGCCGGCCGCATCGTCGAGGCGGTGGAGGGCTGCCGGCGCCTGGCTGCCGAGCAGCCGTCGCTGCACAGTGAAGCCTACCGGCTGGTCTGCGAGCGCCTGCTCGCGCTCGGCCGCTTCGAGCTGCTGGCGCCGCTGCTGCGCGAAGCGATGGCACTGCGGCCGCTGCCCTGGGCCTTGCTGATGGTGGCGCGGCTGCGCTGGCAAGAGCATCAGCTCGACGAGGCCTGCCGCATCGCCGAGGGGGTGGTGCACAAATGGCCGAGCTACCTGGCCGGCTACGATCTGCTGGCGCAGCTCAACGAACAGCTCGGTCGGCCCGAGCAGGCGCTGGAATGGCTCGATCGCGCCGCCGAGGTATCGGCCTTCAACCTGCGGCGGCTGCGCCGCAGCGGCGAGATCGCGCTGCGCAGCGGCAACCTGCCGCGCGCTGAGCAGGCCTATGCACGCATCGTCGAGCGCACGGGGCCGCCGGCGTCATCGGGCGGCGCCGATTATGCGAACCTGATCCAGGTGATGCTGGCGCGCGGCCGCTTCGAGGCGGCGCAGCGTGTCATTGAAGATGAGGCCGACCGGCTCGGCGATGGACACGGCGATGCGCAGGTGACGCGCATTCTGTTCGAGCTGGCGCGAGCGCGCCGTGACGAGGACGCCGAAGCGATCGACGGCGCGCTCGAAACGCTGGCGCAGCGCGTGCGCGAGGGCGTGGCCGATCTGTCGCCGACGCTGCTGCTGCAAGGGCTGGAAGTGTGCGCCGAGTTCGGCCGCCATGAAACCGGCTACCCGCTGGCGCAGCAGATCGCGCACAGCACACGCATCGACCGGCTGATGCTGCAGCGCGCGCGTCTGCTGGTCGATCGGCTGCGGCGCCAGCCGCGCGTGCAAATGAGTGTGCCGGCCGTCGATGAAGGCGCCGCCGGCGAGGGCGATGCCGGCGAGTTGCGCTTGTCCGAGGCGGTCTGAACGAGCCAGCCCGACGCGTGTCGAGCCACGCCGAGGCGCACCGCGATCCCGCTATGATGCGACCGAGCTTGCAGGTGCCGTACGTTTGTCCGGCCCGCTCTCGGGGTGGTGCGCTTGCGTTTGATTCACACCGCTCCGCATGTCGCCGCGGCTTTCGTCCACGCCGATGCTATGACGGATCTGGGCATGTCGCGAGCGTGTGATCGGATAGGCGGCCAGCAAGGGAATCGCCAGCAGCACGCACAGCGCGGGCAAGGTGCCGGTCATGAGCGTGATGCCCAGCAGGGCTTCGGCTGACTGCGCCACGTTGGGTACGTAGCCGCTCAGATCGAGCATGCCTGCCACCAGCACGGTGGCCAGCGTGCGCGCAAGCTTGTCGACCAGTCCGAACAGGCCGTAGTACATACCGGTCTTGCGCTCGCTGGCCTGCAGTTGGCCGTGATCGATCGTATCGGGCACCATCGAGTGCGGCACGATCCAGTGCGCACCCATGCCGATGCCCACCACGACCAGCGCCAGCGTCATCGCCTGCTGTTGGCCCGGCCCTATCCAGTACAAGCCAACCAGGCCTGCCGCGCTGAATGCCAGCCCGAGCATGTAGGCGAGGTTCTTTTCCCAGCGGTCGATGACGCGCTTCCAGACGAACAGCGACAGCCCGACCACGCCCAGCAGGATGCCCATCATCCTGGGCAGATCGGCCTTGTCGCCCTGCAGCGAGTAGATGACGAAATACGCCAGCGATGCCTGCACCAGCGTGAGCCCGAGCCGCACCAGGCCGGCGGCACTCACCAGCAGCAGGAACGGGCGGTTGCGCAGCGTGGCGAGCAGGGCTTGCCGCACCGAGTGCCAGGCCGTGTCCTCGGGTGAGGGCGGCGCAGCGGGTTCGGTTTCTCGCACCCGCCACGCGACCACCGCGATCGCCAGGCCGGCGGCCAGCCCGAAGCAGGCGCCCGCCAGCGCATAGCCGCTGCGCGCATCGGGCGCGACACGCACCAGTACCGGCATCAGCACGCTGCCGGCGAAGAAACCCAGCAGAGCTCCCGTCGAGGCAAACGCCGTCAGGCTGGTGCGCTCGTCGTAGTCGCGGGTCATGTCGGCAGCCATCGCCTGGTAGGGCAACTGCACCAGCGTCAGCAGCGTGTCGAACAAGGTGTAGGTGATGGCGATCCACAGGAAGGCTGCCCATGGAGAAAGACCGGGCGGCACCATCCATACGGCCGTTGCCGCAACAGCCAGCGGCAGCGCGCCATAGATCAGGTACACGCGCTGCCGGCCGTATCGCGAGCGGGTGCGATCGGTCATCCAGCCGAACAGCGGATCGTTGACCGTGTCCCATATCTTGCCCACCAGCAGCGCGGCCCTGGCCACCGCCGGTGGCACCAGGGCCACGTCGGTGTAGAAGATCATGAGCATGAAGCCCATGGCTGCCACCAGCATCTGCAAGCCGACGTTGCCGACAGCGTAGCTGAGCTTGGTGGCCGTGCCGAGCGAGCCCTGGCGTTGCGTGAGGGTGCGCATCATCAAGCGGGCTGCTCGGTGCCGGTAGCGTTCGTAGTGTGGGCACCGTTTGCTGCCGAGAGCGCTTGCGCGGTGTTCGCAGCATGCTCGACGCCTGGCCCGCGCGCATTGGGATGCCCGGCGTCCAGCATCAGTCGCACCTCGCGCCGCAGCAGCT
>JAFKGG010000269.1 GCA_017307915.1 Burkholderiales bacterium | reverse complement strand
GGTGCGCAGGCCAAGGTCGATGCGCAGGTGGTCGGCTATCGCGGCTCGGCGCCGGCGCTGATGGATCTGATGGGCGGCCAGTTGGCCGTGGCGATCGATACCTTCGACACGCTGCTGCCGCAGCACCAGGCGGGCAAGATTCGCGTGCTGGCCATCTCCAGCGAGAAGCGCTCGCCGTTCGCACCCGACATCCCCACCTTCAAGCAGGCAGGCATGAACCTGTCGGCCATCGGCTGGAACGCCTTCTTCGCGCCCACCAGCATGCCGCCCGAACGCGTGGCGATGCTGTCGCGGCAGATCGCCGAGATCATGCAGGAACCCGAAACGCAGAAGCGCTTCTACGACACCAAGATGAATCCGGTGGTGAGCACGGCCGCGCAGACGCAGGCCATGCTGAAAGCGTATCGTGCGCAGTGGGCACCGGTGGTGCAGCGATCAGGTTACCAACCTTGACCAAGAGACGACACGCCATGGCTTTCACCCGGCTGCGACGCGCGCTCGTCGCCTTGGCCGCCGCCGCGCTTGCCCTGCCGGCCACCGTGTCGGCGCAAGACGCCTTTCCGAGCCGCACGGTGCGCATCATCAACAACTTCCCACCGGGCGGGCCGTCGGATCTGATCGCGCGCGCGGTGGCCGAGGTGTTGCAGAGCCGCTTCAAGCACCCCTTCGTGGTCGAGAACCGCACCGGTGCGGCCGGCAACATCGGCGCCACCGCGGTGGCCAAGGCGCCGGCCGATGGCTATACGCTGCTGTTCTGCATCGACACCACGCTGACGGTCAATCCGCACGTCTATCCGACGATGCCGTTCAAGACCAGCGAGCTGCGGCCGCTGGCCATCATGGCCACCTCGGGGCTGCTGGTCGGGGTCAATCCGGCCACCGGCGTGAAGACCATGGATCAACTGCTGGCACGCGCCAAGTCGCAAGGCGTGAACTTCAGCTCGGCCGGCGCAGGCAGCCCGGGTCATCTGGCCATCTCGGTGCTGACCGAGGCCACCGGCGCCAAGATCAACCACGTGCCCTACCGCGGCAACACGCCGGCCGTGCTGGCGGTGGCCGCCGGCGAAGTCGACGGCGGCGCGCTGGCCACGCCCGGCATGCTGCCGCACGTGAAGTCGGGCAAGATCACCGCGCTGGCAGTGACCAGCGCCAAGCGCTCGGCGCTGGCCCCCGATCTGCCCACGGTGGCCGAGCTGGGCTTGAAACAACTGGAACAAGAGGTGCTGTATGTGGCCATGATTCCGGCGGCCACGCCCGAGCCGATCGTGCAGACGCTGCAAGCCGCGATTCTCGAAGCGATCCAGCGACCGGAGATGCAGACACGGCTGATCGGCATGGATCTCCAACCGACCAACCTGACCGGCGCGGCCGCGGCACAACGGCTGGCGGAGGCATCGGCGCGCTACCAGCGCGTGGCACGAGCCACCGGCATGAAAGTCGAATGACATGAGCGGCGTGCGCCCGAACATCATCTACATCGTCGCCGACGACCTGGGCTACGCCGATCTCGGCTGCTACGGTGGCCGCGACCCGGTCTCGCCGGTGCTCGACCGCCTGGCCGCCGGCGGCTTGCGTTTCACGCAGGGCTATTCCAACTCGCCGGTGTGCTCGCCGACGCGCTTCGCGCTGATGACGATGCGCTATCAATACCGGCTGCGCGGCGCGATGGAAGAACCCATCAACAGCCGCAGCAAGGGCAACACCACGCTGGGCCTGCCGCCCGAGGTGCCGACGCTGCCCTCGCTGCTGCGCGGCGCCGGCTACCGCACGGCGCTGATCGGCAAGTGGCACCTGGGCTATCCGCCCGCGTTCGGGCCGCTGCGCTCGGGCTACGACGAGTTCTACGGCATCATGGCCGGCGGCGTCGACTACTTCACGCATTGCTCTTCGTCGGGCCAGCACGACATGTATCTGGGCGAAGACGAGCATCGCGAGGTCGGCTATCTGACCGACCTGCTGAGCCGGCGCGCCACCGACTACGTGCATCGCATGGCAGCCGATGCGCGCGGCGGCCGTCCGTTCTTCATGAGCCTGCATTACACCGCGCCGCACTGGCCGTGGGAAACACGCGACGACGCGCAGGCGGCGCCCGGGGTGGCGAGCAACCTGTTCCATCTCGACGGCGGCAGCGTGCACAGCTATCGCCGCATGATCCACCATATGGACGAAGGCATCGGCTGGCTGATGCAGGCGCTGCGTGACGAAGGGCTCGAGCGCGACACGCTGATCGTCTTCACCAGCGACAACGGCGGCGAGCGTTTCTCCGACAACTGGCCGCTGGTCGGCGGCAAGATGGATCTGACCGAGGGCGGCATCCGCGTGCCATGGATCGCCCACTGGCCGGCGGTGATTGCACCCGGCGGCGTCAGCATGCAGCACTGCATGACGATGGACTGGTCGGCGACGCTGCTGGAGTTGGGCGGCGCCGTGCCCGATCCGGCCTATCCGATCGATGGCGTGTCGCTGCAAGCCGTGCTGCGCGATGCCGGCCAGCGCTTTCACCGCCCGCTGTACTGGCGGATGAACCATCGCAGCCAGCGCGCGCTGCGCGACGGCGACTGGAAATATCTGATGGTCGACGGGCACGAATACCTGTTCGACCTGTCGGCTGACGAGCGCGAGCGCGCCAATCGCGCCAAGCGCGAGCCCGAACGGCTGGCGCGCATGCGCGACGACTGGTTGGCGTGGAATGCGACGGTGCCGCCGATTCCGGCGGATGCGACGATCAGCCTGGGGTATTCGAGCGCCGACATGCCGCAGCGCTGAAGTTCCGGGCGCCGGCCGGCGGCGCCCTTCAGGCCGCCGACTCGGAGCCTTCGTTCACCCGCGACGTCTGCTTGTCCGGCCTTCCGTATCCCAGTTGGGACGACGCCTGCTGGCCGGCGGACAGCAATTGCCGCTGCGCATCGTTGGGAAAATCGACCAGTTGCGGGTCCGGGCTCAGCAAAGTCAGCGTCAAACGGACCTCGGCGAACATGTCGAGTACCGGCACCGAGACGCCTCTGAGGCCGGTCACCATCCGGCTGTCGACCCAGGCGAAGCCCTCGCTGCGTATGCGCTGCAACTCGGCTTCGACATCGTCGAAAGCAAGCTTGTGCCTGGCCATCCACGACTTCATCAGATAGTCAGGCAGGTAGGCAGCGAAGATCAACCCGGATGACGACTCCAGCAGCGGCAACACGCTGCCGACGCCCGCCATCGTCATGATGATGCGCTGGCCGTGGAACCAGCGAACGATCATCGGCCCATCGTCGCTCCAGATGGACACGAAACAGGTCTTGCCGGTCTCCATCGCCAAGCGCGCGGCATGGGTCTGGGCGACCTCGACGGCATCCATGCGCTTGAGGGCTGCCAGCCCGAGCTGAAGGGCTGCCGGCCCCAGATCATAGCGGCCCGTATTCGGATCCTGCCGCACCAATCCCCCGCGCTGCAGGCTGACCAGGTAGCGGTGGGTGGTGCTCGCCGAATTGCTGGTCCGCTTCGCGATGGCGGTCAACGGTTGCGGCCCGGCGGCCGCTGCGACCGCATTGAGGATGGCGACGGCGGCATCCACCGATTGGATGCCGCGCTTGTCGGGCACGGCCCGCTCGTCGAACTCGGTTTGGTCATTTGCGTTCACGGAATCCAGTCTATCAAGGCCCGATGATTTCCAATCTGGACAATCTTTTGTCTATTCCGGAAAAAACGCTATCATGTGAGTAACAATGGGTTGACCCGTGGCGTCCTAGAGGAGAACAAATGGAACGACTCAATGAGGCCACCCTGAAGCGCAAGCGCTTCAGGGAGCTGCTCGACAGGAACGAAATCCTGGTCATGCCCGGCGGCTTCAGTCCGCTGCTCGCCAAGATCGCGCAACAGGCGGGCTTCGAAGCCTACTTTCTGGCCGGATCGCAGCTATCCGCCTTCATGTACGCGTACCCCGATACCGGCGTGATCGGACTGCGCGACTTCATCGACCACGCCCGCCACATCGCGGCGCAGACCGACATTCCGCTGCTCGTGGATTTCGACACCGGCTTCGGCAATGCAGTCACCGCCTGGTATGCGGTGCAGGAATGCATCCGGGCCGGCGCCGCAGCCCTGCAGATCGAGGATCAGGAAGCGCCGAAGAAGTCGGGCACCCTGGCCGGCCGCCGTTGCATCAGCCAGGCGGAAGCCGTCGGCAAGATCCGCGCCGCCATCGATGCGCGGCAATCCATCGATCCCGAATTCGTCGTCTGCGCACGCGTCGATGCCTTGGGCGCCGAGGGCGAAACCTGGGAATCCGCGCTGGCGCGATGCCAGTCCTACGTCGAAGAGGGCGGCGCCGATCTGATCTGGCTGAATTCAGCCCAGAGCCGCGAGCAGTTGGAAGAAGCCTGCCGCAAAGTGCGGGCGCCAATCTTGACGATCTGGGGCGGGGCCGGCCCGGCGCCGACACCCAAGGAGTTCGAGGCGCTGGGCGTGCGCGTCGCGCTCTACCCGACCCTTGCCGCTTCCGTCGGCATGCAGGCCGCATGGCACGTCCTGCACGACTTCAAATCGCGCGGCTTGCCGGCCATCGCCGATTGGCAGGCCCAGATGCGCAGCGGCCCATACGGCGTGCCCAGCTTCGCCGAACTCACCGGCCTGCCCAAAGTGCGGCAGCTTGAAGCCGATTTCATTCCCCCAGAAAAGCAACGCGACTACGAGACGACCTGGGGACATCGCGCAGCGCACGAACAGGAGAAGCCATGAAGCGCAGACAGTTTGCCACCCTTTGCCTGGCCGTTGCCGGTGCTCCAATGGCGTTCGCCGACACGTTTCCGAGTCGCCCGGTGACGCTGGTTCTGCCGTTTCCCACAGGCGGATCGGTCGACGTATTCGGGCGCAGCGTCGCTCAGCATCTGGCCGCGCGCCTGAAGCAATCGGTGGTCGTGGACAACCGGGCGGGTGCCGGCGGCATCATCGGGGCCACCGCCGTTGCGAAGGCAAGGCCGGACGGCTACACCTTGCTGCTGTCGTCGAGCAGCACGCATTCGCTGGCAGCCGCGTTGAAATCCAACCTGCCCTACGACCCCGAAAAGGACTTTGCTCCGATCATCGATCTGGGCTACGGGGGCAGCTCGCTGCTGATCCCGGACTCCCTGCCGGTTCGCACGGCACCGGAGCTGGTGGCCTTCATGAAACAACGAGGCGATCAGAACCTGTTCGGATCGGCCGGCATCGGCACGATCGCGCACCTCTCGGCCGAGGACTTCAAACTGGCGACCGGCGTTCAGGCCGTGCACGTGCCCTACAAGGGCACCTCGCTGGCGGTCCAAGACCTCGCGGCGGGTCGCTTGACCTTCCTGTTCGACAGCACCGTTTCCGCCCAGGCCCACGTGCGCACGGGCCGGATCCGCATGCTCGCCGTCACGGGCAATTCGCGGCTCGTCGCGATGCCCGACGTTCCCACCATGGCCGAGGTCGGCATCAAGCGTTCGAATCCCGACGGCTACTTCGGCATCTGGGCGCCGGCCGGCACGCCGCGCGACATCGTGCTGGCGATCAACACCGCGCTGAACGACGTGCTCAAGAGTCCGGAAATGGTCGCGCTGTTCGAACAGCAGTCGTTCATCGTGCGCGGCGGTACGCCGGAGGCGCTGGCGGAGCGCGTGACCAAGGATACGGTGCAATGGCGCAGCGTCGTCAAGCGCGCCAACATCACTGTCGACTAGACGATCCATTTCGAGAGCAACCCATGAGCAATGACATCTCCAAAAGACTGTACTCGGCGCTTCTCCTCCCGCTCAAGCCGAACCTGGACATCGACGAAGCCGGCTTGCGCACGCTGGTACGCCATCACTTGAAGAACCCCGAGTTCAAGCAGCGCGGCGGCCTCATCGCCAACCCCGAGGCCGGCGAAATCTTCCACATGACCCGTGAAGAGCAGCGGCGCGTCCTGGAGCTCGTCCTGGCAGAGGCCGA
>JAFKGG010000268.1 GCA_017307915.1 Burkholderiales bacterium | reverse complement strand
ATCAGAGCTTTCGCGGCATGCACCTGCCCAGCACGCACGTCCATGGTTTCCTGATGCTGCGCCTGCTGGCGGTGCTGCGCCCGCTGCGCCGCCGCTCGCTGCGCTTTCACGAGGAAAACCTGGCCATCGACACCTGGCTCGATGCGCTGCGCACGCTGCTGCCCACGCCGGCCGCCGCGCCGCTGGCCGATCTGCCGCGCCTGCTCAAAGGCTACGGCGATACGCACCGGCGCGGCCGCGCCAGCTACCAGCGCATCTTCGATGCACTGGTCGCGCCGATGCTGCGCGGGCAGCGCAGCAATGACCAGGCCGGTGCCGCCGAACTGCGAGCCGCGATCGATGCCGCGCTGGCCGACCCCGAGGGGCGCGGTCTGGAGCAACGGCTTCAAGCCGCCGGCATCACACCGCTACCGCCGCAGGCCAAGCCGATCCGTTGGATGCGCAAGCCACGTGGCGCGCCGACTTCATAGGGGTAAGTTCGCGTTGATGCGATCGCGGCCACGCGCCATGATCGCCAGTTCCAGTGCAAGGAGACACGCTGTGAAAAAAACCCTTCTGATTCCCGCCGCAGCCTTGCTCGCGCTGCTCGCCGGGCCGTACGCAGTCGCGCAAGACAAGCCGGTCGAAATGCGCTTCGCGCACTGGCTGCCGGCCTCGCACCCGCTGTCCAAGAAAGGGTTCGAACCCTGGGCCAAGTCGGTCGAAGCGGCGTCGAAGGGTTCGATCCGGGTCGCGTTGTTCCCGGCACAGCAACTGGGCAAGGCCGCCGACCACTACGACATGGCGCGCGATGGCATCGCCGACATGACCTGGGTCAGCCCCGGTTACCAGGCCGGCCGCTTTCCGATCTTCGCCGCCGGCGAGCTGCCGTTCCTGATCAGCAAACCCGGCGGTGGCTCGGCCGCGCTCGACGCCTGGTATCGCCGCTATGCCGCCGCCGAGATGAAGGACACGATGATGTGCTTCGCGCACGTGCACATCGGCACGCTGCATTCGCGCAAGCCGATCACCGACCCGTCGCAGATCAAGGGCATGAAGATCCGCCCGGCCAACGGCACGGTCGCCGCGCTGATGACGCACCTGGGCGCCACCAACGTGCAGGTATCGGCGCCCGAGTCGCGCGATGCGCTCGAAAAAGGCGTGGCCGACGCGATCACCTTCCCATGGCATTCGCTGATCACCTTCGGCATCGACAAGGCGGTCAAGTTCCACAACGACCAGCGCGTCTACGCCGCCGCGTTCACGTGGACGATGAGCCGCAACTGGTACAACAAGCTCGCCCCCGGCCAGAAGAAAGTGATCGACGATCACTGCAACAACGAATGGGCCGGCAAGGTCGGCGCCGCCTGGGGCGATGACGAAGACTCCGGCCAGGGCATGATCGAGAAACTGCCCGGCCACACCATCGTCAAGCTCACGCCCGCACAGCAGAAGGCCTGGCGCGATTCCGGCGAGCCGCTGTATACGCGTTGGGTGGAAGGTGCCAGCAAGGCTGGCCACGACGGCAAGGCTGCGCTCGAAGCCTTGCGCACCGAGCTGAAGAACCGCAACGCGCTGAACTGAAGCGGCGCGATGAAACGCCTGCTCGCGGCCACCGAAAACGTGGCCGCTTTCTTTTTGCTGCTGATCGCGCTGCTCACCGCCGGCAACGTGGTGATGCGCGATCTGTTCAGCCTGCAGATTCCCGACTGGTTCGACGGATCGCGCCAATTGCAGGGCATCGCGCTGTTCTGGGGCATCGCCATCGCCACCTATCATGCCGGCCACATCTGCGTCGACATCGTCTGGGAATACATGGGCAAGGTCGGCCGCCGCCGGCTCGATCTGATCGCCACGCTGATCACGCTGGCCTTCCTGGCGCCGCTGGCCTGGATGATCTGGGTCAAGACCGGCAGCACCGGCACGCAGGCCACCTCCGATCTGCAACTGCCGCTGGTCGCGTTCTACGCAGTCGGCGCCGCCGGCGCCACCGTCGCCGCGCTGCTGGCCGTCGTGCGCATCGTCGAACTGCTGCGCGACCGCGCCCCCGACACCGACGCCACCGGCCAAGAGATCGAATCGGAACCGCGCCATGGATCGTGACCTGGTCGCCTTGCTGGGCTTCATCGCGATGTTCGCGCTGATGGCGCTGCGCGTGCCGATCGGCGTGGCGATGGGCATCGCCGGCGTCGGTGGCTTCGCCGTCCTGACCAGCGCCCCCACCGCGCTGAATCTACTGTCGAACGTGCCGCTGTCGGTGCTCACCGACTACAACCTCAGCGTCATCCCGATGTTCATCCTGATGGGCGCGTTCGCGTCGCACTCCGGCATGAGCACCGAGTTGTTCCATGCCGGCCGGACCTGGCTGGGGCATCGCCGCGGTGGATTGGCATTGGCCGCCATCGCCGCCTGCGGCGGCTTTTCCGCGATCAACGGCTCGTCGGTAGCCACGGCCGCGACGATGACCCAGGTGGCGCTGCCCGAGATGCGCCGCGCCGGCTACGAACCCGGCTTCTCGGCCGGCCTGATCGCCGCCGGCGGCACGCTGGGCATCATGATTCCCCCTTCGGTCATCTTCGTGCTGTACGGCATCATGACCGAGACCGACATTTCCAAACTGTTCGCCGCCGGTGTCGTGCCGGGGCTGCTGGCCGTCGCGCTGTATTGCCTGGTGGTGCAGTTCACTGGCTGGCGCCGGCCCGAGAGCATGCCGCGCGGCGCGCTGCATTCCTGGCGCGAGCGCTTCGCCTCGCTGAAGGCGCTGTGGGCGGTGCTGCTGCTGTTCGTGTTCGTGCTCGGCGGCATCTATGGCGGCATCTTCACCGTACAGGAAGCCGCCGGCGTGGGCGCCGTCGGCACGCTGCTGATCGGCATGGCGCGCGGCCGGCTCAAATGGCCGCAGATCAGGGCAGCGCTGGTCGATGCGCTGCGCGTATCGTCGGCGATCATGCTGATCGTGATGGGTGCCTATCTGTTCGGCTATTTCCTCACCATCACGCAATTCACGCAGAAGGCGGTCGAGTTCCTCACGCACCTGCCGATCGGCCCCTACGGCGTGCTGGCGCTGGTGATGGTCGGCTATTTCATCCTCGGCGCGGTGATGGACGAACTGGCGATGATCCTGCTCACCGTGCCGATCGTGTTTCCGGCGATGATGCAGTTGGGCTTCGATCCGATCTGGTTCGGCGTGATCATCGTCATGGCCGTCACCTTCGGCATGATCTGCCCGCCGGTGGGCATGAACGTGTTCGTCATCAACTCGATTGCGCGCGACGTGTCGCTAGGCCGCATCTATCGCGGCACGATGCCGTTCATCGCCGTCGACATCGTGCGCCTGGTGATCCTGTGCGCGTTCCCGATTCTGTCGCTGTGGCTGCCGGGCACGCTTGATTGACAGGGGCTCAAAAGCCCGCGAGCCCTGCAACGCGACCGCCCTAGCCCAGACCCGGCAAAGACACCAGCGCGGCCACCGCATACAGCGCCAGCAGCAAGACGACCAGCCAGCGGCTGGCCGGGTTCTGCAAGGCATAGACCAGCGGGTCGTCATGCATCAGCCCGCGCGCCGTATCCAGCCATAGCCGGCCCAGCCAGACCAGCAGCCCGAACAGCATCACCCACAGGATCTGCGGCGAGGCATAACGCTGCGTTACTTCGGGCTCCTGCACGTACAGCGCCAGCACCAGCAGCGCAGCGCATGAGGTGGCGATGCCCAGCATCTGCAACACCGACAGGTCACTGACCTCGTAGCCGCGGCCGCGGCCGGTTTCCTCGGCGCGCGCAAGCTGCGCGACCAGCTCGCCGCAGCGCTTGACCAGCGCCAGGCTGAAGAACAGGAACACCGAAAACGCCAGCAGCCAGAACGACAGCGCCACGCCAATCGCCGCGCCGCCGGCCAGCACGCGCACCGTGTACAAGCCCGCCAGCATGGCCACGTCGAGCAGTGCGATGCGCTTGGCAAAACCTGAGTAGGCGCCGGTCATCAGCAGATAGATGACGACCCAGCCGGTGAACGCCCTGCCCACGGCGATGGCGATCGCCAGCGATGCGATCAGCAGCAGCGCCGCGCCGGCAAAGCCGCTGCGCACCGACAGCAAGCCGGCGGCGAAGGCACGCTCGCGCTTGCGCGGATGGCGCCGATCGGCAGCCAGGTCGAGCAGATCGTTCAGCAGATAACCGCTGGAGGCAGCCAGGCTGAACGACAGAAAGGCCAGCAGCACCTGCGACAGCGCCAGCCCTTCATCGAGCTTGAACGCGGTCAGCATCGGCACCAGCACCAGCAGGTTCTTCAGCCACTGATGCGGCCGCGCTGCGCGCAGACCCAGCAGCAGCTTGGCCAGCGGCGACGGCGCGGCGTCGAACACCCGTCCCACCTCGGCGCGCTGCCGCGCCCGGCGCAAAACGCCGGGCGGCGCGCCAACCACGATGGCACGGCGCGCGGCCGCGAAGATCGGCACGTCTTCGGGGCCGTTGCCGCAGTAGTCGAACGCGCGACCGGCCGCATCGCGGCGGATCGCTTCGAGCTTGCCAGGCCCTTTCAGGTTGTGCTGCCCGTCGCTGGCCAGCACCGCATCGAACAGGCCGACACGGGCGGCAACCGCCTCGGCCAGCTCGCGCTCGGCGGCGGTGGCCAGCACGATGCGCCGGCCGGCGGCCCGCTGCTCGGCCAACCAGTCCGCGAAAGCCTCGCGCAACGGAAAAACGGCGGCATCAGGCCGGCCGAGCTCAGCCAGGCGGCGCTTGAGCGCGGCACGGCCGCGGGTCAAGCCGGCGATCGCGCCAGGCAGCGCCCAAGGGCGGCGCCGCAAGGCTGACGCGAACGATTCCCACAATGCATCGGTCTTCGACAGGGTGCCGTCGAGATCGACATACAGCGGCACGTCGGCGTCGGCCGTATCGCCGGCACGGGCTGACGAATGAGAATGCGAAACCGGCAAGCCGGCGGCAAACGAGGACATGGCCCATTATAGAGACAGCCCGCCGCCCGGCATTGCATCGCAACTTGACCGCTTTGCACGCACCCGGCACCGTTTCGCTTCGCCTTCACGTTCGTTTCCGCGCCGGCCACGCAGCCGGCAGTCCACCGCCGAGGAACCCGATGATCTACACCGATGCGCATCTGCAACTGCAAGACTCGTTGCGCCGCTTCATCGACGCCGAGATCAATCCGCACGTCGATGAATGGGAAGCGGCCGGCATCTTTCCGGCGCGCGAGCTGTTCAGCAAGATGGGCAAGCTCGGCTTTCTGGGCATCACCAAGCCGCCCGAATACGGCGGCGCCGGGCTCGACTACTCGTATTCGGTGGCAATGGCCGAGGCGCTGGGCCACGCTCATTGCGGCGGCGTGCCGATGGCGATCGGCGTGCAGACCGACATGGCCACACCGGCGCTGGCCCGTTTCGGCAGCGACGAGCTGCGCCGCGAATTCCTGGTGCCGTCGATCACCGGCGAACGCGTCGCCTGCCTGGGCGTATCGGAAGTCGGCGCCGGCTCCGACGTCGCCTCGATCAAGACCACGGCACGCAAGGACGGCAGCGACTACCTCATCCGCGGCGGCAAGATGTGGACCACCAGCGGCACCCAGGCCGACTGGATGTGCCTGCTCGCCAATACCTCGGAAGGCGCCGCACACCGCAACAAGACGCTGATCTGCGTGCCAATGGACACCCCCGGCATCCAGATCGCGCGCAAGCTGGTCAAGACCGGCATGCGTGCCTCCGACACCGCGCAGATCTTCCTCGATGACGTGCGCGTGCCGCAGCGCTACCGCATCGGCGAGGAAGGCATGGGCTTCGCCTACCAGATGATGCAGTTCCAGGAAGA
Organism: Burkholderiales bacterium; assembly: GCA_017307915.1. Classification (GTDB taxonomy): domain Bacteria; phylum Pseudomonadota; class Gammaproteobacteria; order Burkholderiales; family Burkholderiaceae_E; genus Zeimonas. The sequence goes on along the minus strand of JAFKGG010000268.1, from coordinate 200 downwards.
ACGCCTGTGGGCCGCCGCCAACTCGCTGGCGGCCGAACGCATCCTGGACGAGACCATCGCTTACTTGCACCAGCGGCAGGCCTTCGGCCAGCCGCTGCTGGCCAACCAATACGTGCACTTCAAGCTGGCCGAGCTGAAAACCGAGCTGGAGTCGCTGCGTTCGCTGCTGTATCGCGCGGTGCAACTGTATGTCGGCGGCA
>JAFKGG010000267.1 GCA_017307915.1 Burkholderiales bacterium | reverse complement strand
TGCTGGTGGTCTACATCGTGCTGGGCGTGTTCGCGCTGCGCCGCGCCGGCAGCCGCGGCGCGCGGGCGGTGTTCTACGTGTGCGCGCTGGCGGTGTTCGGGATGATGTACAGCATTGCGCGGGCGCATCATCCATTGGGGTTCATCTATTGGCTGGTTGGTTGATTTGTTTGTCGAATATATTTGATATTTTTCTGCTCGCATCCTAGACTGCTCCCATGGATGCCATTGTCGAACTCAGTGCTGTCGTGCGGGCTCGACGTATCGACATGGGTCTGACGCAAACGGCGCTTGCCGCGGCAAGTGGTCTTTCGCGTGCCACGATCAATCAGCTCGAGAATGGCTCTATCCACGATCTGAGCGTTTCCAGGGCGGCCAAGTTGCTGGAAGTGCTTGGGCTTTCGCTGTCGATCGAGCCGCCGCGGCACTTCAAGCGCCGGTCGATCGAACAGTTGGGGGCGGCGCTCGACATCGCCTCACGAACGGCCAGCGTCAGCTACAAGAAGCAGATGCAAGCCGAGCCGTTGCGAAAGGCACTGCTCGGCAATTCGTTGCCGAGCGAATACCGTCCTCATATGTATGCATTGTTGGATGAGGCGCCGGTGTCTCTTCTGGCTTCAGTGGTGGAAGCGCTGCATCACGAGCACGGCGTGGAGCGTGCCCAGGTGTGGAAACGGATGCGGATCTTGGCGCGCGAGATGAAGAGTGGCCGCGAGATCTGGCAATGAATGCTCCGGATATGAACAGGCCGGGGCCATGGCGCGAGCTTTTCGCCAATGCGCTTGTTCTGATGCGCCATTTGGAGCGTGAAATCGAGCGGCCGCGGTGGACGTTCGGTGGAATTCGATGCCATCGACGCCATCGGTTTTCATCGTTCGTTTGACGATTGCCTGACGCAGGCGCAGTCTCTTATAACTCCCTGGTTGGCCGGTCAATCCACCTCAGCGTGAGTCGGGCCGACATATCGTTTCTACGGATCGATGCTGATCATGGCTCCCGCACCCGAACGCTTCATCCTCGTCCTGAACTGCGGCTCGTCGAGCATCAAGTTCGGTCTGTTCGCCGCCGATGTCGAGCCGGTGCCGCGGCAGGCGTCGTGGAGCGGGCAGGTGCAGGGCATCGGCGGCGCTGCGTCCGAGTTCAAGGCAGCCGGTGCAGCGTCGGAGCCGGTTGAACTCGATTCGCAGCGGCCCTATAACGCGGCGCTGGCGCTGATCCGCGAGCGCATCATGGATTGGCTGGGCGCGCGGCGCGTGGCCGTGGTGGCGCATCGCGTGGTGCATGGCGGCGCCAGGTATTTCGCGCCGGTGCGCGTCGATGCCGGCGTGCTGGCCGATCTGCGCGGCTATATTCCGCTGGCGCCGCTGCATCAGCCGTTTGCGCTCGAAGCGGTGCAGATCCTGCTGGCCGAGCGGCCCGATCTGCCGCAGGTGGCGTGCTTCGATACCGGCTTTCATCACACGCTGCCGCTGGTCGAGCAATTGCTGCCGCTGCCGTATTCGGCCTGGGAACGCGGCCTGCGCCGTTATGGCTTTCATGGGCTGTCGTACGAATACATGGCGCAAGTGCTGCCCGAGCGCCATGGCGATGCGGCGCGCGGCCGGGCCGTCGTCGCGCACCTGGGCAGCGGCGCCAGCCTGTGCGCGATGCAAGGGCTGTGCAGCGTGGCGACCACGATGGGCTTTTCGGCGCTCGACGGGCTGATGATGGGCACGCGCTGCGGCGCACTCGATCCGGGTGCCCTGCTGTATCTGATGGAAATCGAAAAGCTCAGCCTCGAACAGGTCGGGCGCATGCTGTATCACGACTCCGGGCTGCTGGGTGTGTCGGGCATCTCGGCCGATTCGCGCGTGCTGCTGGCGCGCGAGGCCGACGATGAACGCGCGCGCCTGGCGCTCGAACTGTACGTGCGACGCATCGTGCGCGAGATCTGCGCGATGCTGGCGGTGCTCGGCGGGTTCGATCTGCTGGTGTTCACCGCCGGCGTCGGCGAGCACAGCGCGGTGATCCGTGAACGGGTCTGCGCCGGGCTCGGCTTTCTGGGCGTGACGCTCGATGATGCCGCCAATGCCGGCGACGCGCCGCTGATCTCGCGGCCCGACAGCCGCGTCATCGTGGGTGTGGAACCCACCAATGAAGAGTGGATCGCCGCACGCCACGCGGCGGCCTTGTGCGCGCCCGGCGCCGTGCCCCGCGCTGGTGCGCCGTTGCGGGTAAGCCCTTAAAAAAAAGACTATGAGCCTAAATAGATTTACCTCTAAACTAATTACCCATTAACGGTTCTCGACTGAAAAGACTGCGCACCGCAGGCCGAGGCGGCAGTCGGCCAGCGGCTTGCCGAGATCAAAGGCGCGCCATGCGAACCATTTCGCTCGATACCGGCACGAAGCGGCCGGCGACCCGGATGTTCCTCACGCACTCGATGGCACGAACAAGAAGCTCGAAATGACTTGGGATGTCGCGCTGATTCTCGGGATCGACGGCCTGGCCAATGGCGCCGTCTATCTGCTGGCCGGCCTCGGGCTGGTACTGATCTTTTCCGTCACGCGGGTGGTGTTCGTGCCGTTCGGCGACGTGGCCGCGTTCGCGGCGCTGAGCCTGGCGGCCTTCGAACAGAACCGCCTGCCGCCCACCGTCGGCCTGGTGCTGACCCTGGCCGCGCTGGCCCTGGCCGCCGAGATCGTGTCGCTGTTGCGGCGTGGCGAGGCCGCGCGCATTCCGCGCGCCGTGCTCGGCTGGGGCGTGCTGCCGGCGATTCCGTGCGCGATTGCATGGGCGGTGGCGGGCCAGCCCTTGCCGTCGGCGGTGCACATCGCGGTGGCGATCCTGCTGGTAGTGCCGATCACGCCGCTGGTGGCGCGGCTGGTGCTGCAACCGATCGCCGATGCATCGGTGCTGGTGCTGCTGATCGTTTCGCTGGCGCTGCACTTCCTGCTGTCGGGGCTGGGCCTGATGTTCTTCGGCCCCGAAGGCTCGCGCACCGCGCCGCTGACCAGCGGCGCCATCTCGCTGGGCGGCTTCTCGGTCAGCGGCCAGGTGCTGCTGATGATCGCGTCGGCGATCGTGCTGAGCGCGCTGTTCTTCCTGGCCTTCGAACGCACGGTGATGGGCAAGGCCCTGCGCGCCACTGCCGTCAATCGCGTGGGCGCGCGGCTGGTCGGCATTCGTCCGGCCCGCACCGCGCTGCTGGCCTATGGCTTCGCGTCGCTGCTGGCCGGCCTGATCGGCGTGCTGGTGGCGCCGGCGATGACGATGTATTACGACTCGGGCTTCTTGATCGGCCTGAAGGCCTTCGTGGCGGCGATCATCGGCGGACTGGTCAGCTATCCGCTGACCGCGATCGGCGCGCTGGCGGTCGGCATCGCCGAGAGCTTCGCGTCATTCTGGAGCGGCGCGCTGAAAGACGTGATCGTCTTCAGCCTGCTGATCCCGGTGCTGATGCTGCGCTCCTATCTGGCCGTGCATACCGAGGAAGAGACCGAGGAGATCGATCAATGACGCGCCGCCTCCGTCAAATCGCGCTGGGCGGCGTGGTGCTGGCCGTGGCGCTGGCGCCGGCGGTGATCGGCAATTTCGGCGTTTCGCTGCTCAACGACATCGGCATCGGCGCGCTGGTCGCGCTGGGGCTGGTGCTGCTCACCGGTGTGGGCGGCGCTACGTCGTTCGGCCAGGCAGCGTTCGTCGGCATTGCCGCCTACAGCACGGCGTGGTTGACCACCGCGCAAGGCGCTTCGCCGTGGCTGGGGCTGTTGTTCGCGCTATTGCTGACCGGCATCGCGGCGCTGGCCATCGGCCTGCTGACGCTGCGGCTCGGCGGCCATTTCCTGCCGCTGTCGACGATCGCCTGGGGGCTGTCGATCTCGCTGCTGTTCGGCAACATCGACGCGCTGGGGCGGCACACCGGCATGTCGAACATTCCGCCGCTGGCCATCGCCGGCTGGTCGCTGGCTGATCCGCGTGCCATCTATTACCTGATCTGGCTGCTGGTGGGGCTGTCCTGCCTGTTCAGCTACAACCTGCTGTATTCGCGGCCGGGCCGCGCCATCCGCAGCCTGCGCGGCGGCGCCATCCTGCTGGGCAGCGTGGGCGCCGACGCGTTTCGCGTGCGCCTGGCGCTGTTCATCGTGGCCGCGCTGATGGCCGGCATTGCCGGCTGGCTGTATGCGCATACCAATCGCTTCGTCAGCCCGTCGCCATTCGACGTGCGCGCCAGCATCGAGTATCTGCTGATGGCAGTCGCCGGCGGCCTGGGCCATCTGGCCGGCGCGCTGGTTGGCTCGGCGCTGGTGCTGATGCTGAAGAACGCGCTGCAAGACCTGCTGCCGCTGCTGGCCAAGCATGGCGGCCAGCTCGATGCGGTTGCCTTCGCGCTGCTGTTCATTCTGCTGCTGCATTACGCGCGTGCCGGCTTGATGGGCTTTGCGGCGCGCTGGTGGCGTCGCCGCTTTCCGGCGCCGCCGGCCGAGCCCGTGCCGCCGGCTGAGCCGCTGCCGCGCCGCGCGCTGCCGGCGCGCGGCGAGCGCGTGCTGTCGGTGCGCAATGCCCTGAAGCGTTTCGGCGGGCTGGTGGCGGTCAACGACGTCAGCTTCGACGTGAACGCGGGCGAGATCGTCGGCCTGATCGGCCCCAACGGCGCCGGCAAGACGACGATGTTCAACCTGTTGACCGGCACGCTGCGCTTGACCAGCGGCCGCGTCGAGTTCCTCGGCCGCGACGTCACCGGCATGTCGCAGCGGCTGATCGCGCGCGCCGGCATGTCGCGCACCTTCCAGCACGTGAAGCTGCGCCCGCAGATGAGCCTGCTCGACAACGTTGCCTTGGGTGCGCATGCGCGTGCCGGCGCCGGCGTGCTGGGTGCCGGGCTGCGGCTCGATCGGCGCGAGGAAGCGCAGATCCTGGCCGAAGCGCAGCGCCAGCTCGAACGCATCGGCCTGGGCGATCGCGCGCACGAGCTGGCCGGCAGCCTGCCGCTGGGCACGCAGCGCATTCTGGAGATCGCGCGCGCACTGGCTGCCGATCCGGTGCTGCTGATTCTCGACGAGCCCGCCGCCGGCCTGCGCCGCAAGGAAAAGCTGGCGCTGGGCGAGCTGCTGCGCAAGCTGCGCGACGAAGGCGTGACGATCCTGGTGGTTGAACACGACATGGATTTCGTGATGAAGCTGGTCGATCGGCTGGTGGTGATGAACTTCGGTTCGAAGCTGGTCGAAGGCCGGCCGGCTGAGGTGCGCGCCAATCCGCAGGTGCAGTCGGCTTACCTGGGTGGGGCCGGCGAGTCGGCCGGTGGTGACGCGCAAGGCGCCACGGTGGATGGCGCGGCCGGTACACCGGGCGATGGCAATAGCTTTTCTCAATTTTCAACAGCAAGCGATAAAATGCTACTGCCTAATTTCGAAGCCTTGTTAATGGATTATGCAGAGGTAGAACTGATACTGGCAGAAGCAGCAGAAAGAGGCTTCAATGTAGGAGGTACTGCACAGTCTCATTATAATGCGGGCGTAACAGCTTCCATTTCTTACTGGGGTGGCAGTGCTGCAGACGCTGCAACTTACCTGTCCGGCGTAAATGTAAATTATATGACTGCGCAAGGTGATTATAAAGCTAAGATTGGCAGTCAGAAATGGATAGCGCAGTATAACCGTGGCTTCGAAGCATGGACGGATATCCGGCGGTTAGATCACCCACAGTTACCTGCCCCGGTAGATCCGGTATCAGGTTTCCCTGTCCGATACACTTACCCCGCACAGGAGCAAACATTGAACAATGCAAACTACAAATCTGCCTCAACTGCAATAGGTGGAGATGCTGTAACAACAAAGTTGTTCTGGGATTTGTATTAATGAATTGGTATTCAAAAGAAAAAAAGGACCACGCAGGTGGTCCTTTTTTCATTTCAGCCTAAATGCGTGTTTGAACGTCAACAAAATTGCAATAAAGCATTAGAAAATAAATTATATAAAATGGGGTGCAGCGAGACTAAAAAACCATGTGTCTAGCAAAAATTACCGTTAATATATTTTAACAAAGAATTTATTCGTCTTAACATTCTATTTA
>JAFKGG010000266.1 GCA_017307915.1 Burkholderiales bacterium | reverse complement strand
CGGCGGATTGTTGAAGTTGTTGGCGATCACGCTTGCGACCGAGGGCACCTGGCCGGCCGTGCCCAGCAGCTTCAGGATATGAGGCGGTGGCGGCAACAGCAGCGTATTCGTCCAGCGCACCACGTGCTGCGCGTAGTCCCAGAAGCGCTCGAACGAAGCGTTCATCCAGGCCGCGTCGAACTCGCCATCGCCGCGTGCGACCATGCCGACATAGCTAACCTTGAACGCCTTGGTCGCGTTGTTCGAACCCTGGCCGGTGATCGGATCGTTGACGCACACCGCATCGCCCATCCCGAACACGAGGAGGCCCGACGGCAGCTTGCCGGCCGGCTTGCGGATGGTCGGTGCAAAGCGTCCGGCGAGAATGCCGTTGTCGTCGGTCAACTCGACGTGGCGGCAGCGCTCGGCTTCCCATGGCAGGAAGGTTTCCAGGATCCACAGGCTCTTCTTCAGATGCTCTTCGGGCGTCTTCACGTCGCCCCAGCAATCCATCGGGCCACCGGGTACGCCTTCGAACACCATGATCTCGCACGGCCCGGTGGTGGTCAGCGACGGAAACACGAAATATTCGCCGACGCCGGGGATCAGGTTGAAGCACACGCGCGAGAACGGCGTGCGCGGCGTCATGCCTTTCACGTAGGTCAATGCCAGCGCGCGCATCGGTTGCTCGAACGCGCTGCGTTGCGCATCGCGCTCGAACAGCTTTACGATCTCGCCCTTGCCGGCGCTGACCACGGTCAGATCGTGCGTGGCGGCCAGCTGTTCGAGATCATCGATGCCGGCGTCCTTCAGCACCAGTTCACCGCCGCGCAGCCGGAACAGATCCATCCAGCCGGGCATCTTGATGCGCTGGTCGACCGCCTGCGCATAGCGATCCAGCCGCGCTGCCCAGTCGATCAGCTTTTCGCCGGGTTTGTCAGGATTGGGCACAGCCAGGCCGATGCCTTGTACGGGCGGGCACAGGTGTTCCCACTGGTTCAAGCCAAAGTCGCGTTCGATCTGCAAGGAAGCGTCGAACATGCATTGGCTGGACATCACCTTGCCGCGGCGCAGATCATCGGGGCTGCGGTTGCTCAGCAGTGTGATCTGGTCGCCGCGTGCCTGCAGGGCCAGTGCCAGCGGCAGGCCCGACTGGCCGGCGCCGACGATTGCAATCTTTCTACTCATGATGGGCGTCTCCGGTAGTCGATGGACGATTGGAAATCGTGTGCCGCTACTGTCGATTCGCGTGGGCCGGCGGGTCAACGACCGTTCGCGGCTTTGTGCACGCGATGGATAGCGGCGGCAGAAAGCGGATGCCCGTGCTCGCATGCCGCGTCCGCGCGCGAAGCGAGTCGGCGCTGCATCAGTAGTTTCCCGGAGATGGCGATCCAGAAGCTTTAGTATTAAAGTAATTGCGAAACTCGATTTTTCGAGCTGCACGCCGGGGCCCGGCAGCTGCCGCCCCCCGGGATATCAATCGTGTCGAACACGCAATCCACATTCGCAAAACCGGCGTTCTCCAGCGCCTTGCTCGGCCTGCCGCAACGGCAGCTGTTTGCTTCGTACGACCTGGATGAAACGCGGGCGATGGTCGGGCGCGTGATGAAGCCGCATCGGCTCGACGTGTCCGGTCGCGGGCAGCGGCTGGCGGCGCGCATGCATCACGTGCCGCTGGGCGATGTATCGCTCAGCCGGCTGCATTACGGCGCCGAGGTCGACATCGTCCCGGGCCCGCTCGAAGACTTCTTTCTGGTGCAGATGCCGCTTGCCGGCCGCGCGCAGATCGAGTGCGGTGCGCAGTGCATCGATTCGGGGCCGCAGCTTGCATCGGTGCTGAGCGCGGCCGACGCCACCACGATGCGCTGGGGCGCCGACAACGATTCGCTGATGGTGCGCATCTCACGCGCCTTGATCGAACGCACGCTGGCCGTGCAGTTGGGCCGCACGCTGGACAAGCCGCTGTGCTTCGAACTGGGCTTCCGCTGGCGCGACAATGCAGCATGGATCAATCTGTTGCAGTTCCTGCTCGAAGGCGCCGCGCAGACGCCTGACCTGGCGCGCTATCCGCTCATCACCAGCCATCTGGAACAGTTGATCGCCGCCACCTTGCTGTCAGTGCAGCCGCACAACTACAGCCAGGCGGCGCCGGCGCGCTGCGGCAACGTGCTGCCGCGCCACGTGCGCAAGGTGCAGGAATATCTGCAGGCGCATGCGCACGAGCCGATCCACGCCGAGCAACTGGCGCAGGTGGCCGGCGTCAGCCCGATGCAGTTCCTGAAGAACCTGCGGCTGGAACGCGCGCGTGCCGAATTGCAGGCCGGCGCCTCCAGCGTGGCCGCGGTGGCTTTGCGCTGGGGCTTCGTGCATCTGGGACGTTTCAGTGCCGAGTACCGCGCCCGCTTCGGCGAAAGCCCGAGCGACACCCGGCGCCATCACTGATCCCTTGCTGGGCGCGGCTCCTGTCGGCTGCGCGCGGCATGCGCGTGTGCTGCATGCCGCGCGCGCGGAACCCTGGGGCGACTAGAACGCCGCCCGTCCTTGCGGTGCACGCAGCACCGTCAGGCGCAGCGCCGGATACAGCACCAGGCAGATGACCAGCGCCGTGAAGAACTCGATCGGAAACAGGCTGGCAAGCGGCCCGTGCGCCAGCAGCGTAGCCACCACCACGGTGATGACGCCAGCCCAGTTCACCGCCTCGTCGGTGTCCAGCGCAGCCTGCCCATGGCGGCCGCGGCCCAGCAGGTAATAGTCGGCCACGATGATGGCGGCAAAGCAGGTCGTCAGCACGCCCAGCAGCGTGATCCATGAGTTGACCAGCTCGAGCAGGCGCCCATACAGCATGATCAAGCCCAGTATGTTGGCCAGCACCACGCACCACAGCCGGCCCGGCCGCCAGCGGCCCAGCGCGTCGAACAGGTTCGACAGCGATAGCGACGCACTGTAGGTGTTCAGCACCTGCGCCTTGCCCTGCGCCAGGATCATCAGGATCGTGCCGATGATGCCGCCGAAGACGATGAACGCAGCGGCCACCGAATCCGGGCTGGCCAGCACCATCTGCCGTGCCGCGGCTTCATCGAGTCCCTTGCTTTGCACGTAGAACTCGACCAGCGCCGGCACGCCGGCATACATGATGATGCCGCCGAGCGACAGCATGACGATGTCCATCGCGATGTTGCCGATCAGCGCGGCGATGCCGATGTCGATCGAGCGCCGCGCATAGCGGCCCAGGTCGGCATCGACCAGCGCCAGCGCGCCGGCCGAGCCGATCAGGATGTTGACCGCGAAGATGAACTTGCCCAGGTCGGAACCGGCGCCCATCGCCTGCAAGGCCTCGCCCGGCAACTGCGGCCCGAACATCAGGCCTTGCGCCGTGGCGCCGGCCTGCGCCAGCACGACGTAGGTCATCCACGCCAGTACGGCCAGGAAGGCCACCAGTGTGATCGACGACACGCGCGTCACCAGCGTGAAACCATAGGTGGTCAGCAGGATCCACAGCAAGGTCAGAATGCCGTAGATGACGATGCGGTGCGTCAGCGTATCGTCCAGGCCCAGATAGAACAGCAGCCCCTTGTACAGCAGCGCGTTTTCCAGTGCGAGGAAGCCGATGATCATGAACGCGAAGATCAGCGACGCGATGATCGAACCCTGGCGCCCGAAGCCGAAGCGGCGCGCCATCACGGTGCTCGACAAACCGGTGCGATAGGCAACGTGGCCGGTGAGCCATCCCAGCAGCGCGCCCACCACGGTGACGCAAATGCCGGCCAGCAGCGCGATCTTGAAGCCGGCCACGAAAGTGACCAGCGCGCCGAAGAACAACTGGATCAGCGTGGTGACGATGCCGGCCGTGTTCCACGATAGCGCCAGCCAGTTCTGCCGCTCGTGCTGCGGCACGCTTTCCAGCGCATGGTCTTCGATCTTCTGCTGCAGACTCGTGTCGCTCATGTGTCTCCCCTCGTCGTGTCTTTGGTCGTCGAAGTGCCGGCTCAGCGCGGCGCCAGCGTCTGCGCCACCAGCGTTCCCGAGCCGGCGCCCAGGCCGGGGCCAGGGTGCGTCGATGCCCCGATATGAAAGACGTTGCGCACCGGCGTGCGGTGTCCGCGTGCGCCATCGCGGCCGGCGAATGGCCGCAGCCAGAAGAACTGATCAGGCGAGCATATGCCTGAATACGGGTCGCCGCCAACCAGATTGCAGTTCAGCGATTCGAGATCGGCCGGCGAATACGCGCGCCGGCCGACGATGCGCTGCGCCAACCCGGGCATCACGCATTCGAGCCGCGCCTGCACGCGATCGGCCATCGCTTCGCGCACCGCATCGTTCCATCGGCCGTCGGCGGGTATCGTGATTTCGCCGGCGGCGTCGCCTTTCAGGCGGGCCGGCTGCTCCTGCATCTGAATCCACAGAATCCAGCCGCCGGCCGGCGCGCGCGAGGCGTCGACCGCGGTCGGCTGGCCGATGGCCAGGGTTGGCCGGGCCGGCAGCAAACCGTTGTTGGCCTGCGTCACCGATTCGCAGACCTGCTCCATGCTCTCGGTCAGATGCACCAGCGGCACCTTCAGCAGCTCCGGCTCGCACCAGGCCGGCGGCGCATTCAATGCGAAGTGGATCTGCATGTCGCCGCGGCCGAAGCGGTAGCCTTGCGCGCGCTCGCGCAGCGTTTCGGGCGTGTCGGCCAGCAGGCGGCCATAGAGCTGCTGCGGCGTGACGTTGCAGACCACCGCTTCGCTGGCTTCGAAAGTCTGCCCGGCCGCGATGACGCCGGTGGCGCGCTGGCCGCGGCCGCTGCCGGTGGTCAGAATGCGCTCGACCGGATGCCCGGTGAGCAGGCGGCCGCCGTGCCGTTCGATCACCGTTTGCAGCGCCGCCACGATGCCGCTGCTGCCGCCCTTGACCACCGGCATGCCGCCGGCTACCACGGCGGCGAAGGTCAGCTTGCCGATCAGCGCCGAGCAGGCGTCATCGGGCCCCAGCCCGGTGTGCAGTACCCAGGGCGCGATCAGCGCGCGCGCGAAATCGCTGCGCAGCGAGCGTTCCGACCAGCGCCGAAAGCTCTCCACCGAATCGGCGGCAAAACCCATCAGTCCATCCAGGCCGCGCTTGCGCCATTCCGAGAACAGCAGCTTGACCATGCCGCGGCCATACGGGTTCTGGCCGAGCAAGCCGAAGGTGAGCGCCGCGTCCTGCGTGAACAGGCGTTGCGCCATCGCGCCGAACGCCGCGCCGTCGCCGGGCGCGATCGCATCGAGGCGGCGCGCGGCGTCGGCGATGTCCTGCTTGAAGGCCAGCCCGCGCCCGTCGGGCTGCACCAGGCCGGTGGTGTATTCGCATTGCGCGAATTCGAGTCCGGCTTCGTGCAGCGCCGGCTTCAGCTCGGCGTAGCCCGGGCTGCCGACGAACAGCGGATACCACGACGACAGAATGTCGTGTCGATAACCGGGAAACAGTTCTTCGGTGCGGATGCAGCCGCCGAGCGTGTCGTTGCGTTCCAGCACCAGCACCCGTTTGCCGCGGGTGGCCAGCAGGGCGGCGCAGACCAGCGAATTGATGCCGCTGCCGACGATGATGATCTGGGAAGAGGCGGGCGTGGCCAAGCGATGGTCTCCTTGCAAAGCCGTTGTCGGCGCGGCTCAGGGCCGGGGCGATTAAATCGGCGCGTGTCAGTCCGGCAGCACCGTGAAGCGGCCGGCATGGAACACCAGCGGCGCGCCGCTGCTGCTGGCCACGCGCAGCACGCGGCCGAGCAGCAGCAGATGATCGCCGCCGTCGATGCAGCGATCGTTGGCGCAGACCAGCGTTGCGACGGCGCCTTCGATCACCGGCACGCCCTCGGGCATGTCGATCACCGGCGCGCCTTCGAACTTGTCGGCCACCGATGCGCTGGCGAAGCGCCGCGCCAGTTCCTGCTGCTCGCTGCCCAGCACGCTGACCGTGAAATGCGTGCAGTCGCGAAACGCCGGCAGGTTCACCGAGCGTTGCACCAGGCTCCACAGGATCAGCGGCGGATCGAGCGACAGCGACGCGAACGAATTGATGGTCAGGCCCACGCGGCGCCCGTCGCCGGCACGCGTGGCCACGATCGCCACACCGGTGGGATAGC
>JAFKGG010000380.1 GCA_017307915.1 Burkholderiales bacterium | reverse complement strand
GCGTGCTGGTGGAGAACAGGCCTGGCGGATCGACACTCATCGGTACCCGGCTGGTGCAACGGGCCGCGCCGGATGGCAACACACTGCGCCTGCACGCCCATAGCTTCATGATGAATCCTGGCACCCTGCAGGGTGCTGACTACGATCCGATCAATGACTTCGAAGCCGTCGCCAAGCTGACCACCAGCCCCTATCTGATGATGGTCAACAAGGACGTGCCTGCACGCACCCCTCAAGAGTTCATCGCCTGGGCAAAGACCCAGCCTCAAGGCGTTCTATGGGGTTCCGCCGGATCGGGGGGTTCCATCCAAGTGATGCTGCGCGCGTTCGAACGCAACATCGGGGCCAAGACCACCCTCGTGCCGTACAAGGGCAACGCCGACATCATCACGGCGCTGATCGGCGGACAGATCCACCTCACGACGACACCACCGTCCGCAGTCTTCGACAGCGCCGCGCAGGCCGGCCACATTCGCTACATCGCCATCACGACAGGAAATCCGTCGCCGTTCTACCCGGATTTGCCGACCCTTCGAAGCGTTGTACCGACCATGCCGGCCGACCAGCAGTGGCTGGCCCTGTTCGCCCCCAGGGCGACGCCCCGGCCTGCGCTCGAGCAGTTGAGCGGCGCCGTCGCCAAGGCTTTGGACGATCCGTCCGTCAAGGAGGTGCTGACCAAGAACAAGTTCCAGGTGGACTATCTGGATCACGCCGATTTCGGCGCGTTCGTCAGAAAATCGCGAGCGGATTGGGAAGCGTTGATCGCTGCATCCGGCATCAAGTTCGACTGACGGCCTGCCTCACGCGGGAACGACCGCAACGGGAAGGCAGCCCGGCGGTCGGGCCCCGGAGCAGGCGGTGGCACCGCAGGAGACGCCCCGCAGCCGAACCGGCGACTTCAGGCGGAACGTTTCAGTTCAACTCCTTGGCGGAGTATCCGAGGATGACTCTCGCGATGATGAGACGATTGATGTCGCCCGGCCCCTCGAAGATATCGAAGATCCTGGCATCGCGGAACCACTTCTCGGCCAGGTGCTCCTCGCTCAGCGCCGCCGCTCCCAGGATCTCCATGCATCCCTGCGAGATTCTTCTGGCCGCCATGCCGCCGAGGGCCTTGGCTGCGGCCCCGTTGAGCTTCGCGTCCTGCACCTCGCCGCGATCCTCGCTCCATTTGCTGTGCATGACGGTGAGCAGCGCGGCGTCATAGAGAGCTTCCATGCGCAACAGCGATTCCTCGGTCGCCGTGCGCTCCGCCGCCAGCTTGCGGAATCGCCGTTCGTCCTGATCGAGTCCCAGGCATTCGCGCGCAAAATCCAGCAAAGCCTTGGCCACACCCAGGCCGTAGGCGGCGGCTGTCGGGCGAGTTCCGTTGAAGACCAACAGGGTCTTCTTGAAATCGACGTCGATTCTGTGCAGCTCGGGAACCTTGCACTCGACCAGCGCGATATCCTCGGTGTCCCAATGGCGGATTCCCATCTTCCGGGTCTGGCCGTTCGAGCGAAGCCCGGGAGTTCCCTTTTCGAGGACGAAGGCGCCGAACGCCTGCCGCCCCTGCTCGTCCCGCACTTTCGCCAGGACCAGCACGCCATCCGCGCCGCCGAATCCGCTGACGTAGACTTTCTCGCCGTTCAAGGTCCAGACTCCCGACTGCTCGTCGAGGACTGCCCGCGCCCGGATGGCCGCGGCATCCGAACCAGCGCTCGGCTCCGTCAACGCGAAGACGATGTTCTTGCCGCCCCAGCGCGCCACCTGCTCTTCGGTGCCGGCGTAGTTGATCACGATACTTCCCAAGCCATTGAGGAGCCGTCGAAGGCGTATGTCGCTGCAGGATTCCTCGAGGGCCACCATCGCCTTCATCAGCGCGGTGCCGCTGGTCGCGCCCGCCTCCATGTCGACCAGGTCATAGGGCGAGATCCTTTCTCGGACCTCTTCAAAGATCAAGGGCGGAATCTCGTCCTCGTGCTCGTCGTAGTATCTGGCATAGCTGCGTGCGATTGGCCGTTCCTCGCTGATCGCCTTCAGGATCCGTTCGTCGGCATCGGTGAAGCGGAAGTCGAGCATTTGCGTTCATCCAGTAGTTCAAAGCCCCGCCACGCCTTCGAGCGCGGCGAGTGAACGGGCGTTCCGGTACCACTTCTCCACCGGCAATGTGCGGATATAGCCATGCCCGCCGAATGCCTGGAGGACCTCGTCGACGGCACCGAAGGCCTGCTCCTTCGCATAGATGAAGGCGAGCTGCGCCTGCCGCGTAGCCGAGAGGCCATTCTCGAGCGCCCACGCAGCCCGCCAGACCAGCAGCCGCATCGCGCGAAGGTTGACGTGCATGTCGGCCAGCCGGAAGGCAATCGCCTGCTTGCGGGCGAGTGCCGTTCCGTGCGCCACTCGCTCCTTCAGATACGGAATCGCGTACTCGAAAGCGGCGCGCGCCACACCGATCAGCATGGCGGCCAGGGCCGTACGCGCCCGGTCGAGCAGATTCTGGTAGACGGCAGCCGGATCGACGCCCAGCCGCATGCCCGCCGGCACGCGCACATCGGACAGGTCGAGCCGGGTGAGGCCGAGGCTGCGCAGACCCAGCGAGCCCCGGGCGGGAAGAATCGTGACGCCCGGGCTGTCCGCCGGAACCACGAAGACATGGCGCTCTCGATCGACCGCAGCGACGACGAGCAGGTAAGCGCTGCCGTTGGCCATCGGCACGAACGCCTTGCAGCCGTTCAGCACGTAGCCATCGTCGTGGGGCTTGGCGCGGGTCGCCAACTGATCCGCCCTGAAACCGAAGCGGGGTTCCAGCAGAGCGAGCGAACCGAACGCCGCCTGGGCGCCGAGGTAGGCATCCTCCGCGATCTTCCGCTGCTCGGCTGTGCCGTGATCGCAGATCGCCGAAAAGGTGCCGACGGTCGACGAGACGAGCAGCGCCACGCTCGCATCCGCGGCAGCGAGTTCTTCGCAGACCAGGGCGTTCGTCACCGCAGACCGGCTTCCGACAAGCTGCATCCGCCAGACCGCATCGATCAACGAAGCGGGAATCGCCTGCGCCTCGTCGCGATTCCGGGCATGCGGCGCCACCACTTCCTGCGCAAAGCGCCGAACCGCCTCCTGGACGGCCGCTTGTTCTTCCGTGAGCTGAAAGGAGATCATTGCAGTCCTCGATCGGTTATCCCGCCGTTCGCGACCAGGATCTTCCCGTTCCGGCCTCCCCGTTGCGCGTGCCTGATCGCCGAGCCGATCTCCTCGATCGGATAGACCGCCTCAACCGGCGCGTGCAGTTCTCCTGCGAGGACAAGCCCGGCAAGTTGCGCATACATCGAACGGATCTCGTCCAGGGATCTCGTTCGGAGAGACCTTGCCAGCCAGAAACCGACGTAGCGGACGCCTCTGACGATCAGATCGGAAGAGGCCGCGACGACGTCGGGGCCGCTCAAGGTGCCGTAATTGCAAACCGTCCCGTCCTCGGAAACGGCGAAGCCCAAGCGCCGGGCTTCACGTCCGCCTATTGCGTCGATGGCGAGACGAACCGGCGCACCGCCGGCCGCTTCTCCGACTCGCCGGGCCAGACTCGGCCCGTCGACGAGGCAGACGTCCGCGCCCAGGCGCTTCAATTCGTCCACGACGGCCTCGCGTCGCACGATGTTGATCGTTCGCAGACCCCGAGCTCGGGCGAGGCTGATCAGCAACCTGCCCACGGCCGAGTTTGCAGCATTCTGCATGACCCAGTCGCCCGGCCGTAGGTCGACCAAGTCGAGCATCAGCAAGGCCGTCGCCGGATTAACCTTGAGCATCGCCGCCTGTCGCAGGTCGATTCCGTGCGGCAGCCGAATCACATCGTCGCCCTTGACTCGGCGCTGCTGCGCCCAGTTTTCCCGCTGAAGGTTGATCACCAGATCTCCGGGAGCCACATGCGCAATCTGCCGCCCTACGGCAATCACCCGCCCGACGCATTCCGTTCCCGGGCACGCGGGGAGCGCCGGTTTCACACCATGGTCGCCGGTGCAGAACATGAGATCCGAGGGATTGATCGGAAACGCGAGCACCTCGAACTTGACCTCGTCCGCGGCGGGAACGCCCACATCCGGCCTCTCGACGCACCTGGCCACTTCTTCGGGCGCACCGCATTCGGCAAGCTCGATTCGCTTCACTACACATCTCCAGTGAAATGGCCCGCGAGGTTCGGCAGCTCGGAGGAGCTATCGGCCGCCGACGCCCGCGGCAGTCCTGGCAGGCTACGGTTCGGTTATTTGGTCCCATATTTTTACCGATACTACCGTGACCAGTCAACATGGAGCGAGCCGGATTGCGACGTAAATCGAGCAAATTACCCAGAAAGCTTCAAGCTCTGATCAGGATTTTCGATAAATTGGATCCCCCAAAAAAATTCCCGGCGATCAGAGCGCAAGGGAGCGCGAAACTTCGGCCGTCGCGGCCGAAAATCATTCAACGTTCGAACGCGAGGAGCTCGGTGGGCATGCTGCGGATCAGACCACCGTGCCGAAACGGCCGCGCGAGGCCGGGCTCAGTCGCCGCAGCGGCAGGCGATGAAGCGCGGGCGGAACTGCCCCCATCGCCGCCACGTGCGGGCAGCGAAATGGGTCGGAAAGAGCAGCGCCCAGTGTTCCGCGCAATGTTCGAGCACCTTGCGCCGGCTCACCGCCGATTGCTGCTGGTCCTCGCAAAAGCGCGTGCTCCAATCGGGTTTGTAGACCTGGATCGGATGATGCAAGGTACCGTTTACGAAACACTGGTCGCCGATCCAGCTTTCGTACCTCGCACACCGACTCCGCAGCAACTGCACCTAGGCATAGGAACCGCGCTGACTGCGCTCGTTCAGCACTCATTGCGCCGGCGTAAAGCTGTTCAGGACAGCCGACGTAAAGACCTCGAAGCGCGCTATCGTGTCGTCATCCTGCTGATGTACGCCGCTGTCGATTTTGGAGCGAACAGAGCGCACCTTCGCATTCATCGACCGGACCTGGAGACCGAAGAATCCGTCCTCCAGGAGCTTGAAGCGGAGTGGGTCAACATGACGCTTTTCGCCTCGATACCGGTGCTGACCTCCCTCCGCTCCTTCATTCGGAGCCCGTCCAAGGCTAGTCTGCCGAAGGCAGCCAAAGACATACGCAAGGATCTCGGCCGAGGCCACGCCGAGCTGCGATGGGAGTAGTACCCACGGAAAGCGATGTGTGGTGAATCTACCGCTCCGCCCACTGATTGCTTCCGAGCTTTTCATCTGTCGCAACGGCCTTGCGATACCGACAATGCTGCGGCGCAGCGAGAATCTTTCATCCATTTCACGCCAATCCGTCAATCATTTCGCGCCACATCACATTTCGTCCGCGAACAGACCTTCACTTGATAACTCGCGCCTTGACCCATACAATTAGCACTCGCCAGCGGTGAGTGCTAGCGACATGACGGAAACCTGAGGTTTCGTCCGGCGCATCCCCCAGCCTCACCCGCGGGACCCCTTCGAGCCGCCCCGCCGGCTCTTGATTTTTTCAAGTTTTTCAAACACTTGGGAGCTGTTAGATGAAACTCCGTCCTTTGCATGATCGCGTGATCATCAAGCGTCTGGACAACGAGCGCAAAACCTCGTCGGGGATTGTCATTCCTGACAACGCCGCCGAAAAACCGGACCAGGGCGAGATCCTTGCCGTCGGCAACGGCAAGGTCGGCGATGACGGCAAGGTCCGTCCGCTCGGCGTCAAAGTCGGCGACAAAGTGCTGTTCGGCAAGTACAGCGGCCAGACCGTCAAGGTCGACGGCGACGAGCTGCTGGTGATGCGCGAAGAAGACATCATGGCCGTGGTCGAGTAAGCAACGGAATTCCAGGAGCAATCAAAGATGGCAGCCAAACAAGTTTTCTTTTCCGATGACGCGCGCAGCCGCATGGTGGCCGGCGTCAATCTGCTGGCCAACGCGGTCAAGGTCACGCTGGGCCCGAAGGGCCGCAACGTGGTGCTCGAGCGCTCGTTCGGCGCCCCCACGGTGACCAAGGACGGCGTATCGGTGGCCAAGGAAATCGAACTGAAAGACAAGTTCGAGAACATGGGCGCCCAGATGGTCAAGGAAGTCGCTTCCAAGACCTCGGACAACGCCGGTGACGGCACCACCACCGCCACGGTGCTGGCGCAGGCCATCGTTCGCGAAGGCATGAAGTTCGTGGCCGCGGGCATGAACCCGATGGATCTGAAGCGTGGCATCGACAAGACCGTCGCCGCGCTGACCGAAGAGCTGAAGAAGATCACCAAGCCCTGCACGACCACCAAGGAAATCGCGCAAGTCGGCTCGATCTCGGCCAACTCCGACGAGGAAATCGGCCGCATCATCTCCGAAGCGATGGAGAAGGTCGGCAAGGAAGGCGTGATCACCGTCGAAGACGGCAAGTCGCTGGAAAACGAACTCGACATCGTCGAGGGCATGCAGTTCGACCGCGGCTATCTGTCGCCGTATTTCATCAACAACCCGGACAAGCAAGTCGCCATCCTGGAAGAGCCGTTCGTGCTGCTGCACGACAAGAAGGTCAGCAACATCCGTGAACTGCTGCCCGTGCTCGAACAGGTCGCCAAGGCCGGCAAGCCGCTGCTGATCCTCGCCGAGGAAGTCGAAGGCGAAGCGCTGGCCACGCTGGTGGTCAACAACATCCGCGGCATCCTGAAGACCGTTGCGGTCAAGGCGCCCGGCTTCGGCGATCGCCGCAAAGCGATGCTGGAAGACATGGCCATCCTGACCGGCGGCACGGTGATCTCGGAAGAGACCGGCATGTCGCTGGAAAAAGCCACGCTGCAAGACCTGGGCCGCGCCAAGCGCGTCGAAGTGGCCAAGGAAAACACCACGATCATCGACGGCGCCGGCGACACCAAGACCATCGAAGCTCGCGTCAAGGCGATCCGCGCCCAGATCGAGGAAGCCACCAGCGACTACGACCGTGAAAAACTGCAAGAGCGCGTGGCCAAGCTGGCCGGCGGCGTTGCGGTGATCCGCGTCGGCGCGGCGACCGAAGTCGAGATGAAAGAGAAGAAGGCCCGCGTCGAAGACGCGCTGCACGCCACGCGTGCCGCCGTCGAAGAAGGCATCGTGGCCGGTGGTGGCGTGGCGCTGCTGCGTGCCCGCGCCGCGATCAACGTCAAGGGCGACAACCCCGACCAGGAAGCCGGCGTCAAGATCGTGCTGCGCGCGATCGAAGAGCCGCTGCGCCAGATCGTGGCCAACGCCGGCGACGAGCCGAGCGTGGTGGTGGCCAAGGTGCTGGAAGGCAAAGGCAGCTACGGCTACAACGCGGCCAACGGCACCTATGGCGACATGCTGGAAGCCGGCGTCGTGGACCCGACCAAGGTCACGCGCACCGCGCTGCAGAACGCCGCTTCGGTCGCCGGCCTGATGCTGACCACCGATGCGATGATCGCCGAAGCGCCGGAAGACAAGCCGGCCGCCGGCGGCATGCCCCCGGGAATGGGCGGCATGGGTGGCATGGGCGGTATGGACATGTAAGTCCCGGGGTGGCCCGGCTCGCCGGGCCACCTTCCCTCGCCGGCGCCTGTTTTCTGCTTTTCCCCGCGCCGGCGCGGGGCATGCTGCAAGCCCGCTTCGCGCGGGCTTTTTCTTTGGACCGCCGGCATCGCCGGCGTCAAATCGGCAAGCGCGGCTGGCTCCCAGCCGCGCAGCCTCGCTAGCTCCGCCGGCGCGAAGTGCCGTTCAAACCCAGCAGCCCCAGGCCGAGCAGCGCGGCCGTGGCCGGCAGCGGTACGTCGGAAACCGGCGGCTCGCCGATCGGAAACAGCTCCGCATCGGTGCGGCCGTTCTGATTGAACACGACCAGATTGGTCAGCGCATCGATCAGTTCCCACTCGGTGATCAACTGGCCGTTCGCGTCATACAAGTCGATGCCCACCAGATCATAGGTGTGGCCGTAGTCGGCCGTGATCGTGAAATTCTGGCCCTGCGCAGCCTGGCCGGGATTGACCTGAGCATAGGCGGCGGCCCAGAACATGAAGTCCATCTCCTGGCCGACGATGATGTTCGCCTGGTATTCGTACATGCCCGGCCCGAGGTACGTCTGCGCACCGATGCCCGACGTCAGGAACATGTCGTTCCAGTCGTAGCCCAGCGCATGCGGCGCCACCAGCATGTCCAAGCGGCTCCCGCCTTCGCCCAAGGGGATCGATTCACTGCCGGTCACATTGAATCTGAACACGGCCCGTTCGGCAGCCGCAGCGGCCGTATAAAAAGTGGCCGTGGTCCAGTTGCCCTGCCCGGCCACCGCGTAGTAGCCGTCGTTGGCATTGGCGTTGGTTACCGTCAGGCTGGCATAGGCGCGGCCCGAGTAGAAACCGTTGTACAGCGAATAGGCGTTCGACTGCATCGTCGCGCCGTTCTTCGTGGCAGTGGCGTTGACCGACAGGCTCGGGCGCGGCGCGATATTGCTGTCGTGGATCACACCGTTATCGATTACGAAGCCCGGGCCATCGTCATTGTTGAATCCGGAATACGCGAAGCCGCGATAAAACGGCGCCTGCTGATAGTCCGCTCCGGCTTCGCCGGTGAAGATCAGCTCCGCGCTGGCGCTGGCCGGTGCCAGGCCCGCCGCAATCGAAACGACCAGTGCCGCCATTGCGCCGCTCAACTTATGGCGCGCTCGAACTGAAGAAATAGCCACGACTTGCTCCTTGGGTATGAAATGCCCGTATCGATGGGCATCCGCCCCAGTGCAAATTGCATGCCATTGCATGGCGGGCGAGGCTGTCGAGGCGCCGTCTCGCTTGAAGCGTTGGCTTCGTCAAGCGGCGAAGAGCTAGATCTGGTGCGGCTTTCCGAGCATTTCCAGTATTTATGGAAAATGCCTGACCAAGCGCGCCGAGCGGTCTGTCAGCGGCTGCCGGGGCGCGGCCAGAGCCGCACCAGCAGAGCCGCTGTCAACCGCGATCATGATGCAAGCGCATCATGCGCCCCTCAATCCAGATGCTGCTTCAGGAACGCGCCCAGCACGTCGTGATACTCATCCTCGCGCTCAGCCCAGCCGAAGTGCCCAACGCCCTTCATCTCGTGAAACTCGCCGCGCGGCATCATCTTCGCCATTGCCTGCATGACGCGCGCCGGGCAGGTTTCGTCGAGTTCGCCGGCGATGCACAGCACCGGCATCTGCAGACGCGCCGGCACGTCGTCTTCCAGGTATTGCGACGTCGCCTGGATGGCCTTCTGGAAGCCTGCGCCGTTCATCAACCGGATGCAGTAGAGCGCGTGATCGATCGCCGGCCCGGCGGCGCCCGGCCCCATCATCGAGCGCAGCAAATCGGGCGCGTATTCGGCGATAGGGCGCCCCTGCGTGAGCGGCGCCACGCGAGTGCGCAGGAAATTCTGCTGCCAGGCCTCGCCCGAATGATTGAAGGTGTGCGCGGTAGCCGACAGCACCAGCGCATCGATGCTGACGCCGTGCAGATCGGCCACCTTCTGCGCCACCATGCCGCCCATGCTATGACCGAGCACCACCGTGCGCCGCGTCGCGGTCGCCTCGATCAGCCGGCCCAGCAGCTCGGCCATGCCGACGATGCTCAGTTGTTCGGGCACCGGGCTGCTGCCGTAGCCCGGCGCATCCCAGGCGACGACGCGATAACCGGTGGCGTTCAGCCGCGCGGTCGTATAGCGCCAGTACTCCTTCGAACCGTAGGCGCCATGCAGCAGATAGAGGGTGGTGTCGCCTTCACCGCTGACCAGATAGTCGGGCAGTCGATAGGATCTCATCGCTCGTCTCCTGGATGCGTTCAGGCAGCGGGAATCGCCTCAAGCGCGCGCGCTTCGCCGTGGATGCGATCGCCCTCGACCCAGCAGGCATGCGTGCCGCAGCACATGCGTTCGGGCAGCACGATGGTCGCCACCGGTCCGGCGCTGATGTTGGCGGCATCCAGCACCAGCACTTCAGAGCGGTTGGCGTTCATGTCGGCCACCATCACGATGACGTAGCCGTCGTCTTCGGCCTTGGCGCCGATGCGGCGCGCCACCTGCGGCTCGCTGCCGTAGCGGCCTTCACCGTACTCGTAGCGCATCGTCTGGCCGGTGAGCAGGTCATAGCGCTTCAGGCCCGAGAACAGCCAGTCGCCCTTCTTGTAAAGAATGTTGTAGCTGTAGCGATACGGGCGGCCGACGTAGTCATTGCTGCACACCGGGAATTCGGTGACCTCGTCGTCGATGTATTGCTCGCTGGTCTTGCCGGTCTTCAGGTTGAAGCGCCAGCGATGCATCATCGTCTTGTTGTTGTGCTTGTCCAGCCGCGAACGGATACGCTCGTAGATGTCCTTGCCCTCATAGCCGACCGGCGCCACGAACGGCTTGGGCATGATGCAGCCGTCCATCACGATCTCGTCGCCGTCTTCGTAGCAGTTGCTAATGTGCAGGATGAAGCACGAGCTGGCCTCGAACCAGCGGATCTGGTCGTTGCCGCCATGGCGCGGCACGACGCCGAAACGCGCCGGCATGTCGGGATAGAAGCCCAGCTTGCGCTCGCCGCGCTTGAGCGCCTCGGGATCGAAGAAATGCGGCAGGTCGTGCAGGATCGTGTAGTTGCGCGTGATGCCCAGGTCGTGCGGCCAGCGCGGCCCCGGCAGTTCGATCGGCACGTAATGCGTCAACTGGTTGTTGCGATCGATGATGCCGTAGTGCATGTACGGCCAATGTTCCGGGTAATTGAAGAACATCATCTCGCCGGTTTCGGGATCGACCTTGAAGTGCGAGCTCAGGCCGTCGGGTACCTTGCGCGCCCAGTTCTGGTCGGGGCCCAGCGTTTCCAGCGTGATCGGATCCAGCCGCCAGGGCTCGCTGCCCTGCGACATGACGGAGATCAGCTTGCCGGTATGACACAACACGTCGGTGCCGGCGTTGTCCTTCATCGCACCGATGGCGCCCCAGCCGCGCCGGGCCGCCAGTTGCGGCGCCATCAGCCCCGGCCACAGCGAACGGCCGGCCGCCTGCTCGGCCAGAAAGCCGGTGGTGCGCACGAAGCGGTTGCGGTAGGTGGCGCGGCCATTCTCGAAGTGCACCGCATGCAGCATGCCATCGCCGTCGAACGGGTGATACACGCCGATCGATTCATGCACCTGATTGTGCGTGTTGCGCACGAAGATGCCGTGCAGGTCTTTAGGAATCTCGCCGATCACTTTCAGAGTGTCGGTGTCGGCGGTGTATTCGCGTGCGTTCGGTTCGAACGGTCCGTGCAGGAACGGATTGTCGTTGCCGGGCGCGATGGTGAGCTGGACGGTATTGAAGACTTCGAGCATGGCTTCCCCCTCGGTTTCAGTTTTCGAGCTTGATGGCCCCTGAGCGGATCAGTTCGGCATAGCGCTGCGTGCTCTGCTCGACGATCCGCCGGAACTCCTGCGGCGAGTTGGCGATCACCGTGTAACCCATGGCGCGAAAGTTCTGCTGGATGCGCGGCGTCTTCAGCGCCTGCGAGAACGCGGCATTCAGTTTTTCCAGTACGTCGGTGGGCACACCGGCCGGCGCCACGTAACCGACCCAGCCGTCGGTGGTGAAATCGATGCCCAGTTCGCGGAAGGTCGGTACCTGCGGCAGCACCTCGACGCGTTGCGGCGCGGCTACCGCCAGCGCCGTCAGGCGGCCGCTGTCGATGAAGGCCTTGGCGGTATTGGTGGCGATCATGAAGTCGATCTGCCCACTGGCCAGGTCGCTCAGCGCCGGCCCTTCGCCCTTGTACGGCACGTGCGTGGCCTGAAAGCCGAGCACGCGCTCCAGCCTGACCGTATTGAAGTGATAGCTGGTGCCGGCCCCCGGCGTGCCGTAGTTGAACTTGCGCGTCGAGCGCTTGGCCTGCTCGGTGAATTCGGCCAGCTTGCTGATTTTCAGCTGCGGGTTGGCCACCAGCACGGTGTAGGTCTCGATGGCGATCGTGATCGGATCGAAATCCTGGATCGACAGGCCGAAGTTCTTGTCGGTGAGCGGCAGCGACACCATGGTGGCGGGCACCGCCAGGCCGATCGTGTAGCCGTCCTTGTCGGCGCGCTTGACGGCGTCCAGGCCGATCTTGCCGCCGGCGCCGGCGCGGTTTTCAACCACCACGGGCTGCCCCAGGATGCGGCCCACTTCATCGCCGATCGTACGCGTGACGACGTCGGTGAGCCCGCCCGGCGGATAC
The DNA here is from genome assembly GCA_017307915.1 of Burkholderiales bacterium. GTDB lineage: Bacteria > Pseudomonadota > Gammaproteobacteria > Burkholderiales > Burkholderiaceae_E > Zeimonas. Next base: position 30,664 of record JAFKGG010000380.1, on the reverse strand, counting down.
GGAACGATCAGCTTGATCGGGCGCTCGGGCCAGGCGGCCTGGGCCGCGCCCGCGGCCAGCGCCAGCGACAAGGCCGCGGCGCCCAGCAACATCGGCCGCAGCCGGTTCAGAAAGTTCATGCGCTTCTCCTTTGGTTTTTCGATGCCCGTGCAATCAGGCATTCGTGCGCGCGGCCAGCGCGCGTTCGATGAAACCCAGCAGGTGCTGGTTGAACAGGTCGGGCTGTTCGGCCCATGCGTAATGCGCGCTATTCGGCACGCAGACGAATTCGGCGCCGCGGATCGACTTGGCGGTCTCGCGCATGCCTTCGGGGCGGCCGACCTTGTCGTATTCGCCGGCGATCAGCAGCGTGGGCACCGCGATCTGGGCCAGCGCCGCATCGCCGTCGTAGTTGACGATCGCGGTGATCGCGGCGCGGAAGGTTTTCAGCGGCGTGGCGGCGGCCACTTCGATCACGCGGTCGACCAGCGGCCCCTGCGATCCCGGCGCGAACATCGAGCGGATCACCGGCATCGCGGCATCGGCCAGCGTCAAGCCGCGATCGAGCGGCGCCAGGCGCTCTTCAAGGAACACGCGGCGGTCTTCGGCGCTCTTGCGCGTGAACGAACCTAGCGTGGCCGACACGATCAGCGCATTGACCCGGTCGGGCAGCGTCACGGCCACGCGCGGCGCGATGATGCCGCCCATGCTGTGGCCGAACAGCACGTTGCGGCGCGTGCCGGTACGGCGAATCAGTTCGGCGCAGGTGTCGGCCAGGCCTTCGATGCTGTAGTCGCCGGGCAGCGGGCTGATGCCATAGCCGGGTGCATCCCAGGCGACGACGCGGTAACCGGCTCGCACCAGCACTTCGGTTTCATGCTCGTAGTAGCGCTTCGAACCATAGGCTCCGTGCAGCAGGAACACCGTGGTGTCGGCATCGCCGGTGACCTGGTAATCGGGGAAACGATAGAGGCTCAAGGGAAAGGCTCCTTTCGGTGAAAACCGGGATCGGGCACGCCGCGCGGCGCGGTGCGCCGGCTCAGGGGTGATGAACGCTAGGTGGCACCAGCATCGGCGGTGCGGCGCGCTCGAGTTCGGCGCGGATACGCGTCACCGTCTCGACCAATCGCGGGCCAAACTCCTCGATCAGCCGCTTGCGCGGCGCATCTTGCGAAGGGCTGGCGCAATTGAACGCATAAACGCCCTGGCCGCCGGGCAGCAGCAAGGGCACGCCGACCGCATTGACGGCGCGCGACCATGAACGCAGCGACACCACGAAGCCACGCTTGCGGTAGTCGGCATGGGCGCGCTCGATGACGGCGCGGATCTCGCTCCAGTTGGCGGCGTGCCGCCGTTGCAGCTCTTCGAGCACGCTGGCGCGTTCGGCCAATGTGGCGCCGACCAGATAGGCCAGGCCGATCGCCGTGTTGTGCAGGGGCAGCACGGTGCCGGCGTCGGTGTTGACGACGCGCGGCGTCTGCTGCGGGCGCGTGATCTCAAGGAACACGATGCCCAGGCGATCGCGCGAGCCGATCGCCACGGTGACGCCGAGTTCGCGCGACAGCGCCTGCATGAACGGCCGCGCACAGTTCTGCACGCGCAGGTTGCGCTGGATCGACGCGCCCAGGCCGAGAAAGCCGGCGCCGGCGCGGTATTTGCGCGTCGGCTCGTCGTACAGCAGGTAGCCGAAGGCGGTGAGCGTCTGCGTCAACCTCGACACGGTCGAGCGCGGCAGACCGGTCAGCCCGGCGATCTCCTGGTTGCCCAGCAGCACGCCGTCCTTGAACGCTTCAAGGATCTCGAGCCCGCGCACCAGCGCCGTGACGTAGCGTGAATCGTCACGGTGCGGGGGCGGGTTGTCTTGAACTTCGGACATGCGCCGGCATTGTCACACCCGCCTGGCGCAGCCCCTAGCGCAACCCTCACCAATTCCGCAGAACGGGAGAGCTATTCACAAGTCATTGATAAATAATAAATATCAATTCTTATCGAGACAGTTGTGCCTGCTGAGGTTCGCCGACGTAGATTTCGACGCGGCGGTTTTTCGCGCGGCCCTGTTCAGACTGGTTGTCGGCGATCGGCTCACGCGAGCCGCGGCCGTCGATCGTGACCCGCTCGGGGCTGACGCCGCGCGCGGCCAGATACTGCCGCGTGCTGGCGGCACGGTTCACCGATAGCGGATCGTTGATCGCGTCGCTGCCGGTCGAATCGGTGTGGCCGACGATGCGCACGGTAGTGGTGGGATTGCTGTTCAGCGTCTGCGCAAAATGGTCGAGCACCGGCTGGAAGTTGGGCTTGATGTCGGCGCGGCCGACGTCGAACGATACGTCGCTGGGTACTTCCAGCTTCAACTGATTGTCGGCGGTCTGCGTCACGCCGACGCCGGTGCCCTGCGTGGCCTGCTCCATCGCGCGCTTCTGCTCTTCCATACGATTGGACCAGATGTAGCCGCCGAGGGCGCCGCCGGCCGCCCCGATCACCGCGCCGGTGCGCGCACCGCTGCCACCGCCCACCGCTGCGCCGAGCACGGCGCCGGCGGCCGTGCCGATACCGGCGCCCGTGGCCGTGCGCCGCTGCGTATCGGTCATGTTGGCGCAGCCCGCGGCGCCCAGCGATACCGTTAGTGCCAGAACCAGCAATTTGCTCTTGTGCATCATCAACCTCCGTGAACGATCCAGGTTCTCGAGCAAATACAGTGCCCGTGGACACGTCCACCATCGAGCCCTGTCTCGAAGTAGCGCTCAGGCCGCCCGCATTTTCTCCGGCTGCGTTGCCTTCGCCTCGCCGCGCCACTGTGCCATCAGCTGCGCCTGCCGCTGGCGCACCTCGGCCAGATGCTGCTCCTTGACCGGGCCGAAGCCGCGGATCCCTTCCGGCAGCCAGGCCAATTCCACGGCCAGTGCGTGATTGGACGGATCCAGCCCGGCCAGCAGCTCATCGATCAGCGCTTCGTACTCGACGATCAGCACGCGCTCGATGCGGCGTTCATGCGTGTAACCGAATGGATCCAGCGGCGTGCCGCGCAGGAAGCGCATTCCGGCCAGGCCGCGCAGCAGCGGCAGCAGCCAGGGGCCGAACGATGTCTTGCGCGGCCGGCCGGTCTTCGGATCGACGCGCGACAGCAGCGGCGGCGCGAGATGGAAATGCAGCTTCCAGTCGCCTTCGAACTGCGCGTCGATGCGCTTGATGAACTCCGGGTCGGTGTGCAGCCGCGCCACTTCGTATTCGTCCTTGTAGGCCATCAGCTTGAACGCGTAGCGGGCCACCGCTTCGGTCAGCGCATGGCTGGACTGCGTCCCCAGCCGTTCGGCTTCGATACGACGCACGCGTTCGACCAGATGCCGATAGCGTTGGGCATAGGCGCGGTTCTGGTAGTCGGCAAGAAAACGTTCGCGATGGCTGATCAGCCGATCGAGGGCCTCGTCGGTGACAGCCGAGGCGGCCGCTGAAGGAGCACGCGCCGCGGCCGATGCGGCCGCGATCGTGCCGGGCTTGCGGCGGAACTCGATGACCTGCACCGGTGCCGGCTTGGCGAAACGCCGGCGCAGCGCCAGCGGATCATGCGCGAAGCGCCGTCCCCAGTCGAAGGCGCGGCGGTTGGTCGCCACCTGCGTGCCGTTCAGCTCGATGGCGCGCTCGATGGCACGGCGCTGCAGCGGCAACCAACCCTTCTGCCACGCATAGCCGATCAACAGCGCATTGGTGAACAAGGCATCGCCCAGCAGCGCTTCGGCGGCCTCGGTGGCTTCGATGAAATCGACGTCGATCGGGCCGGCAGCCTCTCGAATGCTCTGCTGCAAGGCCGGCTCGGGCAGATGCCAGTCGGGGTTGCGCAGAAAATCGGAAGTCGGCATCACGTCGCTGTTGACCACGGCGCGCGTCACGCCCGGACGCAGCTTCGACAAGGACTCATTGCTGGCCGACACGACCAGATCGCTGCCGATCAACAGATCGGCCTCGCCGGTGGCGATGCGCGTGGCGAACAGATGCTCGGGCCGCTCGGCAAACTGCACGTGCGAGAACACGGCGCCGCCCTTCTGCGCCAGGCCGGCCATGTCGAGCACCGACACGCCCTTGCCTTCCAGGTGCGCAGCCATGCCGAGCAACTGACCGATGGTGACGACACCGGTGCCGCCGACACCGGTGATCAGCACGCCATAGCTGCGATTGCCGGAAGCATCGATGCGCAGCGTGGTGGGTTCGGGCAGCTCGTAGACGCGCGGATCGCCGCCGGCATCGGGCGGCATGCCGGCGCCGGCAACGCTCGCGGCACCCGCATCAGCACCCGCCGTCGCCGCCAGGCCGGCATCGCGCCCCTTGCCCTGCCCAGGCTTGCGCAAGGCACCGCCCTCGACCGTGACGAAGCTCGGGCAGAAGCCCTTCAGGCACGAGAAATCCTTGTTGCATGACGACTGGTTGATGCGCCGCTTGCGGCCGAACTCGGTTTCCACCGGCTCGACCGACACGCACGAACTCTGCACGCTGCAATCGCCGCAGCCTTCGCAGACCAGCTCGTTGATGAGCACGCGCCGCGCCGGATCGGGAAAGCCGGGCTTGCCGTCGACGATTTTCTTGCGGCGGCGGCGCTTTTCCGACGCGCAGGTCTGGTCGTAGATCAATACCGTGCAGCCCGGCACTTCGCGCAGTTGCCGTTGCAGCCAGTCGAGCGTATCGCGGTGATGCACCTCGATGCCGGCCAGCGCCGGCTCGCGGCGCGCGGCGCCCTCGTACTTCTCGGGTTCGTCGGTGACGATGACGATCTTGCGCACGCCTTCGGCGGCCAGCTGCGCGACGATCATCGGCACGGTGAGCGTGCCGTCGATCGGCTGGCCGCCGGTCATCGCCACCGCGTCGTTGTACAGGATCTTGTAGGTGATGTTGACGCCGGCCGCGATCGACGCGCGAATCGCCAGCAGGCCCGAGTGGAAGTAGGTGCCGTCGCCGAGATTGGCGAACACGTGCTTTTCTTCGGTGAACGGCGCCTGGCCGATCCACGGCACGCCCTCGCCGCCCATCTGCGAGAAGGTCTCGGTGCGCCGCTCGGGCATCCAGGTGGCCATGTAGTGGCAGCCGATGCCGGCCAATGCGCGCGAGCCTTCCGGCACATGCGTCGACGTATTGTGCGGGCAGCCCGAGCAATAGGTGGGCACGCGGTTGGCCGCGGCGTGCGCGGTGACGGCCAGCGAGCGCTCCTTGGCCTCGATGATAGACAGGCGCGCTTCGATCTGCGCGCGCAGGTCAGGGGCCAGCTCGAACTCGGAACCGAACTTGCCCGGGTTGAGCAGGCGCGCGGCGATTGCCTTGGCGATCAGCGCCGGCGACAGCTCGGCATGCGCCGGCAGCAGCCACTGGCCTTGCGGCATCGCCCATTCGCCGCCGCGGCCGTCCTTTTCATCGAACTTGCCATAGACGCGCGGACGCACGTCGTCGCGCCAGTTGTACAGCTCTTCTTTCAGCGCGTATTCGAGAATCTGGCGCTTTTCCTCGACCACCAGGATCTCGCCCAGCCCGGTAGCGAACTCGCGCACCGTGTGCGCTTCCAGCGGCCACACCACGCCGCACTTGAACAGCCGGATGCCGATGCGCGCACAGGCGGCTTCATCCAGGCCCAGGTCCTCGAGTGCCTGGCGCGTATCGAGATACGCCTTGCCGGCGGTGATGATGCCGAACCATGCGTGCGGCGAATCGATCACCGTGTGGTTCAGCCGGTTGGCGCGCACGTAGGCCAGCGCCGCATACCATTTGTAGTCGAACAGCCGCGCTTCCTGCGCCAGCGGCGTGTCGGGCCAGCGGATGTTCAGTCCGTCGGGCGGCAGCGCGAAATCCTCGGGCAGCACGATGCTCACGCGGTCGGGGTCGATCTCGACCGAGGCCGAGGCTTCGACCACTTCGGTCACCGTCTTCATCGCCACCCAAAGGCCCGACCAGCGCGACATGGCCCAGCCGTGCAGGCCCAGGTCGAGATATTCCTGCACGGTGGCCGGATAGAACACCGGCAAGCCGCAGGCCTTGAAGATGTGATCGGATTGATGCGGCAGCGTCGACGACTTGGCGCCGTGATCGTCGCCGGCCAGCGCGATGACGCCGCCATGGCGGCTGGTGCCGGCCGCATTGGCGTGCTTGAACACGTCGCCGCTGCGATCCACGCCCGGCCCCTTGCCGTACCACAGCGCAAATACGCCGTCGACCTTGGCCTTGGGCGACAGATTGACCTGCTGCGAGCCCCATACGCTGGTGGCGGCCAGGTCTTCATTGAGCCCCGGCTGGAACACGATGCGATGCGCCTGCAGGTGTTCACGCGCCTTCCACAGCGCCTGATCGAAACCGCCCAACGGCGAGCCGCGATAGCCGGAAATGAAGCCGGCCGTGTTCAGCCCGGCGCGGCGATCACGCTCGTGTTGCAGGATCGGCAAGCGCACCAGCGCCTGCGTGCCCGACATGAACGCGCGGCCGCGTTCGAGCGTGTATTTGTCTTCTAGGGTGACTTCTGCGAGCGCGCGTTCGAGCGCCTCGGATACGGCCCGTGAAACGGGTGCGTTCATGGTCGTCTTGCCTCCAACCGAGATCGTGTCCTGGTCAATGGCCCGACACCGCGACCTGATGCGGTGCGGGGTGGCCGCTGCGCTTGTGGCGCAGCAGCACTTTTTAATTATGGACCAGTTTGATGGTGAAGGCGTGCAAACTTCGCGCCCGGGTAGGTCGGAACCGGTTGCCCCTGGGCTCCGCCTGAGCAGCCTGCGCAGCCTGGGCCACCTAGGCCGCCTAGACAGCCCGCGCCGGCACGCCGCCTAGCGCGAACGCCCCGGCAGCAGCACGGTCGACATCGCCACGACGATCGAAGCCAGCGCTGCCAGATCCATCCAGGTGATCGGCTCACCCAGCATCAGCGCGCCCGAGAACAGGCCGATGACCGGTATCAGCATCAGCGACAGCCCGCTGGCCACCGGCGGCAGCGTCGAGGCCATGCGAAACCAGATCACCTGCACCAACCCGAAGATGATGAAGGCGTTGTAGCAGACCGCGAACCAGGCGCCACCGCTCGGGTTGCGCGTCCAGCTCGAATGCTCGAACACGGCGGCGATTGCACCGCACACCACCAGCGAGATCGCCAGCGACCAGAACGTGATCGTCAGCACGTGCGTGGTCTGCCGGCGCCGGCGCATCAGGTGCGTGCCATAGGCCCAGCTCGCCGCGGCAGCCAGCATCAGCACGGTGCCCAGCGGCTGGCCGGCCAGCGCCGCGGCTTCGCCGGCCACCAGCAGCAGCACGCCGAGCGCGGCCGCCGCCACGCCGCCCCACACGCGCCGCGACGGGTGCTCGCCGAACACCCAGGCGCCGATCACGGCCGACCAGATCGGCAGCGTGTAGCCGAGGATGGCCGCGCGGCCCGATGACAGGAGCTTCACGCCGTACATCGCCAGCACGAACCAGAAGGTCAGGTTGAACAGGGCCAGAAACAACAGCTCGCGCCAATGTTCGCGCGGCACGCGCAGCGAGATGCCGCGTGCGCGGGCAATGGCGGCCAGCAGAGGTAGCCCGATCACCATGCTCAGGCAGCGAAAGGTCATCGGCGGCAGGCCTTCGACGCCGAGTTTCATGATCGGCCAGTTCACGCCCCAGGCGATGGTGATCAGCGCAAGCAGCCAGAGATCACGGGGCGACAAGCGCAGCGATGAGTTCATGGGATCGATAGAATCACGGCCGTTGATGACGGCAAAGAAGGGGCATCGGGTGAGCTTCGTGAAATCGCTTCAGGCGGCCTGGCACAAGGCCGATTCCTTGTTGTGCGTCGGGCTCGACCCCGATCCGGCGCGGCTGCCCGCCGGATTGGCGCAGCGCCCGGATGCCATTTTCGCATTCTGCCGCGAAATCATCGACGCCACCGCCGCCTACGTCTGCGCGTTCAAGCCGCAGATCGCATACTTTGCGGCGGCACGCGCCGAGGATCAGCTCGAAGCGCTGATCGACCACATCCACCGCCACCACGCCGGCATTCCGGTGATTCTCGACGCCAAGCGCGGCGACATCGGCGCCACCGCCGAGCAGTACGCGCGCGAAGCCTTCGAGCGTTATGGTGCCGACGCCGTCACCGTCAACCCGTACATGGGCTTCGATTCGATCGAGCCTTATCTGGGCTGGGGCGATCGCGGCGTGTTCCTGCTGTGCCGCACCTCCAACCCCGGCGGCAGCGATCTGCAGGCGTTGCAGGTCGGCAACGAACGCCTGTTCGAGCACGTGGCGCGGCTGGCTGCCGGGTCGTGGAACCGCAATGGCCAGCTCGGGCTGGTGGTGGGCGCCACCTTTCCCGACGAGCTGGCACGCGTGCGCACCCTGGTCGGCGACATGCCGCTGCTGGTACCGGGCATCGGCGCGCAGGGCGGCGACATCGACGCCAGCGTGCGCGCCGGCGGCCGCGCCATGGTGGTGAATTCGTCGCGAGCCATCCTGTATGCCAGCGGGGGCGACGATTTCGCTGCCGCCGCCGGCGCCGCGGCGCGGCAAACACGCGACGCGCTGCGTGCGGCGCTAGCCCGACTTTGACAGATGCGCCAAGGATTCGTAGAATTATGGGTTCTTTTGCGGCGCATTAGCTCAGTTGGTTAGAGCGACGGAATCATAATCCGCAGGTCCGGGGTTCGAGTCCCTGATGCGCCACCACCTTATTTTCGAAGACCTTGCGGCCGCCAGCCGGCTGAGCGCCGCGGCAGATGCACGCCGCGGCGTTCCGGTGACGAGGCCTTGGCGCTCGCGGCTGCCGCGCCGGGCCCGGAGTCTGCGATGCCCGTTCCGACATTCTCGATGCGAGTTCGCCACGCCTTCGCGGCGCTGACTGCCACGGCGGCCGCGATCGGGTTCGTGGCCCTTACCGCCGTACTGCCGCCCCCGGCAACGGCGCAGATCGTGCGGCCGATTCCGCCGTCGGCCGAACTGGGCAAGCTCGAAATCCTGTCTTTCCCCCAGGCCCGCATCAACGACGTACCGGTACTTCTGTCGGCCGGCACGCGCATCTATGATCGCAACAACCTGATCACGACGCCGGCCAGCGTGTCGGGCGCACAAGCGGTACTGTTCGAACGCGACATGAACGGGCTGATCGGCCGCGTCTGGATCCTCACCGACAGCGAACTGGCCGCCGCGCAGGCCCGCCTCAAGACCTCGCCGATCACCGGCGGTGGCAGCGGCAGTGGTGCATCGGCCGCCGACGCGGCCGCCGGCATCGCCACGCAGCAGTGAGCGACATCGTGGACCGCAACGCGAGCATCGAAACGGCAGCCGTTCCTGCCACCGCATCCGCCACCGTGCCTGCCTCCGCAGCGGGCGCGCCAGCCAGCGGCGCCGCACGGCCGGCCAGCGCAGCGCACGCCGCCAAGAAGGTCTACATCCGCACCTTCGGCTGCCAGATGAACGAGTACGACTCCGACCGCATGGCCGACGTGCTGGCGCAGACCGACGGCGCACAACCCACCGACCGCGTCGAAGACGCCGACATCATCTTGTTCAACACCTGTTCGGTGCGCGAAAAGGCGCAGGAAAAGGTGTTCTCCGACCTGGGCCGCCTGAAGGCGCTCAAGCGCGAGCGGCCCGATCTGATCATCGGCGTCGGCGGCTGCGTGGCCAGCCAGGAAGGCGCGTCGATCGTGGCGCGCGCACCGTACGTCGACGTGGTGTTCGGCCCGCAGACGCTGCACCGGCTGCCCGAGCTGATCGCGCGTCGGCGCGACAGCGGCCGCCCGCAGGTCGACATCAGCTTTCCCGAGATCGAGAAGTTCGACCACCTGCCGCCGGCGCGCGTCGAAGGCGCCAGCGCCTTCGTGTCGATCATGGAAGGCTGCAGCAAATACTGCAGTTTCTGCGTCGTGCCCTATACGCGCGGCGAAGAGGTGTCACGGCCGCTGGAAGACGTGCTGGTCGAAGTGGCCGGCCTGGCGCAGCAAGGCGTGCGCGAAGTGACGCTGCTGGGCCAGAACGTGAACGCCTATCGCGGCGCAATGCCAGGCGAAGCCGGCAACGGCGATGCCGACTTTGCCGATTTCGCGCTGTTGCTCGAATACGTGACCGAGATCCCGGGCATCGAACGCATTCGCTACACCACTTCGCATCCGAAAGAATTCACGCAGCGGCTGATCGACGCACATGCGCGGCTGCCGCAGTTGGCCAGCCACGTACACCTGCCGGTGCAATCGGGTTCCGATCGCGTGCTGGCCGCGATGAAGCGCGGCTACACGGCGCTCGAATACAAATCGATCGTGCGCCGGCTGCGCGCCGCGCAGCCGCAGCTGAGCCTGTCGTCGGATTTCATCATCGGCTTTCCGGGCGAAACCGAAGCCGATTTCGAGAAGACGATGGCGCTGGTCGAGGAACTGGGCTTCGACAGCTCGTTCTCGTTCATCTACAGCCCGCGCCCCGGCACGCCGGCGGCCGACCTGCCCGACGACACGCCCCACGAAGTGAAGCTGGCGCGCCTGCAACGCCTGCAAGCGACCATCGACGCCCAGGCCCAGCGCATCAGCGCAGCCATGGTCGGCAGCGTGCAGCGCGTGCTGGTCGAAGGCCACGCGCGCAAGGACGCCACCGAGCTGGCCGGCCGTACCTCGAACAACCGCGTGGTCAATTTCGCCGGGCATGAACGCCTGATCGGCCACTTCATCGAGCTGCGCATCACGGCCGCGCTGCCGCACTCCTTGCGCGGCGAGGTGATCACGCGCGAAACGGCGGCTAACGCCGACCGTCCAGCCATGGCCCGCCCCGCATGACCAAGACGCGCTCGCACGAATTCACCCCCGATCTGCCCGACAACCGCCGGCTGGCCAACCTGTGCGGCGCGCTCGACCAGAACCTGCGGCAGATCGAAGAAGCGTTCGACGTTCGCATCACGCGTCGCGGCGATACCTTCGGCGTCGAAGGCCCGGCCGCGTCGGCACGACGCACTCTGGCCGCGCTGAAATACTTCTGGCAGCGCTCGGACAAATCATTGACGCTCGATGACGTGCAGCTCGGCCTGGTCGAACTGAAGGGCCCGCCGGCCGCCGCCGAAGGGGGCACCGACGCCGATGCCCCGGTGCTGCATACGCGGCGCTCCGACCTGCAAGGCCGCACGCCGCGCCAGCGCGAATACCTGCGCAACATCCTGTCGCACGACATCACCTTCGGCATCGGCCCGGCCGGCACCGGCAAGACCTACCTGGCAGTGGCCTGCGCGGTGGATGCGCTGGAACGCGACACGATCAAGCGCATCGTGCTCACCCGTCCGGCGGTGGAAGCCGGCGAGCGGCTGGGCTTTCTGCCCGGAGATCTGGCGCAGAAGGTCGACCCGTATCTGCGCCCGCTGTACGACGCCTTGTATGACCTGCTCGGCTTCGAGCGCACGGCCAAGATGTTCGAGAAGCAGGCGATCGAAATCGCGCCCTTGGCCTACATGCGCGGGCGCACGCTGAACCATTCGTTCATCATCCTCGACGAGGCGCAGAACACCACGCCGGAACAGATGAAGATGTTCCTGACGCGGATCGGCTTCGGTTCACGCGCCGTGATCACCGGCGACATGACGCAGATCGACCTGCCCAAGGGACAGGCTTCGGGCTTGATCCAGGCACGACGCGTGCTCAAGCAGGTGCGCGGGCTTGCGTTCACCGAATTCGACAGCAGCGACGTGGTTCGCCATCCGCTGGTCGCCCGCATCGTCGATGCCTACGAAACCTTCGCCGCGCAAGAATAGCGCGCGCGCTTTCGCGCTGTCGCTATCGATCCAGCGTGGCGCGCGCGTCGGCGAGCTGCCGGTATCGCGCACGCAACTGCGCCGCTGGGTGGCCGCCGCGCTCGACGCCGATGCGGCGCTGACGCTGCGCTTCGTGGACGCGCACGAAGGCCGCATGCTGAACGCCGCGTACCGGCATCGCGACTACGCCACCAACGTGCTGACCTTTTGCTACGACGACGTCGGCGACGGCGTGCTGCGCGCCGACATCGTGCTGTGCCTGCCGGTGCTACGCCGCGAAGCGCGCGAGCAAGGCAAGACGTTGCGCGACCATCTGGCGCATCTGGTGATGCACGGCGTGTTGCACGCCGGCGGCCATGATCATGAAACCCCCGACGAAGCGCAGCAGATGGAAGCCGAGGAAGTGCGGCGGCTGGCGCGCTTTCGCATCGCCGATCCGTATCGCGACGCGCCGGCCGGCTCGCCGCGCAAGCCTTCCCCGGCACGGTACCGCTGAGCAGCATGCCCGATCACGCCCGCCGCCGGCGATTGGCAGCGGCGGCACGCTTCGGGTATCCTGAATCGCAGACAGACTCCCGTTTTTGCCCATGTCCGACGCTTCTTCGGGCGGCGACCATCGCAAGCCGCTGCTCGAACGCCTCGCCGCGCTGCTGATGCGCGTCCCTGATGACCGTGAACAGCTGCTGGCCGTGCTGCGCCAGGCGCACGATCGATCGCTGCTCGACGCCGACGCGATGTCGATGATCGAAGGCGTGCTGCAAGTCTCGGAATTGTCGGCGCGCGACATCATGGTGCAACGCGCCCAGATGGATGTCATCGACATCTCCGAGTCGCCTGCCGAGTTCGTGCCGCGGGTCATCGAAACCGCGCATTCGCGCTTCCCGGTCGTGGCCGGCGACCGCGACAACGTATTGGGCATCCTGCATGCCAAGGAACTGCTGCGGCTGTACACCGACGATAGCGTCGACGTACGCGACCTGCTGCGGCCGGCGGTGTTCATCCCCGAATCGAAACGGCTGAACGTGCTGTTGCGCGATTTTCGCGCCAACCGCAACCACCTGGCGATCGTGGTCGACGAGTACGGCGGCACAGCCGGCCTGATCACGATCGAAGACGTGCTCGAACAGATCGTCGGCGACATCGAAGACGAGTTCGATTTCGACGAGGAAAGCGATCACATCGTCGCGGTCGAACCCGGCGAGCACGGCGCGCGCTACCGCGTGCGCGGCATCACCGAGATCGGCCAGTTCAACGAAGTGATGGGCACCACGCTGTCGGATGAAGAATTCGACACCATCGGCGGCCTGGTCACCGAGCAGTTGCGGCGCGTGCCGCGGCGCGGCGAGCGCGTCGAGTTCGGCGGACTGCGCTTCGACGTGCTGCGCGCCGATGCACGGCAGGCGCAGTTGCTGCTGGTCGAACGGCTCGGCAATGCCGACGCCGGCCCGCGTGCGGCCTGAGCCGGTGCCGCTCGGCTTGGCGCGCGAGCACGTGGCCGGATACGGGCCTGCGCCAAGGCCCAACGGCAGACAGGGTGGCAGAAGCAAGCGCGGTGCGCTGATTTTCGCAGCCATTGCATTCGGCGCCGGCGCCTTGCAGGCGGCGGCGTTCGCGCCCTTCGATGCCTGGTGGCTGCAGCTGGCCGCGCTGGCCGTGCTGCCACTGCTGATCATGCACGCGCCGGCGCGCGCGGCACTGTCGGGCTTCGCTTTCGGCCTGGGCTGGTTCCTGGCTGGCGTCTCGTGGCTGTACATCAGCATGCATCGCTACGGCGGCATGCCGGCGCCGCTGGCCGGGCTGGCGCTGCTGGCCTTTGCGGCTTATCTGGCGCTGTTTCCGATGCTGGTCTCGCTGCTGGCGGCATGGCCGTTACGCCGGCGCGGCGCGCTCGCGGTCCATGCCCTCGACATCGGCGCTGCCCGGCAGGGCACGGCCCAGCCGGGCACTGCCCAGCCTGAATCGACCGCCCGCGAATCAGCGCCAGGCATCAGCACCGCACTGCTGTTTGCCGGCGGCTGGGGCATCACCGAGATGGTGCGCGGCCATCTGTTCACCGGCTTTCCGTGGCTGGCGATCGGCTACGCACACGTCGACGGCCCGCTGGCCGGCTTTGCACCGTGGGTGGGCGTCTACGGCATCAGCGCACTGGCAGCGCTGGCCGCGGCCGGTCTTGCGCTCGTCCTGCGGGCTGCCGCGACGCGCCGCGCCGCTTCATGGAGCGGCCTCGCCTGCGCGCTGCTGCCGCTGGCCGCCGGCGTGGCGCTGGCCGGCATCGACTGGGTCGAACCGGCCGGCAAACCGCTAGCGGTTCGTCTTCTGCAAGGCAACGTGCCGCAGGAAATGAAGTTCGATCGCGAACGCAGCCTGCGTTCGATGCAGCACTACACCGAGCAGGTATTGCAGGCACCCGCCCAGCTCACCGTGCTGCCCGAAACGGCGTGGACGACGCCGTGGAGCGCCACGCCGGCACCGCTGGCCGAGGCGCTGGCCGATCACGCCGCGCGGCACGGCGGCGTGATCGCGATCGGCATGCCGCTGGTGGTGGCGCCGTCCGCGGATGCGCCCCAGGCGCTGCGGCTGACCAACAGCGTGGCCGTGATCGATGGCCGGGGACTGATCGCGACGCGCTACGACAAGCGGCACCTGGTGCCGTTCGGCGAGTTCATTCCGCTGGGCTTCGGCTGGTTCGTGCGAATGATGAACATTCCGCTGGGCGAATTCGCACGCGGCGGCGCGCGCCAGCCGCCGCTGACGCTGGCCGGTGCGCGCATCGCGTTCAACATCTGCTATGAAGACCTGTTCGGTGAAGAACTGGCGCAGCAGGTGCGCGACGGCGCGACGATTCTGGTCAACGTCAGCAATATTGCATGGTTCGGCGATTCGCACGCGCTGCCGCAGCATCTGCAGATCGCGCGGATGCGCGCCATCGAGTTCGCGCGGCCGATGCTGCGCTCGACCAACACCGGCGTCACCGCGGCGATCGATGCGCGCGGCCGCGTGATCGGCCAGTTGCCGGCATACACGGTGGGCGCACTCGCCGTCAGCGTCGAAGGCGCTGACGGCATGACGCCGTTCTCCCGCGCCGCGGTATTGCTGCCGGCGGCGCTCGCCCTCACCTTGCTCGCCGCCGGGCTGCTCGCCGATCGCCGCGCGCAGCGCAGGGCCCGCATGCATCGAGCCGGCGACCTGCATTGAGCCGGCCACACGGCAAAACACCGCGCGCAAACACGGTCAGCGCGCGCGAACCCGCTAGAATGTCGCCTTTTCCAGCCCCCTCGGCCCTATGCTCAGCTTTCAGCAAGTGATCCTGCGGCTGCAGGCGTACTGGGACAGCCAAGGCTGCGCCCTGCTGCAACCCTACGACATGGAAGTCGGCGCCGGTACTTTTCATACCGCCACCTTCCTGCGCGCGATCGGGCCCGAGCCCTGGCGGGCTGCCTACGTGCAGCCGTCGCGCCGGCCCAAAGACGGCCGCTACGGCGACAACCCGAACCGGCTGCAGCACTACTACCAATACCAGGTGGTGCTCAAGCCGTCGCCGCCGAACATCCTCGACCTGTACATCGGCTCGCTGCAGGCGCTGGGCATCGACACCAGCGTCAACGACGTGCGCTTCGTCGAAGACGATTGGGAATCACCGACGCTGGGCGCCTGGGGCCTGGGCTGGGAAGTGTGGCTGAACGGCATGGAAGTGACGCAGTTCACCTACTTCCAGGAAGTGGGCTCGCTGAAGTGCCAGCCGATCACCGGCGAGATCACCTACGGCATCGAGCGGCTGGCGATGTACCTGCAAGGCGTCGAGAGCATCTACGACCTGGTCTGGACCGACGGCGTCACCTATCGCGACGTGTTCCACCAGAACGAGGTGGAACAGTCCAAATACAACTTCGAGCATTCGAACGCCGAGATGCTGTTCCGCCATTTCGACGAATACGAGGCCGAAGCGGCGCGGCTGATCCGCGCCGAGCTGGCGCTGCCGGCCTACGAGATGGTGATGAAGTGCTCGCATACCTTCAACCTGCTCGATGCGCGCGGCGCCATCTCCGTGACCGAGCGTGCCGCCTACATCGGCCGCGTGCGCGCGCTGGCGCGCGCCGTGGCGCAAGCCTATTACGATGCCCGCGAGCGGCTGGGTTTTCCGATGGTCAAGACGAACGGGGCCGCATCGACCCTGGTCACTGCCGCCTGAGTCTGCGATGAGCGCTTCCCTGCTGGTCGAACTGTTCACCGAGGAACTGCCGCCCAAGGCGCTCAAGCGCCTGGGCGAATCCTTCTGCTCCGCCATCGTCGAAGGCTTGCGCGCGCGCGGGCTGGCCGCGTCCGACGCACGCATCGATGGTTTCGCTTCGCCGCGCCGGCTGGCCGTGCGCGTGGCCGGCGTGCCGGTGCGCGCCGCCGATCGGCAGGTCGAACTGAAAGGCCCGTCGCTGAAGGTCGGGCTCGATGCCGCCGGCCAGCCGACGCAGGCGCTGATCAAATGGGCCGAGAAGCAAGGCGCCCGCATCGATCAGCTCACCCGCGCCAGCGACGGCAAGCAGGAGTGCTTCTATTTTCAGAGCACGGTGACCGGTGAGTCGCTCGATGAGGCGATCTCGCCGGTGATCACGCAGGCGCTGGCCAAGCTGCCGATTCCGAAGCTGATGCAATACCAGCTCGCCGACGGCCACACCACGGTGAGCTTCGTGCGGCCGGCGCACGCGCTGATCGTGCTGCACGGCGAGCGCGTCGTGCCTGCCTCGGTACTGGGCCTGCAATCGGGACGCAGCACGCACGGCCATCGCTTCCAGTCGGAAGGCTCGATCGACATCGCCGACGCCGGCCAATACGAAAGCCTGCTGGAAACGCGCGGCCGTGTGATCGCCTCGTTCGAAGCGCGCCGCGCACGCATCGACGCGATGCTGCGCGAGCGCGCGCAAGCCTTGCAGGCCTCGCTGGGCGACGAAACCCAGGTCGTGCCGCTGCTGGAAGAAGTCACGGCGCTGGTCGAGTGGCCCGCCGTCTACGTCGGCGAGTTCGAGCACGAGTTTCTGCAGGTGCCGCAGGAATGCCTGATCCTGACGATGCGCACCAACCAGAAGTATTTTCCGCTGTTCGACGCACAGGGCAAGCTGCTGCCGAAGTTCCTGATCGTGTCGAACATGGCGGTGGCCGATCCGCACTTCATCATCGACGGCAACCAGCGCGTGGTGCGCCCGCGGCTGGCCGATGCGCGCTTCTTCTTCGAGCAGGATCTGAAAACGCCGCTGGCCGAGCGCGTGCCGAAACTGGCCAGCGTCGTCTATCACGCCAAGCTGGGTACGCAAGGCGAGCGCGTCGAACGCGTGCGTGCGATCGCGCGTGCAAGCGCCAAGCTGCTGGGCGCCGACGCCGCGCTGGCCGACCGCGCCGCGCTGCTGGCCAAGACCGACCTGCTCACCGGCATGGTCGGCGAGTTCCCCGAGCTGCAAGGCGTGATGGGTACCTATTACGCGCGGCACGACGGCGAGCCCGACGCGGTGGCGCGTGCGCTCACCGAGCAATACCAGCCTCGCTTTGCCGGCGATGCGCTGCCGGCCAGCGAGACCGGCACCGTGCTGGCGCTGGCCGACAAGCTCGAAACGCTGGCCGGCCTGTTCGGCATCGGTCAGTTGCCCACCGGCGACAAAGACCCGTTCGCGCTGCGCCGCCATGCGCTGGGCGTGGTGCGCATGCTGATCGAAAAGCGGCTCGACCTGCGGCTCGACGCCCTGCTCGATGCCGCGTTCGCCGCCTTCGGCGATCGCATCAAGCCGGCACGCACCGAGTTGGAACAGTTCATCTACGAACGGCTGTCGGGCTATCTGCGCGAACGCGGTTTCTCGGTGCAGGAAGTGGCCGCCGTGGTCGACCAGCAGCCCGCGCATCTGGCCCAGGTGCCGGCGCAGCTCGAAGCGGTGCGCGCGTTCGGCAAGCTGCCTGAAGCCGAGGCGCTGGCCGCCGCCAACAAGCGCATCGCCAACATCTTGCGTAAGGCCGATGGCTTCGTCGGCGACGCAATCGATCGGGCGCTGCTGACCGAGCCCGCCGAGCAGGCACTGGCCGCGCGCATCGACGAACTGCGCCCGCAGGTCGACGCACGGATGAACGCGCAGGATTTCACCGCCGCGCTGACGCTGATGGCGCAGATGCGGCAACCGGTCGACCGCTTCTTCGACGAGGTGATGGTGATGGCCGATGACCCGAACGTACGCTCGAACCGGCTGGCGCTGCTGTCGGGGCTGCGCCATCTGCTGAACCGCGTCGCCGACATCTCGCGGCTGTCGGCCTGAGCCGCCAAGCCCGTTACCGAGCCGCCGAGCCCACCATCGTGAAGCTGATCATTCTCGACCGCGACGGCGTCATCAATCACGACAGCGACGCCTTCATCAAGAACCCCGACGAGTGGCGGCCGCTGCCCGGCAGCCTGGAAGCGATCGCGCGGCTGTGCAAGGCCGGCTATCGGGTTGTGGTCGCCACCAACCAATCAGGCGTGGCGCGCGGGCTGTTCGACCTGGCCACGCTGGGCCGCATCAATGCCAAGATGCAGCAGGCGGTGGCCGCCGCGGGCGGGCGCATCGATGCGGTGTTCTTCTGTCCGCATGGGCCCGACGCCGGCTGCGCCTGCCGCAAGCCCAAGCCGGGCATGTTGCTCGAGATCCTGCAACGCTTTCGCGCCGCACCAGCCGAAGTGCACGCGATCGGCGATCATCTGCGCGACCTGCAAGCGGCGCATGCGGCCGGCTGCCGGCCGGTGCTGGTGCTGACCGGCAAGGGCCAGGCCACGATGAAGAAAGGCGATCTGCCGCCCGACACCGTGGTGCGCGTCGACCTGGCCGCGGTGGCCGCCGAGCTGGCGCCCTGAGTCGCAACGGCCATTGACGCGATGCTCGCGCTGCGCTCCGCCCTGTTTCTGCTGTTCCAGATCGTGACGGTGATTCCGTACGCGCTGGCCTGCCTGCTGTGGGCGCCGCTGCCGCTGCACTGGCGCTACCGGCTCACCGCCGGCTGGCCGGCACTGATCATCTGGGCGGCGCGCTGGATCCTCGGCATCCGCTATCGCGTCATCGGCGCCGAGAACCTGCCCGATGGGCCGGCGATCCTGCTGTCGAAGCATCAATCGACGTGGGAGACCTTCTTCTATCCGGCCTACATGCCGCGCGAGCTGTGCTTCGTGTTCAAGCGCGAGCTGCTGTTCGTGCCGTTCTTCGGTTGGGGCATCGGGCTGCTGAGCATGATCCACATCGACCGGCGGCGCGGCACCGATGCGTTCGAGCACGTGGTGCGGCAAGGCTCGCGCAAGCTCGCCGAGGGGCGCTGGATCATCATGTTCCCCGAAGGCACGCGCACGCCGGCCGGCTCGCAAGGCAGGTACAAGAGCGGCGGCCCACGGCTGGCGGTGCGCACCGGCACGCCGGTGGTGCCGATCGCGGTGAACTCGGGCGAGTGCTGGCCGCGCAAATCATTCCTTAAATATCCGGGCCTGATCACCGTGTCGATCGGCAAGCCGATCGAAAGCGCGGGCAAGACCACCGAAAGATTGAACACGGAAGTCGAAGCCTGGATAGAATCCGAGATGCGCAGACTCAGTCCGCATCTGTATCGCCACGCCGGACCCGCTACCGTCGCGACGGAGCACGAGACCGCTTGAAACGCCGAAACACGCCCAACGCCCATCCCAGGCCCGGTGCAGCCGATGCAGCGCTGCAATTGAGCCTGCCCTTGTTCGACACGGTGCCGACGCCCACGCCGTCGGCGCCGAAACGCAGCGCCGACGGTTCGCGCAGCGTCTGGTTGTGCGAGCAGCCGGTGCAGTACGAGCTGCGCCGATCGCGCCGCCGCACGATCGGCTTCGTCATCGACAATCGCGGCCTGCGCGTCACCGCACCGCGCTGGGTCACGCTGGCCGAGATCGAACGCGCGCTGCAGGAAAAAGCGCGCTGGATCGTGCGCAAGCTGGTCGAATGGCGCGCGCACGAAGCGCGCCGCGAACGCATGACGGTGCGCTGGGAACACGGCGCGCCGCTGCGCTTTCTCGGTCAGACCCTGACGCTGGAAGTGCGCGACGGCGCGCGCGACGTGGTGCGCGACGAAAGCCGCCTGATCGTGGGCCTGCCGCCGAACGCCTGCGCCGAGCAGTTGAAAGACCGCGTGCAGGCCTGGCTGCAGGAACGCGCGCGCGAAGTGTTCGCCGAACGCCTGCCGATCTTCGCGCAGCGGCTGGGCCGCGCGCCGACGCGCTGGGCCCTGTCTTCGGCGCGCACGCGCTGGGGTAGCTGTACGCCCGACGGCGCCATCCGCCTGAACTGGCGGCTGGTGCACTTCCCGCTCGACATCGTTGATTACGTGATTGCGCACGAGCTGGCGCATCTGCGCGAGCTCAACCATGGGCCGCGCTTCTGGTCGACGGTGGGGGATCTGTTTCCCGATTTTGAGCGGGCACGCACCTGGCTGCGCGATTTTCCGGAAGATATGCCGGTGGGCTGAAGCTCGGGCGCGCCAACCGCCAATCGAAACGACCAGGAGGCCGCGATGAGGATTCTGCACACCATGCTGCGCGTCGGCGACATGCAGCGCTCGATCGATTTCTATACCAAGGTGATGGGCATGCAGCTGCTGCGCACCACCGACCGACCCGACCAGAAGTATTCGCTGGCCTTCGTCGGCTTTGGCAGCGAAACCGATCAGGCCGTGCTGGAGCTGACCTACAACTATGGCGTTGACCACTATGAGATGGGTGGCGCCTATGGTCATATCGCGATCGAGGTGCCTGATGCGGCGGCGGCCTGTCAGCGTATTCGCGAAGCTGGCGGGGCGGTGACGCGGGAGGCTGGGCCGGTCAAGGGCGGCAATACCGTCATCGCGTTCGTGCAGGATCCCGATGGCTACAAGATCGAGCTGATCGAACGCCGGCCGCAATAACGCGCAAGTTCAGACCGGCCCCTCACCCGAGCCTTGGGCGCTGCCCGCATCAGACGCGAAGACGCGCCGCATCAAGCGCATTACGCCACATCAGCAGCAACACCATTAGCTGCGCCAGCGCCTCGACCGACGAAGTGGCGACCGCCCCCGACACCGGCTGCAACCGCGACGCCCACATCCACCCCAGCACCGCCGACGGCAGCAGTACCAGCACCGTCATCGCCAGCACGAAATAGAGCCGCTCGGTGAGCCGCGTCAGGCGGCGTATGCCGCTGGGGCGCAAGGTCTTGGCCAGGATCAACACCGCCAGCAGCAGCAGGTTCAGCAGGAACAGGCCCGGCGTGAGCACCCATTGCCGCAGCAGCAGCACCTTGAGCTCGTCTTGCGTCAACACGGCGCCGACGTTGGCCGCGAGCATCGCGGCCATCAATAGCGCACACAGAATGCAACCCGTATGGAGCAGGCGCGTCGGCAAGGACACCTCCGCTTCGCCCGCGGATTGCAGCTTCGGGGCAGCGTCGTCCATGGCACCTCCGGACGAAGGGATCGCTGGAGTGGCGGCTGGCCTCGTGCGTCGATGATGGCTATCGAGCCGGAGCCAAGCACAGGCGACCCACTCTGCGCCGAATCGGCGCGATCGTCAATCGCGCGACGCGGCCAGACGCCGGGCCAGATCGATCCAGAGCGCCACCGGCAGATCTTCAGCACGCTGCGTGGCGTCGATATCGTCAGCGGCGACACCGCGCTCGGCCAGCCAGGGCAGCAGCGTCTTGCGCAGCATCTTGCGGCGCTGCGCAAAGGCCGCCGCCAGGATCTGCTGCAGCGGCTGCGGATCGGCCAGCGGCGGGTCTTCGCGCACGATCATCCGCACCACAGCCGAATCGACGCGCGGCGGCGGATCGAAGGCTTCGGGCGGTACGACGAACAGCGACTCCACCTCGTAGAACGCCTGCAACAGCACCGACAGGCGGCCGTAATCAGCGCCGCCCGGTTCGGCGACGATGCGATCGACCACTTCCTTTTGCAGCATGAAGTGCTGATCGATGATGCAGCCGCGAAACGACAGCAAGTGGATCAGCAGTGGGCTGGAGATGTTGTACGGCAGGTTGCCGACCACGCGCAGCCGGGCCGGCGCGGCACCAGCACCAGCACCAGCACCAGCACCAGCACCAGCACCAGCATCGGTAACGCCGGCCGCACCATCGGCACCAGCAGCACCGATCTGCGCCGCCAGCCCCGCGAAATCGAAGGCCAGCGCGTCGGCCTCGTGCAGGCTCAACCGCTGCGGTCCCCAGCGGCGCCGCAGCCGGGCGGCCAGATCGCGGTCGATCTCGATCGCATGCAGATGCTCGATGCGCGCCAACAACGCCGTCGTCAGGGCCGCCAGGCCGGGGCCGATCTCGACGATGGATTGCCCCGGACGCGGCGCGATCGCGGCGACGATCGCCTCGATGACCGAGACGTCGGCCAGGAAATGCTGGCCGAAACGCTTGCGGGCCTGATGGCCGTCGACCGGCCGGGCGGGATTCATCGGTGTCGAACCGAGCGCGGCGGCGGCGCGCTTACTCGAGCTTGTACTCGACGTAGGTGCGATCGCGAAGCTGGCGCAGCCAGTCTTCGTAGTTTTCTTCGATGCGGCGCTCGCGCAGCGCCTGCCGCGCCGCCTGCCGCACGCGATCGGGCGAGGCTTCGTCGGTGCGACGCTCGATCACCTGGATCAGGTGCAGGCCGAACGGTGTGCGCACCGGATCGCTGATCTGACCGGGTTGCAGCGCATCCATAGCGCGCTCGAATTCGGGCACCGTATCGCCAGGGTAGACCCAACCCAGATCACCGCCACGCCCGGCGCTGCCGTCGGCCGAATACTGGCGCGCCAGCTCGGCAAAATCGCCGTTGCCGCCTTCGACGCGCTGCTTGATCTCGTTCAGGCGCCGCAGCGCCTCGGCTTCGGTGACGAGTTCGTTCGGGCGGATCAGGATGTGGCGCGCATGCGTCTGCGTCACCGGCGCGCCCGACAGCTGCGGCGCCGACGCCGAGCGACGATCGACCAGCCGCAGGATGTGAAAGCCAGCCGGGCTGCGCAACACCGCCGCCACTTGCCCGGGGCGCAGCTTGCTCACGGCATCGACGAACAACTGCGGGTAACGCTCGGGCGAGCGCCAGCCGAGGCTGCCGCCGCTCATCGCCTCGGGAGCATCGGAAAACGACGCCGCCAAGCGGCCGAAATCGGCGCCGCGCTGCAACTGGCGCTCGAGTTCTTCGGCGCGGGCACGCTGCCGCTCGATCTGTTCGGCGGTAGCCCCTTCCGGCAGGCGCAACAGGATCTGCGCGATGTGCAGCTCGCTGTCGGCGGCGTTGCCGTCTTTGTGCGCAGCCAGGAACGCGTCGACGTCGGCCTCGCCGATCTGGATCTTGGAATCGATCTCGCGTTCGCGCAGCCGCTGGCGGGTCATTTCATCGCGCAGGTCTTCACGGAAACGCTCGAAGCTGTTGCCGTCGCGCTCGACGCGCTCGCGCAGTTGCGTCAGCGTCAGCCGGTTTTCCTGCGCCAGCCCGGCGAGCGCACGGTCGAGCTGCGCTTCCTCGATGCGAATGCCCAGGTCGCGCGCCTGCTGCATCTGCGCACGGTCGACGATCATGCGTTCCAGCACCTGCTTTTCCAGCGCATCGTGCGGCGGCAGTTCGATGTTCTGCCGCCGGAGCTGACGCTGTGCGATGTCGATGCGCAGCGCCAGCTCGCGCGCCGTGATCGCTTCGCTGTTGACGACCGCGACGATTCGGTCGACTTCGACGACCGGCGCGCGTTGCGCGATCGCCGCCGGCAGCACCAGACTCAGCGCGACCGCAGTGACAAGACCTGACAGCAGATTACGAAGCATCACTCGTAGCCGAAATAGCGGGAAGGCACCTCAGGCCGATCGTTGGGCAACCGATAGCCGGGAATGTTCCTGCGCAATATATCAAACGGGTCGGAGCCGATCCGGGCGACCCCCTTCAGTTCGAGCTGGATGAAGAACGCCGTCGTCGCCTGGCCCTGTGCGGTCTGGAACCGCTGCACGACGAAGCGCGTTCCCCAGCAGCACGCGCTGTATTCGAAGCCCAACACCGCCTCGATGACGCCGCGCTCGTTGGGAATGCGGCTGATCGGATCGACGCCTTTGTCGAGGAACGAATAGTTCAGCCGCCCCAGCGCCGTCCAGCGCGGCGCCACCGGCCAGCGCCACGACGTGTCGAGCTGACCGAGCTCGTCGCGCCGATAGCGCAAGCCGACGTTCAGGATTCGGCCATCGGGCGGCAGGTAGCGCCATAGCAGGCTGACGCGCGGAATCTTCGAATTCTCGAAACTGTACTGCAAGCCGGTATCGAAGCTCATACCGCGGCCCAGATCGCCGGAAGCCGCCAGCAGCAGGTCGGATCGCTCGTCGGTGCGCGGCGGAACGCCCGGGATCGCCACCCGCTGTTCGGAAAAATAGATGCGCTGGCCGACTGCGAAGCGCAGGCGTTCGGCGCCGCTGTCGGGGTCGATCAGCCGCGAGACGGCAGCGGCGGTGAGCTGGTTGACGTCGGCGATGCGGTCGTTGCCGATGAAGGTGTTCTCGGAAAACAGCTGCGCGAAATTGAAGTCGGCCACCGTGGTGTCGAACACCGGGATGCGCGATTGGTCGCGATACGGCGTGCGCGCATAGAACAGCCGCGGTTCGAGCGTCTGCGTCACGTCGCGGCCGAAAAAGCGTGCTGGTCGCTCGAACACCAGGCCGCTGTCGATCGACAGCGTGGGCACGACACGGTGCACCGAATCGGGAAACGCCCCGGGGTTGTCGAGCTGATAGCTGCTCAGGTGCAGCAAGGCCTTGGGCACGATGAACCAGCCGGGCCGCACGATCGGATAGCTGACCTGCGGATTGGCCACCAGCCGCCAGCCCTGCACCATGCTCGGCAGCGGCGCGGCAAACTGCGTGGCGTCGAGGGTCGTGTCGATGTCGAAGCCGGCCACGCCGCGCTTGATGTTGCGAAGCTGCACCTGCGGCACGCGCTCGTAGGGCCCCGGGCGCGCATCGAGGATCGACTGCCACTTCTGCACGTTGACCAGTGCCGTCCAGTCCTGGCCGAGCGAACGCGTGGCGAAGATCTGCCGCGGCAGGACGCGCTCGGCGCTGGACAGGATCGAGCGCGAGTAGTCGACGAAGTAGTTGTCGTCGGATACGCCGCGGATGTCCCATCCGCCATCCCAGCCGGCCCAGTTCGAAAAGCGGTTGGTCAGGTTGAAGTAGTAACGGCTGGAATCGGTTTTCAGATCCTTCGGGTTCCAGTCGAACGCAACGCGGCCGAAGAAGCTCGGCTCAAGATAGCGGAACTCGGCGCCCAGTTGCAGGCCGCGGCGCATGCTCAGCCGCGGGTACAGCGTCAGGTCGCGGTTGGGCGCGATGTTCCAGTAATACGGCACGACGATCTCGCCGCCGGTACGCGAATTGATCGACAGCGACGGCGGCAGGAAGCCGCTCTTGCGTTCATCGGACAGCGGAAATGCGAATACCGGCGCGCCCAGGATCTGGATGCCCTTGAAGTACAGACGCGCCGAGCGGCCGGTGCCCTCGCCCTGCGTCTGGTCGATCGTCATCGTATCGGTGAGCAGGATCCAGTCGGGGTTGTCGGGCTCGCAGGTGGTGTAGCTGGCCTGATTCAGCCGCATCATCTCCGGGCCGAGGAAATCGACACGGCTGGCCCGGCCGCGCCCGCCGTAGGCGGGCAGGTAGTAGCTGGGCGAGTCGAACCAACCTTCATTGGTGTCGATCTTCAGTTGCAGTTGCGGGCCGGTAAAGACGTTGCCCTGGCGCGTGATCCTGACGTTGCCGACGCCGATCACTTCGTCGTCGGCCTCGTAGTAGGTGATGCGGTCGCCGCGCACGACGGTGCCGGAACGGCGCAGCTCGGCGTCGCCTTCCAGCGTGGTTTCGCGTTCGGCGCGGCCGTACAGGCGCTGGCCGCGCGCATAGACGGGCCGGCCTTCGGTGATCTCGGCGCGTTCTTCGCTCAGGGCCGGGTCGAGCTTCAGGCGTACGCCGGCGCCATCAGGCTCGACATAGCCAGCTGTATCGGCGGCCCTGGTGGCGCCAGCGTCACCAGCAGTCCCAGCGGCATGGCCGACAGGCAGGCCGGCAGCGGCCCCCAGCATCAGCACGGTGGCAACACGGAACAACGGCGCGAGGGTCGGTCGGATGCTGGGCCGGCGCATTCGTCGCGCGGGAAATCGCGAGGTGGACGGATTGGACCCGGGCGGTGCCGCACCGGGGGTGGATGCCGAAGCTCGAACGGCGGTGGACTATTATACGGGGCTGCATTGCCGCCCCCTTCATGACACCCGATACCGAAGACCTTCGGCTGGCCGAGCTGCGCGGCTGGCTCGATTCGCTTGCTTCACCGGCCTCGCAGCAACCGGCGCTGCCCACGCCGCCGGCCTTGCTGCCCGCCACGCTGCGTCCGGCCTCCGACGACGCCAGCTTTCGCCGCTACTTCCGCATCGATTGCGCCGACCCCGGCGCTGGCGCCCGCAGCGTGATCGCGATGGATGCGCCGCCGCCGATGGAAGACTGCCGCCCGTTCGTGGCCGCCGCCGGCGCGTTTGCCACCGCCGGCGTGAGGGTGCCGACCGTGCTGGCGGCCGATCTCGACCGCGGCTTTCTGTTGCTGGACGATTTCGGCTCGACCACCTACCTGTCGCAGCTCGCCACCCCGCAGGCCGACGCACTGTATCGCGACGCGATCAGGTGCCTGGTCGACCTGCAGGCAGCCAGCCGGCCGGGCGTTTTTCCCGACTACGATCGCGCGCTGCTCGAACGCGAGCTCAAGCTGTATCCGGAATGGTACGTGGCGCGGCATCGCGGCATCACCTTGAGCCCCACCGAAGAGCAGCAGCTGGCCGCGGTATTCGAGAAGCTGCTGGCCAACAATCTGGCGCAGCCGCGCGTGTTCGTGCACCGTGACTACCATTCGCGCAACCTGATGGTGCTGGCCGGCAGCGACAACCCAGGCGTGCTCGATTTTCAGGACGCGGTCTATGGCCCGATCACCTACGACCTGGTGTCGCTGCTGCGCGACGCTTACATCGACTGGCCCGAAGCGCAGCAGATCGACTGGGCGGCACGCTACTGGGAAGCGGCGCGCCGGCGCGGCCTGCCGGTCGATGCCGACTTCTCGCTGTTCTATCGCGATTTCGAATGGATGGGGCTGCAGCGCCACCTGAAGGTCCTGGGCATCTTCGCCCGCCTGTGCCACCGCGACGGCAAGGATCGCTACCTGGCCGACATGCCGCGCGTGCTGAACTACGTTCTGCCGGTGACGCGCCGCTACGGCGAATTCGACGCACTGACGCGGCTGATCGAACGGATCGAGCAGCGGGCGGTGAAGACGGGTTATACGTTCTAGATGATGCGCGGTGTGGGTGCCTTCGTAGATGTCGGGTGCATTGTCGGTGGGTTGGTTCGAGGGTGTTCGCACGGGGAGTGGCATGCGCAGGTTTGGCGCGGCGCGGCGGGTGGTGAGGGGTTTGGCGCGCTGATCGCGGCGGCCCGCCCTACGGGCGGGCTGCCCTGCGCTGCTCGCCTTGGGGCTGCGCGGCATGACTCGCTCCGCGCCCTGCGGGCGCTGCGCTCAAACAGATGCCGCGAGTCAGAAGTACGAAGCGCGCTGCGCGCGCCAGCCCCAAGACTGCGCTGCTCGGCGCCGCAAACAGCGCGCCAAACCCCTCACCACCCGCCGCGCAACAAACTTGGGCTGTTTTCGACGAAACACACGTCGATTGATCGCAGATTGTTCATAGCCCTACTAGTCGAACCGGGGATAGGCGAACAAGAAGTCCTGCCACGAGTCCAATTGATTGACGTAATCAAGTATCGGGCCAGGATTTCGAGCGGACAACCCCATCACGTCATCACGCGACTGATGGTGTGTTCATTGCAGTCCACCGTTGTATCGGCGAAGGCGTGGGCGAGGTGGGGTGGCGGGGTATCTGCGCAGCCGAGGAGCGCAGGCCTGGTGGCCCGCGCGCGCAGCGCGCCTCGTGCTTCTGACTCGCGGCATCTGTTTGAGCGCAGCGCCCGCAGGGCGCGGAGCGAGTCATGCCGCGGGGCCATCAGGCCGAGCACCGCAGGGCACCCCCCGCGTAGCGGGGGGCAAGCGGTTACTCCGCCACCCCACCTCGCCCACGCCTTCGCACGCCAGCTTGTCGCATGCGAGCCCCACGTCTTCGTCCGTTCTATCTGCCGCACGCACGACAGCCACCCCCGCCGGCCCAATCTGCAACACGCCAGCAGATCACCCACTTCTCTCAAGCGCCCAGCCCCGTGACCCCCGATCGCAGCCCCCCCGCAGACTGGCTCCCCGATGCCCCAGGCTGGCTGAGGCGCGCGCGGCACGTGCCATCACCCAATCATGACGAGCGCCCGCCCGGCATCGAGATTGATCTGCTCGTCATCCATTACATCAGCCTGCCGCCCGGCCGCTTCTGCGGCGATGCCGTCGAGCGATTGTTTACCAACCGGTTGGATGCCGATGAGCATCCCGCATTCGCCCCGCTGAGCGGCCTGCGCGTGTCCTCGCATTTCCTGATCCGCCGCCGTGGCGAGCTGCTGCAGTTCGTCGGCACCGACGCGCGCGCCTGGCACGCCGGCGTATCGCGTTTCGGCGAGCGCGAACGCTGCAACGATTTTTCGATCGGCGTCGAGCTCGAAGGCGATGGTGAGCATCGTTTCACCGAGCCGCAGTATCGGCGACTGGCGCGGCTCATCGCCATGCTGCGCGAGCGCCACCCGTTGCGCTGGCTGGCCGGCCACAGCGACATCGCGCCGGATCGCAAGACCGACCCAGGGCCGCGGTTCGATTGGCCGCGTGTGTTGGCGTTGCCACAAGCATACGGTCTGGTGCGACCCTATTGAGAGTGTAGCGACTGCGGCAGCCGCGCAACGCGGTTGATCACGCGTATTCATGCGTGTCGCGCGGTGATTTGGCCCGCGAAGCCGCATGGATTCGAGCTTTGCAATTTGATGCCCAGCAAGTTCGCGGCTTTCCGGCCGATGTGCATCGCAAGGTGCGCGTCGAGCTTGCCGAGCCCCCGAGCAACCACTAGAATTGGTCCCGTTCCCGGTTCACCCCACTATATCTAGTGTTCCTGCAGACCCCGCCGTCGGCGCGCGTTCTGCCCCGAACTCTCTCGATCAGTTGTTCCCGCGCCGCCGCGGGGGCTCGTCAAGCAACGTCTCTCGGAGGAAGTGCTCATGCAATGGGTCGCTGAAAAAGCGCAATCGACCCCGACCCCCTATTCCCCGTCGGCAGGGACGACCGATGCGTCGGCCACGGCCGCGGCATTCAATCAGCAGTTTGCGACGCAATTGGCCGACTTCAAGGTCATCCGCCGCAACGGCTCGGTGGTCGGCTTCGAACCGGGCAAGATCGCGATCGCGGTGACCAAGGCCTTCCTGGCCGTCAACGGCGGGCAGGGTGCGGCCTCGGCGCGCGTGCGCGAGCTGGTCGAGCAGCTGACCCGCGGCGTGGTGGCCGCACTGGTGCGCGGCAAGCCCGGCGGCGCCACCTTCCATATCGAAGACATCCAGGATCACGTCGAGCTGGCGCTGATGCGTTCCGGCGAGCACGAAGTGGCCCGCGCCTACGTGCTGTATCGCGAGCGCCGCGCGCAAGAGCGCGCCGCCAAGGCCAAGGAGCGTGTCGAGGCCGAGCGCCCGACGCTGCACGTCACCGACGCCGGCCTGCGCAAGCCGCTCGACCTGGAAACGCTGCGCGCGCTGATCGGCTCAGCCTGCGCCGGCCTGGGTGAGGTGGTCAGCGTCGACGCCGTGCTCGGCGAGACGGTGAAGAACCTGTACGACGGCGTGCCGCTCGAAGAGGTGCACAAGTCGGCCATCCTGTCGGCGCGCGCGCTGATCGAGAAAGATCCGGCCTACAGCCAGGTCACCGCACGGCTGCTGCTGCACACGATCCGCCGCGAAGTGCTGGGCGAGGAAGTGCCGCAGGAAGCGATGCGCACCCGCTATGCCGAATATTTTCCGTTGTTCATCAAGCGCGGCATCGAAGCCGGCCTGCTCGACGACAAGCTGCAGCAGTTCGATCTGAAGCGCCTGGGCGAAGCCTTGCAGGCCGATCGCGACCTGCAATTCTCGTACCTGGGCCTGCAGACGCTGTTCGACCGCTACTTCCTGCACGTCGACGAAGTGCGCATCGAGCTGCCGCAGGCTTTCTTCATGCGCGTCGCGATGGGCCTGTCGCTGAACGAGATCGACCGCGAAGCGCGCGCCATCGAGTTCTACCAGCTGCTGTCGAAGTTCGACTTCATGAGCTCGACGCCGACGCTGTTCAACTCGGGCACGCAGCGCTCGCAGCTGTCGTCGTGCTATCTCACCACGGTGTCCGACGACCTCGACGGCATCTACGAGGCGATCAAGGAAAACGCGCTGCTGGCCAAATACGCCGGCGGCCTGGGCAATGACTGGACGCCGGTGCGCGCGCTGGGCAGCCACATCCGTGGCACCAACGGCAAGAGCCAGGGCGTGGTGCCGTTCCTGAAGGTGGTCAACGACACGGCAGTGGCCGTGAACCAGGGCGGCAAGCGCAAGGGCGCCGTCTGCGCCTACCTGGAATCGTGGCACCTCGACATCGAAGAATTCCTGGAGCTGCGCAAGAACACCGGCGACGACCGGCGCCGCACGCACGACATGAACACCGCGAACTGGATTCCGGACCTGTTCATGAAGCGCGTGATGGAAAACGCCGAGTGGACGCTGTTCTCGCCGTCGGATTGCCCCGACCTGCACGACAAGTACGGCAAGGCCTTCGAGGAAGCCTACCTGCGCTACGAGGCGCGCGCCGCCAGCGGCGAGCTGAAGCTGTTCAAGAAGATACCGGCGGTGAACCTGTGGCGGCGGATGCTGTCGATGCTGTTCGAAACCGGTCATCCGTGGATCACGTTCAAGGATCCGTGCAACGTGCGCTCGCCGCAGCAGCACGTCGGCGTCGTGCACAGCTCGAACCTGTGCACCGAGATCA
>JAFKGG010000265.1 GCA_017307915.1 Burkholderiales bacterium | reverse complement strand
GACGTTGCGATTGTGCTGATCCAGCGTCTCGGCGAAGGCGTGCCCGCCGGTGCCGTGCAGCATGATCAAAGCCGGCCCGCGCCCCTGCTCGATGAGGCGGGTGCGATAGCGCTTGCCGCTGCGCCGGTGGTCGGCCTTACGAAGATCGATCCACATCGAACTCATCGGAGGTCTCCAGTCGTTTTGAGCCATATCGTTTGGTCTATTATACAAAGGTCATACCAACATGGGAAGAAAAAACCCCATCAGGCCTGCCTGACGGGGATTCGCCCCTTATTCCGGGTTCTTGCCCAGCTTGCGGAACAAGGCCCGATCGGCCTCGAACGACTGGCGCGCCCAGCGGTCAAAGCCGGCCGACTCGAGGTAATCGGGCTCGAAACCGAACTTGTCGGCCACCGACTTCACTGTCGGCGAGTTCACCGCAGACTGGAATGCGGCATCGAGCCTGGCCACTATCGCCGTCGCCAGGCCCTTGGGCCCCATGATGCCGAACGGGCAGGTTTCCACCACGGCGATGCCCTGCTCAGTCATCGTCGGCGTAGCATCGAGCACACCCTTGATCCGCCGTTCGCCGTACACGCCCAGCGCGCGCAGCTTGCCCGACTGGATATAGGGGATCACGCTGTTCGACGACGCGACGAACTGGATGTCGCCAGTCAGCAAGGCGGTAATGGCATCGGCGTCGCCCTTGTAGGGAACGTTGGTCAGCTTCGCGCCGCTGGCTTCAGCCAGGCGGATGGTGGCCAGGTGCGGCGAGTTGTAGGTGCCCGCCGTGCCGTAGAACAAGCCCTTGGTGGACTTGGACTGCTGCACCAGATCGGCCATCGACTTCAGCGGCGAATCGGCGCGCACGGCGACGATCAGCGCGAAATCCGAAATGCGCGAGATATAGACCAGATCCTTCATCGGGTCGTACTGCGATTTGCTCACGTGCGGCAGTTTCAGCGTGGCGCATGAGATCAGACCCAGCGTGTAGCCGTCGGGCTCGGCCGCCAGCATCGACACGGCAGCCATCGTGTTGCCGGCGCCGGGCTTGTTCTCGACCACCATCGGCTGACCGAGGCGGCGACCGGCCTCTTCGGCTACCGCACGCGCCATCAGGTCCATCGAGCCGCCCGGGCCGGTCGGCACGATCAGCTTGATCGGCTTGACTGGGAACGAGGCCGCCTGTTGCGCCTGCGCAGCCGCAGGCATGCCGATGGAAATCGCCAGAGCGATGATGCCCACAATTCGTTTCACCTTGCTTCCTCGTCTGCGATCGGTCTGGAGTTTTCGGCCTTGCCGAAGAGACGGGAAAACTACGCGGGCAGCAGCGCCCAGGCAATTTCTATCTGCGAAAGACGGCGTTCCAACCCGCTTAAGACTGCTCGCGCAGGAACGCCGCAAGATCACCCAGGGCGCAACGCCTTCGCCCACCCGGGAAAACCCTCCGTATTACGACAGTTCACAACGTCGTAATATCTTTCCAATTATTTTAGAAAATAATAAAATACTAATATCCTGATGGATTATTGAGCAATACGCGCAAAACAAGGATCTGGAGGAGCAGTGAGCGCTGAGCAACAACACTCGGGTCGGCTGGTCAAGGCCCCCGAGAATTTCCTCGGCACCGAGGGCGTACGCACCGTCTTTCGCGAAGCCAAAGCCGGACGCCGCGATTTCATCCGCAACGCATTTGCCGCGGCACTGGCCGGCGGCAGCGCTGCCGTGGCGCATGGCCAGGCCAACCCGGTGCCTGCCGAAGGCGGCGACCCGAACATTCTCGAGTTGCCTGCGCACAGCAAGGGCCTGGGCCAGCCGGTGGTCACCGACGGCTACGGCAAGCCTTCGAAGTATGAAGCCAACGTGCAGCGCCGCCCCAGCCCGGGTCTGACGCAGACCACGCAGGCCTCGGTCTCGTTCGCGCCCTTGCAAAGTCTGTTCGGCATCGTCACGCCCAGCGGCCTGCATTTCGAGCGCCATCACCAGGGCTGGTGGGACATCGACCCATCCAAGCACCGGCTGATGATCAACGGCAGCGAAGAGAAGATCGTCAAGAAGCCGCTGGTGTTCACGCTCGACGAACTGATGCGGCTGCCCTCGGTCAGCCGCTTCCACTTCATCGAATGCGGTGCCAATACCGGCATGGAATGGGGCAACGTCGCAGTGCCCACCTGTCAGTACACGCACGGCATGCTCAGTTGCAGCGAATTCACCGGCGTGCCGTTGAAGGTGCTGCTCGACATGGCCGGCGCCGATTACAAGCGCGGCCGCTACGTGCTGGCCGAAGGCGCCGACGGCTCGTCGATGACCCGCACCATTCCGATGGAACTGGTCGAAAGCGGCGAAGTGATCGTCGCTTATGGGCAGAACGGCGAGATGCTGCGCCCGGAAAACGGCTATCCGCTGCGGCTGGTGGTGCCCGGCGTGCAAGGCGTGAGCTGGGTCAAGTACCTGCGCCGCCTCGAAGTCGGCGACCAGCCGTACGGCGCCAAGGACGAGGCCGTGCACTACATCGACCTGATGCCCGACGGCCGGCATCGCCAGTACAGCAGCACGCAGGAGTGCAAGAGCGTGATCACCACGCCGTCGGGCGGCCAGGTGCTGCTCGATCGCGGCTACTACCAGATCAGCGGCCTGGCGTGGTCGGGCCGCGGCAGCATCAAGCGCGTCGACGTGTCGGTCGACGGCGGGCGCAACTGGAAGACGGCACGCTTGCAGCAACCGGTGATGAGCAAGTGCCTGACGCGCTTTTCGCTGGACTGGACCTGGGACGGCAAGCCGGCCATCGTGCAAAGCCGTGCCGCCGACGAAACCGGCTACGTGCAGCCCACCTATCGCCAGTTGCGGCAGGTGCGCGGCTCGCGTTCGATCTATCACAACAATGCGATCCAGTCGTGGCTGGTGCAGGAAAGCGGGGAAGTGAAGAATGTCCAGCTTTCGTGACATGCTGGCGCATAGCTGCGTCGCCGTCGTGCTCGGCACGGCCGGTTCGGTCGCGCTGGCGCAAACCATGTACTCCGGCGTCGGCCGCCCCGCCACCGCCAAGGAACTGGCTGCCTGGGACATCGACGTCAGGCCCGACTTCAAAGGACTGCCGCCGGGCTCGGGTTCGGTAGACAAAGGCCAGGACGTCTGGGAAGCCAAGTGCGCCTCGTGTCATGGCGTGTTCGGCGAAAGCAACGAGGTCTTTTCGCCGCTGGTCGGTGGCACGACCAAGAACGACGTGAAAAACGGTCGTGTCGCGCGCCTGACAGACGCCGGTTTCCCCGGCCGCACGACGCTGATGAAGGTGCCGACGCTGTCGACGCTGTGGGACTACATTCGGCGCGCCATGCCGTGGACGGCGCCCAAGTCCTTGACCAACGACGAGGTCTATGCGGTCACCGCCTATCTGCTGAACCTGGGCGAAATAGTGCCGGCCGACTACGTGCTGTCGGACAAGAACATGGCCGCCACGCAGAAGCTGATGCCCAACCGCGACGGCATGCGCACCGACCACGGCATGTGGCCGGGCAAAGGCCTGGGCAACGGCGGCAAGCCCGACGTACGCGCCACCGCCTGCATGAAGGACTGCGCCACCGAGCCGAAAGTGGCCTCGCTGTTGCCCGATCATGCGCGCAACAATCACGGCAATCTGGCCGAACAGCAACGTCTGGTCGGTCCGCAACGCGGTGCCGACACGACGCGGCCACCGGCCGATACGCCCGCCGCAGCCGCGGCCGCCGCACAGGCGGCCAGCGCAGCCAGCGCCTCTGCCAGCCCGGCCGCTGCAGGTGGTTCGGCCGCTGCGCTGGCGCTGGTGCAAAAGCACGGTTGCACTGCGTGCCACGGCATCGACAGCAAGCTGGTCGGCCCCGGTCTGCGTGAGATCGCCGGCAAGTATGCGGGGCATGCCGACGCGCAAACCTATCTGGCCGGTAAGATTCAGGCTGGCGGCCAGGGAGTGTGGGGGGCCATCCCGATGCCGCCGCAATCCCTGCCGGAAGCCGATATCCGCCAGATTGCGCAATGGCTTGCCGCCGGCGCCAAGAAATAACCTCCCGGAGCCTGCTTAGCCGCAGCGCTCGTTCCCCAAACGAAGGAGTTTTCCATGAACCGCAGAAAGATGCTCTCGCATTCGGCCAAGGTGGCGGCCTTGCTGGCAACCGCCGGCCTGCTGCCGCGCACCGCGCTGGCCGCACACAACACCGCCGCCTTCGACGCCAAGAACCTGGCTGACGTGGTCAAGGCCATGGGCGGCGCCGGCGCGCCCGCCGAAAGCAAGGACGTCACCATCACGGGTCCCGACATCGCCGAGAACGGTGCAGTCGTGCCGGTGGGCGTCGCCACTTCATTGGGCGGCGTCAAGCAGTTGCTGGTGCTGGTCGAGAAGAACCCCAGCGTGTTGTCGGCAGTGTTCGACGTCAACGACAGCGTCGAAGCCAACTTCGCCACGCGCGTCAAGATGGGCCAATCGTCGAACGTCTACGGCGTGGCGATCATGAACGACGGCAAGGTGCTGTACGCGCAAAAGGAAATCAAGGTGACGCTCGGCGGCTGCGGCGGCTGAGCGGCCCGCACCTTCGTCAACCGACGTTCGCAAACACAGGAGATTCGAGATGGCAGACCCGATGCGCATTCGCGCCCAGATGAGCGGCAACAAGGCCGTGGTGCGCGTGCTGATGAGCCACGAAATGGAAACCGGCCAGCGCAAGGACGCTTCCGGCAAGATCATCCCCGCCTGGTTCATCCAGGAAGTCAGTGCCCAGCACAACGGCAAGCCCGTGTTCAGCGCGCAATGGGGTCCTTCGGTATCGAAGAACCCGTTCCTGCAGTTCAACATCAAGGGCGCCAAAGCCGGCGACAAAGTGACAGTGACCTGGAAGGACAACCGCGGCGAGAGTCGTACCGACGAAGCAACCGTGTCCTGAACGGGCACCGCTACGACTGGCCGGCCGAATCACTGCGGTGATTCGCACTGACAGACAACGATCCCTGACGAGGAGACATGAAAACTATCCGCCTGATCACCGCCGCGCTGGCGCTGGCCACCTCGGCCGGTGCGTTCGCGCAGCAGAAGTCGGCCGCTGACGGCATCGCCGAATACCGGAAGATGCTCGAAGACGGCAATCCCGCCGAATTGTTCGAAGCCAAAGGCGAAAATCTATGGAAAACGCCGCGCGGCCCGAAAAAGGTCTCTCTGCAAGCTTGTGACCTCGGGCTCGGCCCCGGTGTCGTCAAGGGTGCGTGGGTGCAACTGCCGCGCTATTTCGCCGATACCGGCCGCGTGCAGGATCTGGAGTCGCGACTGCTGACCTGCATGGAAAAACTGCAAGGCTTCAACGCCGCCGAGATCGCCAAGACGGGATTCGACCGCGGCGAGCAATCTACGGTAACGGCGCTGGCTGCCTGGATCTCGAGCGAGTCGCGCGGCATGAAGATGGCATTGCCGCAGCAGCATGCCGAGGAACGGCGTTTCTATGAACTGGGCAAGCGGGCGTTCTTCTTCCGCGGCGGGCCGATGGACTTTTCCTGCGCCAGTTGTCACGGCGAAGACGGCAAGCGCATTCGCATGCAAGACCTGCCCGATCTGACCAAGAACCCCGGCGACGGCATCGGCTTTGCCGCCTGGCCGGCCTATCGCGTGTCGAGCGGCGAGCTGTGGACCATGCAGCGGCGGCTGAACGACTGCTATCGGCAGCAACGCTTTCCGTTCCCGGGCTTCGCCTCGGACGTGACGGTCGCGCTGGGCGTCTACATGGGCGTGAACGCCAAAGGCGCGCAGTCGATCGCGCCGGCGATCAAGCGCTGATTTCCGATCCGAGGGGGACTTTCATGCAACGCAAGACCACATGGGCCGCCGGTGCGATGGCCGCTGCCGTTTTCTGTGCCGGATGCACGACGCTGCCGCCGCCCCAGGAACTCGATGCGCAAGCCATAGCGATGATCCAGTCATCGTTTCGCGATCAAGGCATCGCCAAACTCGACCGGCTCAAGCAGGATCTCGGCCAGAAGGCGTGTTCCAGCGCCACCGCGCCGAGCGAGGCAGTGGCCAAACAGATCGAGGCAGACGCACTGGCCACGATCCGCTGGCCGCAGGGCGGCAACTACATCGGCGATTGGCGCCAGGGCGAGCGGCTGGCGCAGAACGGCCGCGGCATGACCTGGACCGATAAAAGCACGGACCCGGCCACCAATGGCGCGAT
>JAFKGG010000264.1 GCA_017307915.1 Burkholderiales bacterium | reverse complement strand
TCATGGCAACTCGTCGATATCGGTAATCGAAATCAGCAAGCCGCAGGCCCGAGACACCGCAGAGGCAAAGCGAACGCCCTCATGAAGCCGGCATCTGACGCTGAGCCAGCGCCCGATTGCGGCGATCGACGAGTTGCCCGACCACCGCCACGATCAGCAGCATCATGTTGGTGAAGACGAACAGCGCATCGCCCTTGGCGAAGCTGTAGACGACAAAGCCGGTCGACGCCGCCACCTGCCCCACGAACAGCCAGCGCGACACGCCGGCTGTCGACCGCGTTCGATATTGCGTCCACACCTGCCGCGACACGGTAACGAGCAGGATCATGCCGGCCAGCCAGCCGATCCAGTCGGCCGGCCCGTAATTGCTCATGCTGCAAATGCCGCCATGGCAGCCCTCCTGTCACGCAGCTCGACCTTGCGAACCGCGTGCCCGGACAGGCGCCAGGGTGACGGCCGGATCTGATGCGCCCGTCAGCCCGGCCGCAGCGTCTCCTGCAATTGCCGTTCCACGTAGCGCGCGATCATGTCGATTTCCAGATTCACGCGCGCACCCGGCGTCAGCAGCCGCAGCGTGGTCACCGCCACCGTGTGCGGGATCAGGTTGATCTCGATGTCGACGCCCTGCGGACCGTCGCTGACGCGGTTCACGGTCAGGCTCACGCCGTTGATCGTGACCGAGCCCTTGTAGGCGAAATACTTGGCCAGATCCTGCGGCGCGCGCACGATCAGCCGCCGCGATTCGCCGACCTGATCGAAGGCCACCACTTCCCCCAGGCCATCGACATGCCCCGACACCAGATGACCGCCCAGCCGATCGGCCAGGCGCAGCGCTTTTTCCAGGTTGACTTCACCGGGACGGTCGAGCCCCACCGTCTTGGACAGGCTCTCACGCGATACGTCGACGCTGAAACCCGCAGCGGTGGCAGCAATCACCGTCATGCACGCGCCCTGGATGGCAATCGAGTCGCCGAGCGCCACGTCGCCAAGGTCAAGCCCGCCGGCCGACACGGCCAGGCGCACGCCGGCGCCTTCGCCCAGCGATTCGATGTTTTCGATGCGGCCCACGGCCGCGACGATTCCGGTGAACATGATTTCTTTACTCAGCCGAAGGAGAAAAGCGCGCAAGCAGCCGCAGATCCTCGCCGATGCGATCGACCGACTGCCAGTGCAGCCTGGGCCGTGCATCGAGCGATTCGGGCGGCAGCAGATCGAACAGGCCGATCGCATTGCCCAGCAGCGTCGGCGCCAGGTAGACCAGCAGTTCGTCGACGCAGCCTTCACGCAGCATCGAACCATTGAGCCGATAGCCGGCTTCGACGTGCAATTCGTTGATGCCACGCGCGCCCAGCGCCTGCAGCAGCGCCGGCAGGTCGACCTTGCCATGGGCGTTCGGCAGCTCGAGCACTTCGCAGCCGAGCGCTTCGAGATCGCGCCGGCGCTCGCGCGGCGCGGCCGCGCAGACGATCAGCGTGCCGCCGCCTTCGAGCAGGCGCGCGGCGGGGTTGACCTCGAGCCTGGAGTCGACCAGCACGCGCAGCGGCTGACGCGGGGTGGCGACGTGGCGAACGTTCATCTGCGGATCGTCGTCTTTGACGGTGCCGATGCCGGTGAGCACGGCGCAGGCACGCGCGCGCCAGGCATGGCCGTCGGCGCGCGCCGCTTCGCCGGTCAGCCATTGGCTGCGGCCATCGGGCAGCGCGGTGCGGCCGTCGAGACTGGCGGCGGCTTTCAGCCGCACCCACGGGCGACCGCGCGCCATGCGCGAGACGAAACCGATGTTCAACTCGCGCGCTTCGTTGGCCAGCAGGCCGCAGCGCACGTCGATGCCGGCGGCACGCAGGCGATCCAGGCCCTGCCCGTTGACCGCCGGATTCGGGTCTTCCATCGCGGCGATGACGCGCGCCACGCGCGCCTCGATCAGCGCGTCGACGCAAGGCGGCGTGCGGCCGTGGTGGCTGCACGGTTCGAGCGTGACGTAGACGGTGGCGCCGCGTGCGCGACCACCCGCCTGCGCCAGCGCCAGCGCCTCGGCGTGCGGTTCGCCGGCCTGCCGGTGCCAGCCCTCGCCGACCAGTTCGCCGTCGCGCACGATCACGCAGCCCACGCGCGGATTCGGCGTCGTGGTGTACAGGCCCTGTGCGGCGAGCTGCAGCGCTCGCGCCATCTGATCGTGATCGGCAGCGGTAAACATCGTCGGCAGTCGTGGGGGCCGGCGTCCGCCATGCGGATACCGACGCGCTTGCATCGCACATTATCGCCGGTTCCGTGCGGCGCATCGCCGCCGGCCGGGTTGCGGCCGCCTTTGCGCGCGCCGACCGATCCCGACGCCGATGCAATAATGGCGCACACCCCATAGCGACCCGCCGGAGCTCGATCTTGCAACCCTCTCGCACCGCCGTGCCGCGCCTGGGCGGCCACATCCTGGCCGACGCGCTGGCCACCCAGGGCGTCGATACCGTGTTCGGCGTGCCCGGCGAAAGCTATCTGGCGGTGCTCGACGGCCTGTATCGGCACCGCGAGCGCATCCGTTTCGTCATCTGCCGCCAGGAAGGCGGCGCCGCGTTCATGGCCGACGCCTATGCCAAGCTGACCGGCAAGCCCGGCGTGGTGATGGTCACGCGCGGCCCAGGCGCCACCAATGCGTCGATCGGCGTGCACGCGGCGTTCCAGGATTCGGTGCCGATGGTGGTGCTGGTCGGCCAGGTCGGCACCGATTTCATCGATCGCGAAGCATTCCAGGAAATCGACTACCGGCGCATGTTCGGCCACGTAGCGAAATGGGTG
This sequence comes from Burkholderiales bacterium, assembly GCA_017307915.1. Taxonomy (GTDB): domain Bacteria; phylum Pseudomonadota; class Gammaproteobacteria; order Burkholderiales; family Burkholderiaceae_E; genus Zeimonas. Next base: position 3,392 of record JAFKGG010000264.1, on the reverse strand, counting down.
GCGCAGATCGACCGCGCCGACCGCATCCCCGAATACGTGGCGCGCGCGTTCCAGGTCGCCACCAGCGGCCGCATGGGGCCGGTCGTGCTGGCACTGCCGGAAGACGTGCTTGCGGCCCAGGCCGAAGTGGCCGACGCCGCCCGCCACCAGCCGCTGCAGGCAGCCCCGTCGCCGGCGCAGATCGAGCGTTTCGCCGAGCTGCTGGCCGGCGCACGGCGCCCCCTGCTGCTGCTCGGCGGCACCGGCTGGACGAGCGCCGCCTGCGACGATCTGCGCCGCTTCGCCGAGGCCAATCAGTTGCCGGTAGCGTGCGCCTTCCGTTTCCAGGATCTGTTCGACAACCGCCATCCGCAATATGCCGGCGACGTCGGCATCGGCATCAATCCGAAGCTGGCGCAACGCATGCGCGAGGCCGACCTGATCGTGGCGATCGGCCCGCGCCTGGGCGAGATGACGACCTCGGGCTATTCGCTGATCGAAGCACCGCGGCCGCGCCAACGGCTGGTGCACGTGCATGCCGGCGTTGACGAACTGGGCACCGTCTACCAGGCCGAGCTGATGATCGCAGCGGGCATGCCGCAGTTCGCGACCGCGGTGCGCGATCTGCGCGTGGCTGCGCCGGCATGGGCCGGCACGGCGGCGCAGGCGCACGCCGAATACGAAGCCTGGCAGGGCGAGCCGCCGATCTATCGCGCAGCGGCAGCTGCGGCAGGTACGGGCGGCACGGCCGGCGCGGCGTCGGCTACGCCCGCCGCGGCCACGGCGCCCGCGGCCGCGCTGAACCTGTGGCAGATCATGCAGACGCTGAAACGCATGCTGCCGCCCGACACGCTGCTGGCCAACGGCGCCGGCAACTTCGCCACCTGGGGCCATCGATTCTGGACCTACACCGGCCTGCGCACGCAGTTGGCCTCCACCTCGGGCGCGATGGGCTACGGCGTGCCGGCCGCCGTGGCGGCGTCAATCGCGCAGCCTGAGCGCACGGTGCTGTGCATCGCCGGAGACGGCGACTTCCTGATGAACGGCCAAGAGCTGGCCACCGCCGTGCAGTATGGCGGCGCACCGCTGATCGTGGTGTTCAACAATGGCATGTACGGCACGATCCGCATGCACCAGGAGCGCGAATACCCGGCACGCGTGCTGGGCACCGAGCTGGTCAATCCGGATTTCGCGCGTTATGCCGACGCCTTCGGCGGGCTGGGCCTGCACGTGCGGCGCACCGAGGAATTCGAGGCCGCACTGGCGCAGGCGCTGGCGCACATACGCACGCAGCGCCGGCCGGCGCTGATCGAATTGACGGTAGACCCGCAGGCGCTGACGCCGGGGGCGACGCTGGACCAGATTCGGAACGCGAAACGCTGAAGCACTGCGCCGCTCGCCGGCGCCGCCCTCACGCCTTGCGCTTGCGCGCCTGCACTTCCTGGATCACGTCGGCGAACTCGTCGACGTCTTCGAAGTTGCGATAGACCGAGGCAAAGCGCACGTAAGCGATCTTGTCGAGCTTCTTCAGTTCGCGGATCACCTGTTCGCCAATGCGCTCGCTGCCCACTTCACGCAGGCCCAGGCTCATCAGCTTTTCCTCGATGCGATGGATGGCGGCATCGACCGCCTCGGCGCTGACCGGCCGCTTGCGCAGCGCCAGCACCATCGACGCGCGCAGCTTGCGCCGGTCGAACTCGACGCGTACGCCGTTCTTCTTCACCACCGCCGGCAGCGCCAGCTCGATGCGTTCGTAGGTGGTGAAGCGCTTGTCGCAATGCAGGCAGCGCCGGCGCCGGCGGATGCTGTCGCCCTCGTCGGACTCACGCGTCTCGACGACCTGCGTGTCGGCGTGATCGCAGAACGGGCAGCGCATCGCTCAGTCGGGCAGCCGGCGCCTGATATGAAGCGAATGCTTCAACCGTAGACCGGGAACTTGGCCGTCAGCTGCTCCACCTGCTCGCGAACGGCGGCGATCCTGGCCTCGTCGTTGCGATGGTCGAGCACGTCGGCGATCAGGTTGCCGACCTGCCGCGCTTCGTTCTCGCGGAAGCCGCGCGTGGTCATCGCCGGCGTACCCAGCCGCACGCCGCTGGTGACCATCGGCTTTTCGGGGTCGTTCGGAATCGCGTTCTTGTTGCAGGTGATGTGCGCCTGGCCGAGCACGCGTTCGGCTTCCTTGCCGGTGATGTTCTTGGCGCGCAGGTCGACCAGCATCAGGTGCGACTCGGTGCGGCCCGACACGATGCGCAGTCCGCGCTCGATCAGCGTCTGCGCCAGCACCTGCGCGTTGGCCGCCACCTGCTGCTGGTAGGTCTTGAATTCGGGCGCCAGCGCTTCGCGGAACGCCACCGCCTTGGCCGCGACCACGTGCATCAGCGGGCCGCCCTGCAAGCCGGGGAACACCGCCGAGTTGATCGCCTTCTCGTGCCGCTCGGGCATCAGGATGAAGCCGCCGCGCGGGCCGCGCAGGCTCTTGTGCGTGGTCGACGTGACGATGTCGGCATACGGCACCGGGTTCGGATAGACGCCGGCGGCGATCAGCCCCGAGTAGTGGGCCATGTCGACCATGAACAGCGCACCGACGTCTTTCGCCACCTGCGCGAAGCGCGCGAAGTCGATGCGCAGGCTGTAGGCCGAGGCACCCGCGATGATCATCTTGGGCTTGCTCTCGTGCGCCTTGCGCTCCATCGCGTCGTAATCGATTTCTTCGGCTTCGTTCAGGCCGTAGGAAACGATGTTGAACCACTTGCCCGACATGTTCAGCGCCATGCCGTGCGTCAGGTGGCCGCCTTCGGCCAGGCTCATGCCCATCACGGTGTCGCCGGGCTTCAGGAACGCGAGGAACACCGCCTCGTTGGCCTGTGCGCCCGAGTGCGGCTGCACGTTGGCGCGTTCGGCGCCGAACAGTTGCTTGACGCGGTCGATCGCCAGTTGCTCGGCGATGTCGACGTATTCGCAGCCGCCGTAGTAGCGCTTGCCGGGGTAGCCCTCGGCGTATTTGTTGGTCATCTGCCCGCCCTGCGCGGCCATGACGGCCGGGCTGGCGTAGTTCTCGGATGCGATCAGCTCGATGTGGGCTTCCTGCCGCTGGTTTTCGAGCCGGATGGCGTTCCACAGCTCAGGGTCAGCCTGAGCGATTCCGATGTTGCGGTCGAACATGATGGTGAGGCCTCGTCATGCCGGAACGACGTCCGGCGATCGTTGCGCGTCGAAAGGCTTGGCGCGGCGAATGGTGTCGCCCGCGGCAGCGGCCTTCCCCCAGCGCCCAGGCGATCGGCTGAAGACGGCGGCGCTGCCTCATGGCCGCACCCTGCCCGTCTCGCCGCGCTTCACGGTGTTGTTTCACCCAGGGCCGCGAAGCCCCTCTCGCCAGTCACGCGGCAGCCGCCATTCTACTGGAGGATCGTGAC
>JAFKGG010000263.1 GCA_017307915.1 Burkholderiales bacterium | reverse complement strand
GCCAGCGCGCAGCGCGAGCTGCCCGCGTTCGCTTCGGTGCTCAAGCTCAAGGGCGTCGAGCTGCAGCAGGAAATCAATGCATTGCTGGCGCGTCTGGCCGGCCCTGCCGGGCTGGAGCGGCGCGGCTCCGACGAAACCGTGCATGGGCCGCTGGCGCCACGCTATTTCTACTCGCGCGCGGCCAGCATCTACGGCGGCACCAGCGAAGTGCAGAAAGACATCCTGGCCAAGGCCATCGTCGGGTAGGAACGAAACCAGCCATGAACTTCGAATTGAACGAGGATCAGCGCGCGCTGCGCGACAGTCTGGCGCGGTTGCTGGCCGACCGCTACGGCTTCGAGCAGCGGCGTGCCCATGCCGCCTCTGAAGCCGGTCACGACCCGAACACCTGGCGCCAGCTCGGCGAGCTGGGCGTGACTGCGCTGCCGGTGCCCGAATCCTTCGGCGGCTTTGGCGGCGGCGCGGTCGATCTGCTGCCGGTCATGCAGGAACTCGGCGCCGCGCTGTCGCTCGAACCGGTGCTGGCATCGAGCGTACTCGGCACGGCGGCTCTGCGCTTGTCGGCTGACGAGGCCGCCTGCCGGCAACTGCTGCCGGCGGTAGCGGCAGGCGCAAGCCGGCTGGCCTGGGCGCACGACGAACCGGCGGGCCGTCACGCCGCCTGCTGGATCGAAACCCGGGCCGCTTTCGGAGGCGGGCAATGGCGCTTGAATGGGCGCAAGAGCAATGTGCTGGGCGCCATGTTCGCCGATCGGCTGGTGGTGAGCGCGCGCATCGGCGGCGCTGCCGGTGACGCGAGCGCTTGCGCGCTGTTTCTGGTGGACATGAATGCCGCCGGGATCGACGCGAGGCATTTCCGCCTGGTCGACGATACCCGGGCCAGCGAGCTGAGCTTGCGTGACGTGACGGCCGTGCCGCTGGGCGACCCGCATGACGACCAAGGTGCCCGCGCTGCGATCGACGGCACGCTGGCGCTGGGCATCGCCGCAGTCTGCGCCGACATGGTCGGTTCGATGCAGGCGGCGTTCCGGCTTGCCGTTGCTTATCTGAACACGCGCAAGCAGTTCGGTCGGCTGATCGGCGAGAACCAGGCGCTGCGCCATCGCGCCGCCGACATGCTGGTGAGCATCGAACTGGCCAAGAGCATGGCGATTGCCGCGGCCGTGGCGTTCGACGATCCGGCTTCGGAAGGCGCTGATCTCGATGCGCATCGCGCCAAGCTGTCGGTGGCTCGCCATGCGCGTGCCGTGGCCCACGGCGCCATCCAACTGCACGGCGGTATCGGCATGACCGAGGAATACGCGGTCGGCCATTACCTGCGGCGCATTCACGTGCTCGATCAATTGTTCGGCGATGGCCCGGCGCATGCTGCACGGCTGGCGTCGGCGCTCGCCGGCGCATAGAACCACACCCTCGATGGAGCAAGACAGCCGCATGAGCCCAGCCATGATCTACCTGGATGAGCGCGGCGTGCCGCGTGACGAGGTGCTGCTGCAAGGCCGGCGCGCCGCCACCGGCTTCGACCGGATGGGGATCCGCGAAGGCGACACGATCGCACTGCTGCTGCGCAACGACTTCGTCTTCTTCGCTGCGCAGCAGGCCGCGGCCGCCGTCGGCGCCTACGCCGTTCCGATCAACTGGCACGGCAAGCCCGAGGAGATCCGCTACATCCTCGACGACGCCAAGCCCAAACTGCTGCTTGCGCACGCCGATCTGCTGGCGCCGCTGCGCCATCATCTGCCGGCCGGCCTCACCGTGCTGACGGCGCCCACGCCGCCCGAGCTGCGAGCCCGCTACGGCGTCACCGAGGCCCAGTCCAGGCCGGCCGCGGCCGATCTCTCGTGGCCCGAATGGTGCGAGGGATTCGAACCCTGGAACGAACCGCCCAAGCGCAGCCGCGCGACGATGATCTATACCTCGGGCACCACCGGGCATCCGAAGGGCGTCAAGCGCGAGGCGGCCACCCCCGAGCAGGCGCAGGCCTACGTGAAGCTGATCGAACGCGTCTATGGGCTCACGCCGGGCGTGCGCGCGCTGGTCACCGGCCCGCTGTACCACGCTTCGCCCAATGCCTATGGCCGGCAGGCGCTGATGGCGGCCGAGCTGCTGGTGCTGCAATCGAAATTCGATCCCGAGGAAACGCTGGCCGCCATCGAGAAATACCGCATCACCAATGCGGTGATGGTGCCTACCATGTTCGTGCGCCTGCTCAGGCTGCCCAAGGCGGTGCGCGATCGCTATGACCTCAGCTCGCTGAACTGGGTGACCCACACCGGCGCGCCGTGCCCGAAAGAGGTCAAGCAGGCGCTGATGCAGTGGTGGGGCCCGATCGTCTATGAAACCTACGGCGGTGCCGAAGTGGGCACCGCCACGCTGGCCACGCCGCATGACTGGCTCGAACACCCCGGCTCGGTCGGCGTGCCCACGCCGGGCACCCGCATCGCCTTCTATGGCGAAGACGGCAAGCCGGTGCCTGAAGGCGAGCCCGGCGAGATCTACATGCGCGTGCCCGCGTATGCCGATTTCACCTACCTGAACCACGATGAAAAGCGCCGGAGCGTCGAGCGCGACGGCCTGATCAGCGTGGGCGACGTGGGCTACCTGAAAGACGGGCGCCTGTACCTGTGCGACCGCCGTTCCGACATGGTCATCTTCGGCGGCACCAACGTCTATCCGGCCGAGATCGAGATGGTGCTCACGCAATGCCCCGGCGTGCAGGACTGCGCCGTGTTCGGCATCCCCGACGAGGAATTCGGCGAAGCGCTGGCCGCGGCGGTCGAGCTGATACCGGGGGCGCAACTCACGGCGAGCGAGATTCAGGCCTATCTCGGGGCCCGCCTGGCCAAATACAAGGTGCCGCGACGCATCGATTTCCATGCATCGCTGCCGCGCGAGGATAGCGGCAAGATCTTCAAGCGGCGACTGCGCGAGCCGTTCTGGCAGAACGTCGGCCGCAGGATATGACGGCCGATCCGGCGCATGATGTGACGGCGATCGCGGCGCTGTTGCGCCGCGCTTGCGCCCGGTACGGCGGCGCCGACGGTGAAATCCATGGGCTGCATCGCCTGACCGGCGGCGCCACCAAGCAGACCTGGGCCTTCGACTGGCATGGCGACGGCCCGCCGCAAGCGCTGATCCTGCAACGCACCGCGCGCGCGGCGGCAGGCGCCGCAGGCCGCGCCCCCAAGCTCGACGCGCGGCAGGAGGCCGAGGTGATGCGCGCGGCCCGTGCAGGCGGCGCGCCGGCACCGGTGGTGCGCTTCGTCCTGCAGCCATCCGATGGCCTGGGCGAAGGCTACGTCACCGAACGCGTCGACGGCGAAACGCTGGGGCGGCGCATCGTGCACGACGCTGAGTTTGCGCAGGCGCGCCAACTGATGGCGCGCCAATGCGGTGAGATCCTTGCAATGATCCATCGCCTGCCCACGCAATCGCTGTCCTGGCTGTGCGTGCTGTCGCCGGCCGACGAACTTGCCGTCTACGGCGAGCTGCTGCAGCACTGCGGGGTGCGGCATCCGGCGCTGGCCTACGCGTTGCGCTGGACGGCCCGGCACCTGCCGCAGCACTGGGAGCCGGCGCTGGTGCACGCCGATTTCCGCACCGGCAATCTGATCGTCGGGTCGGCAGGCATTCGCTGCGTGCTCGATTGGGAGATCGCCCGCATCGGTGACCCGATGCAGGATCTGGGCGTGCTGTGCATGCGCACCTGGCGTGTCGGCGGCGCGGGCGAGGCGGGCGGCTTCGGCACCCGCGAAGACCTCTACGCCGGCTACGAATCGGTCAGTGGCCGTCCAGTGGATCGCGAACGCGTGCGCTTCTGGGAAGCCTTCGGCAACCTCAAATGGGCGATCGCCTGCGCGCGCCGCGGTTCGTCGCAACGGCCCGACCGCAGCCCAGCCAGCCTGGAACTGAGCGCCATCGGGCGCCGCTTGGAAGAGCCGCTGTGGGATTTCTTTTCATCGGTGGCCGGCAAGCCGGCGGGGAGTACCTGATGACGGTCTTCGTTCCCGAGGCGGATCGCCTGCTGCAAGCCGCCGCCGCGTATCTCGAACAGGAGCTGCTGCCGACGCTGGCGGGCTACCACCGCTTCCAGACGCGCATATGCATCAACGTGTTGCGCATCGTCTGCCGCGAACTGCAGCAGGGCGGGGCGCTGCAACAGGATGAGCACGCACGGCTCGTGCGCCTGCTGCGGCGCGAAGGCAGCCTAGAGAACCTGAATGATGAACTCGCGCGGCAACTGGCCGACGGCGCGATGCCGCTCGACGCCGACGGCCTGTTCGAGCATCTGCGCCTGAGCCTGCGTGACGCGCTGCGCGTCAACAACCCCGGTTGGATCGAGGGCGGCTGAGGTAATCGTCGCAGTGCACCTTGACATCGTGCACTCTCGTGAATAAGGTTCAACCATTAAACTGAAAAAGGAGACGCACCCGTGAACCCCAGTCGTCGTCAGATCCTTGCCGCTGGCCTTGCCGGCCTCGGTTGTGCCGCTCCCGGCGTGCGCGCGCAGTCGTTTCCGTCGGCGCCGATCAAATTCGTCATTCCCACCGCTCCGGGCGGTGGACACGACACGATGATGCGGCTCATCGGGCAAAAGCTCACCGAGCGCCTGGGCCAGCCCTGCGTGGTCGAATCGAAAGCCGGCGCCAGCGGCGGCATTGCCGCCACCACCGTCGCCCAGGCCAACCCCGATGGCCATACGCTGATGCTCGGTTACAGCGCCTTCCTGAGCAACACGGTGCTGATGCAGAAGCTCAGCTACCGGGTCGAAGATTTCGCGCCGATCAGCATGCTCGCGCTTACGCCGATCGCGCTGGGCATCAGTGAAACACTGCCCGCCACCACGCTCAGGCACTACGTCGCGCTGGCCAAGACGCGGCCCGGCCAGATCTCGTATGCCTCATACGGCCAGGGCTCGGGCGGGCATTTCGTCGGCGAGCTGTTCAACATGGCGGCCGGGCTCAATACCGTGCACGTGCCCTACAAGGGTGAAGCCCCGGCGCTGATGGACGTGCTCGCCGGCCAGGTGCAGGCGGCATTCGTCTCGATCGGCGGCGTCAAGCGCTACCCGGGCCGCATCCGCCCGCTGGCCGTGGCCTCGGCTGAACGCTCGCCCAGCAACCCCGAGGTGCCGACCTTCGCCGAACTGGGCTATCCGGAAGTGGACATGCCGGGATGGGCTGCGCTGTTCGCGCCCGCCAAGACACCGCCCGAAGTGATGCAGACACTGACCCGCGAGATCAACCGCATCGTGGTGCTGCCCGAAGTCAAGGGCAAGCTGGCCGAGCTGGGCTTCGATGCCGTCGGCTGGGAGCCGCCGCAGGTGCAGAGCTTCTTCAAGGAGCAACTGGCGCGCACGCGCAAGCTGGTCGATTCCAACCGCGTGAAGCTGTAAGCAAGCCAATGCGACTCGAAAGCGGCATGGCCGCTTTCGAATGATCGCCATCATCTGCGGCGCTTGAAGCCAGGATACGGCGGCGCCTTCTTCGACAGCAGGGCTTCGATCGCGGCGCGCGGCTCGGGCGCCGCAAAGGCGGCCGCCTGGCTGTTTGCTTCCATGCTGAACAGCGTGGCCCGATCGGCATCCAGCGAGGCATTGAGCGCCGCCTTGGTCAAGGCCAGCGCTGCCGGCGCCGCCTGCGTCATGCCTTCGGCGATCTGGCGCGCGCGTTGCTCCAGCGTTTCGCTGTCGTGCACTTCCATCACCAGGCCCAACTGCAGCGCCTCGTCGGCATCGAGTTCGCGTGTCGAGAAGATGATTTCCTTGGCGCGTTGCAGGCCCACCGCGCGCGGCAGCAGATACATCGCTCCCAGGTCAGGCACCAGCCCCAGGCGTAGATAAGCCATCGAGAAGCGCGCCCGCGGCGTGGCCAGCACGATGTCGGCAGTAAGCGCCAGCGCGAAGCCCGCGCCCATTGCCGGGCCATCCACCGCGGCGATCACCGGCCGGCCAAGATCGAGCATGTCGTTGATGAAGCGCAGCCCGGTCTTCAGGCGCTGCTGCCAATAGACCGGCCCCGAATCCAGGTGCTCGTGCAGCACCTGCAGGTTGCCGCCGGCGCAGAAGGCGCCGGGGCTGCCGGTGAGCACCAGTACGCGAATACCGGGATCGCCGCGCAACTGCTCGAGTACCGCCATCAGGTCGCCGCGCAGCTCGGCGTCGACCGGGTTGTGTTTGGCCGGCCGGTTCATCCGGAT
>JAFKGG010000262.1 GCA_017307915.1 Burkholderiales bacterium | reverse complement strand
GCCCTGGGTCATCGGCCCTTTTACGAGCTGATCGAGCAACTCCTTCGGAACCGCCGGTTCAACAACCTCCGCTGCGGGCTTGCGTTTGCTTGGCATACTGACTCCTCGTCGTCATGGTATGCCTCAAACACAAAAGTTCTGACAGGCTCCCGTGACCACCCTGCTGCCGGTGGTGATCTGCTCCGGCGGCAGCTCCACACCATCCAGCGTGCAGGCGGCACCGCTAACGAAGTCCCAGTTCAACGTATAGGTCTCGCCGACCGCGACGGTCGCCTGGGCACTGGAGTTGTTGACGTTCAGTCCGTAGAACCAGGGGACGCTGGCGGTAGGAGAAATCATGATCTGAGCCATCGCGGTCGCCCCGCCCTCGCCTCCCGTAGGATTCGCGGTGGTGGTGCCGCCGCAGGCGACTTCCAGCACATAGGGCCGGCTATTGACCGTCGAAGAAGACGCGGTTACCCCGCCCGTCACGATGCCGTTGGCCGGTATCAAGGCAACCTGTACCCACGAACCCGGCGTGGCGCCTTCGGCATAGAGCCTGCGATAGCAGCGCTGGCTAGTGGTGAAGCCCTGCGTCTCGGTCCTGAAGAAGATGCCCGTGCCCGCAGCGAAATGCGTGCGCAGGGTGTAGCTGCTGGCGTTGCCCAGACCCGTCACGAGACTGTCGATCTGCCCCGCATAAGCACTGCCGGTAAAGGAAATAAACAGGAACCATCCAAGCACGCGAAAAACCGACATGATCGTGAACCATTCGAATACGCGGTGCATCCCGATTCTGATTCTTGTCTTGTTCACAGCAGCGTCCCGTTTCTTCACAGCATTCATCCCTACAACCATTCGAATTCGTTTCGAGCAGTTCGACTACCGACTACCAACTGAACCGCACACCCGCGAAGGCGTGGAAAGCCGGCCCCGGCACAAAACTCGGCGTACTCAACCCCGACGTCGCATCCTCCGACGACAACCCGCGCACCACGTACGCCGTCTGATACGTCTCGTTGGTGATGTTGTGCAGGTCCAGGTACACCTGCCACTGCTTAGCCGGCTTCCAGGTCACATTGGCGCCAAGCAATAGAAACTTGTCCTGCTTCAACCCGCCGTTGAAGTGATCGATGTGCGTGTCTTGCGGCTGCCAGCGCGCGTTCAGGCTCACGCCCAGCTTGCTGTTGATCTGCCAACCGACTTCGCCCATCAACAGATGCACCGGCACGCCGGCAACGCGGTTGCCGTCGTAGCGCCCGCCCTTGAAGCGGAAGCTGCTGTAGTTGTAGACGCCGCGCATCGTGAAGAAGTCGCCGCGGCTGAGCACGCCGCCGGCGGTGCGGGCATTGAAGCTCAGCTCCACGCCCTGGTGCACGGTGGGGTGGTCATAGTTGACAGTGGTGCCGTCGATCGCGAAGTTCTGCACTTCGGCGATCAGCTCGTTCTTCACGCGCGAATGAAAGAACGTGGCCTCCCACGCGAACCGCTCGCCGCGCTGCTGCGTGCCGATCTCGAAGGTCATGGCCTCCTGCATCTTCAGCGGCTTGGTCATCAGATACAGGCTGGCGGGCGATGCCGGCACCGAACCGGGGCCCAGGTCGACCAGTTGCCAGAACGTGGGCGCCTCGGCGCTGCGGCTTACGTTGGCGTAGTAGCGCACGTTCTTGCTGGGCGACCAGATCAGGCCGGCTTTGGGATTGAACGCCCGGTAGTCGAACGTGCTGTCGAGCAGACCCGGCGCGCGGCGATCGGCGATGTCGCGCTTGTTGTACACGTATTGCGCGGCCGCCACCGCCTGCAAGTTGCCGGCGATGTCCTGAATGAGCTGGCCGCCCACCACCAGGTTGGTGGCATCCAGATCCAGATCGCCGAAGCGGCGCACCAGGCTGCCGTCGACCGGGCTCACTAGCTGATACTGGCGCGGCATGGAACCCGTGTTGGCCGAGACGAAACCTTCGATGCGCGTCTTGCGTCCGCTGGCGGCCTGCCAGGTGTGATCGATGGCGGCATCCACGCCGTAGTTGGCGGCCTTGGTGTCGGCCTGCCAAGCGGGATTCTTGAACTTGTCGTTCACCTGCTCGGCATACACGCCGACACTGGCATTGGTTCGATCGCCATACCACGAGGTCTTGTTGGCGATGCGATATTGCTCGGTGTCGCGCATCGGGCGGCGCGTGCGCACGTTCAGAAAATCTTCGATCGAGCGGTTGTTCGGATCGGCGAAATCGCCGATCACCGAGCGCGGGTTCGACAAGGCCCGCTCCTTGGTCAGCAGAAACGGAATGTCAAACTGGTTGTGCGTGACGTTGAGGTAACTGCGATTACTCCACGTGCCGCGATCAGTGCCGAGATTCAGCGCAAGGTTGGTGCGCTCGCCGCCGCTGTGCGTGCGCCAGCCGTCGGATTGCTGGTGGCTGGCACGCAGGTAGCCGTCCCAATCACCCCAGCGGCTGCCCAGCGCCAGCGCGCCCTTGCGCGCACCCCATGAGCCGAGTTCGAAACTGACCGAGCGCGGGCTGTTCAAAGCGGTGCGCGGGCTGAAGTCGATGGCGCCGCCCAGCGTGGTACCGCCGTAGCGCAGCGCATTCGAGCCGCGATACACCGAGATGTATTGCGCCTGTTCCGGGTCGAGCAGGCCGATGACGAACGAGCCGTCGGCCTGGTTCATCGGCAGGCCGTCTTGCAGCAACTGGATGCCGCGCGACACCGGGTTGTCCTGAATGCCTGAGCCGCGAATGTTCAGGCGCGGCTGGTCGTTGCCGCCGAAAAACTCCTGGATGATGATGCCGGGCTCGAAATCGAGCACCTTGGCTACGGTGGACTGGCTGCCGCGATGCTGGTCCAGGTCGATCAGGTTGGTGCCGCCGGGCACCTGCTCCAGCGTCTGCTGCAGCTCTTCGCGATTGAGGTCGGTGCGGTCGCTACTGACTTCGACTTGCGGCAGCGCGGCGGCGGCATCACCGCTTTGCTGCTGGGCATGCGTCAGGCCGCTAGCGGCGATCCCGGCCAGAGAAACGACAACAGACAGCCGCAGGCGCATGCCGGAACACTCCCATCGTGAGAACGGTTGATCGCCGGCACGGATGCTTTGCGGCGACTTGAATCGTTACCATTCTCATTCACCGATTTCGGCATGCCCAATGACATTTATCAACAGGCAGGATGTGAGGGCCGTGCGAAGATGCTGGGCAGAGCGATAATCTAAGTGATTATTATTAAAACAATACCCGCCCTCGCCCCCTTGCCTTCGGCCGGGAACGGCGACATGTTGACGGGAGCCGGCCGCGGCAGCCATTGACAATTGTCATTCGTGCCGGGCGCAGTACGGAAACGGCGTTTTCGAATCATGCAAGCGAAGTTGACAGACATCGGGGTGGCACCGCAGGCGCGGCCCGGCGATGCCTTGCGCGCGCAGCCCTGGGGCTCGCGGCGCGATGCGCTGGCGGGCCTGCTGGCTTTGCTGCCGGCCACCGCCCTGCCCGGCCTTGCCGTCGCTCAGCCCTCTCCGGCTGATCCGCCCAAGCGCGAACGGCTGGTGCTGGCCGGGCCGCCGGCAACGGTGTCGTACCCGTTGATCCACATGGTCGAGAGCGGAGCGCTGTCGAATCTCGCCAAGCAGGTGGAATTCAGACGCTGGACCAACCCCGATCAGTTGCGTGCCCTGGCGCTGGAAGGCGGCGCCGATTTCATCGCCATGCCCACCAACGTGGCGGCCAACCTGTACAACCGCGGCGTGCCGCTGCAACTGGTGAACGTGTCGGTGTGGGGCATCCTGTGGCTGGTGTCGCGCAACCCGGCGCTGAAGACGCTGGCCGATTTGCGCGGCGAGGAAATCGCCGTGCCGTTCCGCGCCGACATGCCCGACATCGTGTTCACTTTCCTGGCCGAGCGGCAGGGGCTGGATCCGCGCCGCGATTTCCGCATCCGTTATTCGCCTACGCCGCTGGATGCGATGCAGTTGCTGATCATGCGCCGGGTCGACCACGCGCTGCTGGCCGAGCCGGTGGTATCGATGGCGCTGCGCAAGACGCGCTCGTTTCCGATTTCGGTGGTGGCGCCCGAGCTGCATCGCAGCGTCGATCTGCAGCAGGAATGGGGCCGCGTGCTGAAGACGCAGCCGCGCATTCCGCAGGCAGGCATGGTGGTGCTGGGCAATGCGCGCCAGGATCAGGCGTTGGTGACGCGGCTGGAAGCCGCGTATGTCGCGGCCAGCCGCTGGTGCGCGGGTTCGCCTTTGGCCTGCGGCGAGCAGGTGGCCAAGCACCTGGACATGCTCACGCCACAGGCAGTGGCGGATTCAATCGAGTTCTTGCCGGCCCATTACGCCACGGCCGCGCAGGCGCGGCCTGAGCTGGAGACGTTTCTTCGCTTGCTGCTGGAAAAGCAGCCGGCGATGGTGGGAGGCAAGACGCCGGATGCGGCGTTCTATGGGTTGCATCCATGATGCTGCTGGCCTGGCTGCGCAAGCTCTTCGCGCCGCCGCTAAGCTATCTGTGGAGCGGCTGGGGCGCCGTGGCCAGCCTGCTGCTGTTCTGTGCGCTGTGGGAATTCGGCGGGCAGGTATATGGCGATCTGGTGCTGCCCGGGCCGGTCGCCACCTTCCAGCAGTTGACCGGCATGCTCGACACTGGCCAGGCGATGCCCGAGCTGGCGATTTCCGCGCGCCGTGCGCTGTACGGGCTGGGCCTGGCGCTGGCGGCGGGCACGCTGCTGGGGCTGGCCGCCGGCCGTTCGCTCACCGCCGCGATGGTGTCGCGCCCGCTGGTCACGCTGCTGCTGGGCATGCCGCCGATCGCCTGGCTGGTGCTGGCGATGCTGTGGTTCGGCATGGGCGATGCCACGCCGGTGTTCACGGTGTTCGTGGCCTGTTTTCCGATTGCGTTCGCGGGTGCCATGCAGGGCGCGCGCACGCTGGACAACAAGCTCAAGGACGTGGCGCGCGCCTATCGTCTGCCGTGGCGAATGGTGCTTACCGACGTATACCTGCCGCACGTCACCTCGTACCTGTTTCCCGCCTGGATCACCGCGCTGGGTACCTCGTGGAAAGTGGTGGTGATGGCCGAACTGCTCACCACGGTAGACGGCGTGGGCGCGGCACTGGCGGTATCGCGCGCGCAGTTGGACACTTCCACGTCGCTGGGCTGGATCGTGGCGGTGCTGGGCCTGCTGCTGGCGCTCGAGTATCTGTTCTTGGAACCGATCAAGCGCCGCGTCGAACGCTGGCGCACGGAGCCTTCGGCGTGACGGTGCTGCACATTCGCCATCTCTATCATCGCTATGCGCTGACCGAGGTGCTGGCCGACGTCGGGCTCGACCTGCACGCCGGTGAAACGCTGGCGCTGGTCGGCCCTTCGGGTTGCGGCAAGAGCACCTTGCTGCACGTGGTGGCCGGGCTGCTCACGCCCACCGAAGTGCTGATGCACTCCGAGTTTCGAGGCATCGCATGCATGTTCCAGGAACCGCGGCTGATGCCCTGGAAAACCGCGCTCGACAACATCGCTCTGGGCCTGAAGGCTTTGGGCGTGCCGAAGGCGGCACGGCGCAAGCAGGCCGCCGCACTGGGCCATCGCATGGGTCTGGCGCCGGAAGATCTCGCCAAATACCCGCACGAGCTGTCGGGCGGCATGCAAAGCCGCGTATCGCTGGCCCGTGCGCTGGTGATCCGCCCCGACCTGCTGCTGCTCGACGAACCGTTCTCAGCGCTCGACGTGGGCCTGAAGGCCGACTTGTATGGCCTGCTCGAAGAACAAGTGCGGCAGCAGCGCACCGCGGTGCTGATGATCACGCATGATCTGATGGAGGCGGTGCGACTGGCCGACCGCATTCTGATGATGGTGCCCAATCCCGGCCGGGTGGTACGCGAATTCACGCTGGAGCTGCCGCGCGCCGAACGCAGCAGCCCGTGGGTCTACCAGACCACCGCCGAACTGATGCAGATCGACGAGGTGCGTATCGGTTTCGGCTTGAGCGAAGGCACGCTGCCATTGCCGGTGACCTCGCCCGAGCACGCGCGCCACTCAGGGTGCATGGTTTGAGGTGGATGGACGGCGACATGACGGCACGCCGGCGCAAGAACCCAGGCCGCACGCCCGGCGGCTTGAAGGGCGGCCTGCGCGGCGATTGGCCGGTGTTCATGTGCGGCTTCAGGCCGTTCTTCGTGCTGACGGCCGGCAGCGCGGTGCTGATGATGGCGGCCTGGCTGCTGATGCTGCGCGGCGGGCGGGCCG
>JAFKGG010000379.1 GCA_017307915.1 Burkholderiales bacterium | reverse complement strand
TCGGCCGCGCGCGCGTGCTCGAATCACGCCATCGCGACGTGCTGCGCCACAGGCTGCAGCCTGATGAACTGGAGCGCGAGCTGGCGCGGCTCGAAACCGCGCTCGAAGTGGTCAGAACCGAGCTGAACGCACTGGCCGAGCATCTGCCGGCCGACGGCCCGGCCGAAGCGCGCGCGCTGCTCGACGTGCACGTGATGATCCTCGACGATCCGGCGCTGGCGCAGGCCGCGCGCGACGTGGTACGCGAGCATCTGTGGAACGCCGAATGGGCGGTGGCTTCGCAGGCCGGCCATCTGGCGGCGCAATTCGCCGAGTTCGAAGACCAGTATCTGCGCGAACGCGGCCGTGACGTGCAGCAGGTCGCCGACCGCGTCATCCGCGTGCTGTCGGGCTCGCGCTCGGCTGCCGCCACCGTGTCCGAGCCGGCCATCTTCGTGGCTGAAGACATCGCGCCGGCCGACATGCTGTCGCTGCGCTCGGCGATCGGCTTCGGCATTGACCTGGGCGGCACCACCTCGCACACGGCCATCCTGGCGCGCAGCATGAACGTGCCGGCGGTGGTCGGGCTGGGCATGGCCAACCATCTGATCCAGGACGACGACTGGCTCATTCTCGACGGCGAAGCCGGCCTGGTCATCGTTGCGCCCGACGAGACGGTTCTCACTGAATACCGGCATCGCCAGGCCGCCGGCGAGATCGAACGCGAGCGCCTGAAGCGCCTGATCCACGTGCGCGCCGTCACGCTCGACGGCGTCGCCGTGCAGTTGCACGCCAACATCGAGATGCCCGACGAAGCCGGGCCGGCGATGGCTGCCGGCGCCGACGGCGTGGGCTTGTTCCGCTCCGAGTTCCTGTTCATGAACCGGCGCGAGATGCCCGACGAAGACGAGCAGTTCGAGGCCTATCGCGCCGCCGCGCTCGGCATGGATGGCCGCCCGGTCACCATCCGCACGCTCGACGTCGGCGCCGACAAGGCGCTGCACCACGATCATCTGCCGGTTTCGCCGAACCCGGCGCTCGGCCAGCGCGCCATCCGCTATTGCCTGGCGCAGCCCGAGATGTTCATGGAGCAGCTGCGCGCCATCCTGCGCGCCTCGGCCTTCGGGCAAGTGCGCCTGCTGGTGCCGATGCTGGCGCACAGCCACGAGATCGACCAGACGCTGCGGCTGATCGATCTGGCCAAGGCGCACCTGCGTGGCCGCGGGCTCGAGTTCGACGAACACATGCCGGTCGGCGGCATGATCGAGGTACCGGCGGCGGCGCTTACCGCCGGCCTGTTCGTGCGCCGGCTCGATTTTCTGTCGATCGGCACCAACGACCTGATCCAGTACACGCTGGCCATCGATCGTGCCGATCACGAAGTGGCCGCGCTGTACGAAC
Source organism: Burkholderiales bacterium (assembly GCA_017307915.1). Classification (GTDB taxonomy): domain Bacteria; phylum Pseudomonadota; class Gammaproteobacteria; order Burkholderiales; family Burkholderiaceae_E; genus Zeimonas. The sequence continues at coordinate 42,838 of JAFKGG010000379.1, read as the reverse complement.
CCTTTCACCCGGCCGTGCTGCACTTGATCGCCATCACGATCCGCGCGGCGCGCAAGGCCGGCAAGCCGGTCGCCGTGTGCGGCGAGATGGCCGGCGACTGGGCCGCGACGCGGCTGCTGCTGGGCATGGGGCTGACGCAATTCTCGATGCACCCGGCCAGCCTGCTGCGCGTCAAGCAGGAAATCCTGCGCGCCGATACGTCGAAGCTGGTGCCGCGCGTGAATCGCTTGTTGAACAGCGATGATCCGTTGCGGGTGCGGGCGCTGCTGGCGAAATTGATGGAAGACGCCTAGTGCCCCGGTCTTGCGCTGCCGCGTCGGTATGGGGCAATGCTGCCGAAGCCTGGCCGTCAACCCGCTACGGCATAGCTGAGATGCCCGGGAAGTGGATGCCGTCGGCGCACCGGGTTCGCATAATGCACGGGTCCGCCATACCCCCTTGCCTGCGCCGCGCCCATGAAGCTCTGCACCTTTGCCGTCCGTACTTCCTTAGGGTTCATCCGCCGAATCGGTGTGTCGACGCCGCGCGGCATTGCCGACGCCGCTGCGACGCGCGCCGCGCTGCTCGAACGCAGCCTGACGCGATCGGCCGCCGAGCGGGTTGCCGCCGCGCAGGTGCCCGACGACATGATCGCGCTGATCGGCAGCGGACAGTTGGCGCTGGATTGGGTCCAAGAGGCCGTGCAGTGGGCGCTGCAGTCCGGCGCCGAAGCGAGCTCGGCCGGCCAGGCTCTCTGGTATGACCCCGGCGACGTGACATTGCTCGCACCCGTGCCGCGCCCGGCCGGCATCGTCAATTTCAGTGTCTGGCCGGCGCATGCGGCGGGGGCTTCGTCGCTCGGCATTCAACTCACGCCCAATCGGGCCGACTCGCCGATCAAACCCTATTGGAAGGGCAATCCCGACGCGGTCGTCGGCCCGGGCACGGTACTCGAGTGTCCGGCGTTTGCCGACGCGATCGACGTCGAATGCGAACTGGTCTGCATCGTCGGCACGGGCGGCCGCGATCTAGACCCGTCGGCCGCGGAACAGGCGATCGCCGGCTATTCGATCATGAACGACGTCAGCGCGCGCCAGCGGCAGGCCGAAGAAATGAAGACCGGCCGCGGTCCGTCCAAGGGCAAGGATTTCGACAACGGCAATCCGCTGGGTCCGTGGCTGGTCACGCGCGATGAGGTCGGCGACGTCAGCGGCCTGCGCATGTCACTGCACGTCAATGGCCGTGAACTGTCGTCCTGCGATGCATCCGGCATGATCTGGAGCTTTCCGCAGATGCTCGCCTACCTGTCGATCGGGCAGACGGTGCCGCCCGGCACCGTGATCAGCGGCGGCTGCTACAGCGGCGGCTCGGCGCACGAGATGGGCGTTCGACTGGTGCCCGGCGATCAGGTCGAGATGCGCATTTCCCGCCTCGGCGGCTTGGCGAACACGATCGGCAGCCAACGCCCGGCGCCCGCGGCCTGAAGCGTTCACCGCGCGCGATGCTACTGCTCGGGTAGCCGGAACACGTGGGCCGGCTCGTCGAACACCGAGCCGTCATGCCGGTGCAGGCGCCGCCTCATCGCCAACGCATGGGGCGCCGCTTCGAACAGAATCGCCTGCAGCGTGTCGTCGAGCCGCAGCCCGGCCTGTTCGGCCAGCCGCAGCGCCAGCTCACGCGTCTCGGCGTCGGTTGCCGACGGGTCCGTGGCGGCCAGGGGTTCGGTGAGTGCCGGCGCCGTTGCGCCCGCCGTCAGCATGGGGCGCCGCGATCGCCAGTCGGTCGCTCGTTCATAGGCATGCCCGACGCGAAGCACCGTCTGATCCGACAAGGGTGGCCCCATGAACTGAACGCCGAGCGGCAGTCCGGCTTCGCTGAAGCCGCAACAGACGGCCAGCGATGGCGCCCCGATCAGGTTGGCCACGGCATGCGGATTGGCATGCGTCCAGAAGTTCAGCGATCGCTGCGCGCTGATCGGGCCGGCGGCGCCGAAGCCCGGCAACAGCAGCACGTCGAAGCGGGCATGTAGCGCCTGCATCTGCGCGATCATCCGCCGCTGTTCGCGCGAGGCCGCTACGTAGTCGGCCGACTGGAACAGCACCGCGGGCAGGATGCGGGTCAGGAAGTCGCGACCGAATTCGCCGGCGCGCTCGATGAGCTGCCGGTGATGCACGCTGAAGATCTCGGACTCTCCGATCACGATCTTCACGTCCAGATAGTCGCGCATGGAACGGATGCGAGCGTCTGCTATCCGCGCGCCCAATCCGCGCAGCGTGGCCACAGTTTCGTCGAGTGCGCGCCGGTGTTCGGCGCTGCAGGCCAGCTCTTCTTCCCAGATGTGCCGCAATACGCCGATACGAAGTCCTTCGATGCCGGCGTGCAGGCCGGCACGATAGTCGGGAATCGGCTGCACGAAGCTGTTGCCGTCGCTGGGATCGTGTCCGGCGATGGCCTGAAGCAGCAGCGCGCAGTCTTCAACCGTCCGGGCCATGGGACCGCAATGGTCCAAGGTATAGGAATTGGGCACGACGCCGGCGCGGCTGACCAGGCCGGCACTGGGCAGGAAACCGGCGATGCCGCAGTAAGAGGCGGGCCCGCGTATCGAGCCGCCGGTGTCGGTGCCCAGCGCGGCCGGCAGCAGGCCCGCGGCCACCGCTGCGGCACTGCCGCTGGAAGATCCGCCGGTGAAGCGCGTCGTCGACCACGGATTGCGCGCTACCGGCCAGGGCAGTTCAGGCGACGGGCCGCCATGCGCAAACTCGTGCGTGGCCAGCTTGCCCAGCAGCAGTGCGCCGGCCGCATGCAGCCGCTGCACGATCGCGGCATCGCGTCGCCTGGCGCCGGCGTAGGGCACGCGCGAGCCACTGGTGGTGACCGCGTCGGCGGTCTCATAGACATCCTTGACGCCGAACGGAATGCCGTGCAATGGCCCTCGCGAGCGGCCTGCCATGATCTCGGCCTCGGCCAGGCGGGCCCGCTGGCGCGCCGAATCGAAGCAGGGCGTGATGAACGAGTGCAATTGCGGATCGAATGTCTGGATGCGCCGCACCAGATGCTCGACGTATTCGACCGGCGACAGCTCGCGCGCCTGGATCAGCGCGCTGGCTTGCGCCACGCTCAGCCAGTGCGCATCGTCTTCGGTGGCTTTCATGGCGAAGGCTGCCGTGATCCGTCGATCGGTTCGAAGCCGTGCCGAGCCATCACCGTCGCCGCGGGCGCTGAACTCAGGAAGCGGATCAGCTCGCCGGCCGCTTGCCGCGAAGGCGAGGCCGAAAAGACAGCGGCCGAGAACACCGTCGCCTGCTGGATCTCGGCCGGCAGGCGCGCGATGCGCAGCCCCGCAACCTGCATCAGCTCGCTGACCTGTTGCAAGGCGAGCTCGACTTCGCCATGCAGCACCAGCTCGCCGGTGAGCCCCGGCGGCAGGATCTTCGCCTTGGCGTTGACCTGCTCGGCGATACCGAGCCGCTGCAACAGCGATTTCAGGTAAATGCCGCTGGCTCCGATGTCGGAGTAGGCGAGCGAACGCGCACGCAACAGCGCCTGCTTGAATGCCTCGGCGTTGCCGATGTCGGGCAGCGGCGTGCCATCTTTCACCGCCAGGCCGATGTCGGAGCGCACCAGATCGACCCGGCTGCCGGCGGCCAGAATCCCCTCGCGTTGCAGCGATTCGATGCCGCCGGCCGTGAGCAGTGCAATGTCGGCGCGGTCGCCGTTGCGAATGCGTTCGACCAGGCCCTGCGAGGCGCCGTAGTCGAAACTCAGCGTGACGCCCTGGTCGCGCGAATGGTCGCTGACCAGTTCATCGAGTGCGCCGCGCAGTGCCAGCGAAGCCAGCAGGGTCAGGCAAGCCATGGCATCAATCCGATAGGGTGGGCGTCGTCGAAGCCTGCGCCCGAGGGCTGAGCAAGGTACGGAACTCGATCAAGTATGGGCCGTCGCCGGCGGCCAGTCCGCGCCGCAAGGCGGGTTCGATCTGTTCGCTGGCATCGACGCGTTCGGCGGGCATGCCGAAGGCCTGCGCGATTCGCACAAAATCGGGGTTGACCAGGCTGGTGCCGGCGTGCCGGCCGGGATATTCGCGATCCTGGTGGACGCGGATCGAACCATAGCCGCCGTTGTTCGACAACAGGATCAGAATCGGCAGCCGCCGCTGCACCGCGCTGATCATCTCGTTGCCGGTCATCATGAAGCCGCCATCGCCGACCGCGCAGACGACGCGTGCTTGCGGATCGCGCAGTTGCGCTGCCACCGCCGCCGGCACGCCGTAGCCCATCGCTCCCGAGATCGGCGCCAGCAGGCGTTGCGGCGGGGCCAGCGCGAAGTGGCGGTAGATGGGGGCACCGAAGGTGCCGGCGTCCAGCGTCAGCAACAGGCGCTGCGGCGCGAGGCGGGAAAGAACCTGGACCACGTCGCTGAAGTCGAGCCCATCTGCACGGTGCGCCGGTTCCGGCCAGGCCGCGATGCGCCGGTGCAGTTCGCGCAATCGTGATGCCCAGTCGCGGCGCGGCGTATCGATCGGCTGCGGTTGCGCCGGCAGCGCGAGTTCGGCCAGGCGCACCGGATCGCAGGCCAGGCCGATGTCGGCGGTGAAATGCTGGCCGATCCATTGGCCGTCGACGTGGCAATGGACCACCTTCTGGGTTGGCCGCGGCATCGCAGGAAAGGTATAGCCCTGGCTGGTGATGTCGCCGAAGCGTGTGCCCAAGGCCAGCAGCAGATCGCTTTCGTGGAACGCATCCAGCTGCCAGCTTGGATTGACCAGGCCCAGATCGCCGACGTACAGCGGATCTGCATGGTCGAACAAGTCATGCCGGCGGAACGATACCGCCACCGGAATGTGCCAGGCTTGCGCGAAGGCGCGCAGCGCCTCGCGGCCGCCGGGGCGATCGAAGGCGCCGCCGGCGACGATCAGCGGCCGCTGCGCCTGCGCGAGTGATTCGCGAAGCTGGGCCAGCGCGGCGTCGGTCGGTATGGTCTCGGCGTGTGGCGGGGCGGTCCACCAGGTGCTGGCAACGGCCTGCTGCTGGATGTCTTCGGGCAGCACGATGATCACCGGCCCCGGCGTGCCCGAGGTGGCGATGCGGACCGCCTTGAACGCCGCTTCGGGCAGTTGCTGCGGCTCGGTGGGCTCGACCACCCACTTGGCGATGCCGGCAAACATCTGCTGGTAGTCGATCTCCTGGAATGCGCCCCGCCGCAGGCTGGCCTTCGGCACTTGGCCGACGACGAGAATGAACGGCGTCGCATCCTGCTGTGCCGTATGCACCGCGATCGCTGCGTTGCTGGCGCCCGGGCCGCGGCTGACCATGGCCACGCCGGGACGCCGCGACAGCCGTGCGTCGGCCAGGGCCATGAAGCCGGCGCCGGCTTCATGGCGGCACGTGACGAGATCGATCTGCGGAAAATCGTTGAGGGCGTCAAGTATTCCCAGGTAACTCTCGCCGGGGACGAGAAACACGCGGTCGACGCCGCCGGCGGCAAGATTGGCCAGCAGCGCGTGCGATGAAGTAGTGAGGTGCGTCGGCTTCAAGGGGGCGTCTCGGCGAAAGGCTAGTGCGCGAGTGCGGCTTTCACGAAGGCCGGATCGAAGATGCGATCGGCCCGTACCTGGCAGCGCTTGATCAGGCGTCGCTCCTGCGGCCCATAGTCGGCCACCGCGTTGTGCCAGGTCGACAGGTGATCCCAGATCAGGACGTCGCCGACCGACCAGCGATGCGTATACCGGTATTGCGGCTGCAACACGTGCTCGAAAAGCATGGCCAACGTGGCCTGGCTTTCGGTGTCTGACATGCCGTCGATGCGCTCGGTGAGGCCCGGGTTGACGTAGATCACCTTGCGGCCGCTGACCGGATGCGTGAGGAACACTGGGTGCCTGGAAGGCGGATGCGCAGCCCGCTCGGCGGCGCTCAATGGCGCACGCGTGCTGCCTTTCGCCTGGCGCATGAATTCCCAATAGAAATTCAGATCGTGCGTGGCGGTGGCGTTGGCCAGCCGGGTTTTCACTTCGTCGGGCAGCTCATCGTAGGCCCGGGCCGTATTGGTGAATTCCGTGGCGCCCAGCGTCTGGCCATCGCGGGTCGGCACCTCGAAGGCAACCAGCACGTTCACGTAGCCGGGCGTCTGGTTATAGGTCATGTCGGTGTGCCAGTTCTGGCCTGCATCGGGTATGCCGACCGGTTGGCCGTTCTCGCGGATGTTCGACAGCACTGACACTTCCGGCACGCCGGTGGCGTCCTGGCCCGAGCGCAATATCTGCATGCTGCCGAAGCGCGCCGAGAAGTCGCGCAGTTCGGGCGCATCGATCGACTGCTTGGGAAAGCACAGCACGCCATGCTCGGTGAGCGCGCGCAGAATCGTTGCGAAATCGGCGTCGGACAGCGGTCGGCGCAGATCGATGCCGGTTACCGCGGCGCCCAGTGCCTGGCCGGTGGGTTGGATGTTCATGAGACGAGTCCTTTGAGCGAATGCTTTTCGACGCCTGCGCCCGGTGCCGCAGAGCCGGCGCCTGTCGATGCGTCGAGCTGCGCCAGCAGATGCTCGATCGCAGCAGGCTCCTCCTGCAACAGATGCGGGCCAAGTTCGTGCACGCCGGTGCAACCGAGCATGCCCAGCGTGGTCAGCAGTTCGGCCTGCAGCAGGCCGATCACGTGGCGTGCGCCGGCCTGTCCGGCCGCGGCCATGCCGTACAATGTGGGACGCCCGCTCAGCACCGCGGCGGCCCCGAGGGTCAGCGCCTTGGCGATGTCGCTGCCGCGCCGGATGCCGCTGTCCAGCAGCACGGTGGCGCGGCCTGCCAGCGTGTCGGCGATCCGCGGCAGTGCTTCGAGCGGCGCCACCGAGCAGTCCAGGCAGCGCCCGCCATGGTTCGATACGATGACCCCGTCGGCGCCGGCGGCGACGGCGCGCAGCGCATCGTCGACCCGCAAGATGCCCTTGACCAGCAGCGGCCCCTGCCAGCGCCGGCGCAGCTCGCGCACGTCATCCCAGGTGATCGCGTCGCTGCGCAGCGGTGCCGCGGCGTCGCCCTGCGTGAGCCTGTTCCGATGCCGGCCGGGTTGGTTTTCATAGCGCGGCATGCCGGTCGTGGCCAGATAGCGGCCCATCACGCCGCTCAGCCAGCGCGGGCGGCGCAGCATGTCGAACATCGAGCGCGCGCCAAGGCGAAATGGCAGTGAGAATCCGTTGCGCAGGTTGTATTCGCGGTTGGGCGCCACTGGCACGTCGAGCGTGACGATCAGCGCCTCGCAGCCGGCGCGCTGCGCGCGCTCGACCAGTCCGTACGAAAGCTCGCGCTCGGTCCACATGTAAAGCTGGAACCAGAGGCGCCCTTTCGCCTGCGCGGCGATGTCCTCGACGGCGGTCATCGAGCGCGTCGCCAATGTGAACGGTATGCCGGCTGTGGCCGCGGCCTTCGCCAGTTCGAGTTCGCCGCGATACCAGACCAGACCGGCTGCGCCGGTCGGCGCAATCGCCAGCGGCAGCGACATCTCGCGACCGAAGAGTTGCGTGCGCGTATGACGCGCCGATACGTCGACGCCCACCTGCGGACGCAACTGCAACTGTTCGAACGCCGCGCGGTTGCGCCGCATGGCGAGGTCATCTTCGGTGCCGCGATCGATGAACTCGAATATGCCCTTGGGCAGGCGCCGGCGTGCGCGGTCGCGCACGTCAGCGACGTTGTACAGGCGGCGAATGCTCATGCTGCTGCGATCAGCTCTCGGTCTTGACGCCGGCACGCTGGACCACGTCTTTCCATAGAGCGATGTCGCGGGCGATGAAGGTTTCGAATTGGGCCGGCGCCAGATACTCGGGTTCCAGGCCGGCTTCGATCAGCTTCTGCTTGACGCCTTGGTCGTCGATCGCATGGCGCAACGCGCTGCTCAGCTTGTCGCGCACGCCGGCGGGCAGCTTGGCCGGCCCGAACATGCCGAACCAGGCGGTGGCCACCATCGGAATGCCCTGCTCGGTCGCCGTGGGCAGGTCCGGCGCTTGCGTCAGGCGGCGCTCCGACAGCGTGGCGATACCGCGCAGTCGGCCTTCGCGCACGTAGGGCAGCAGCGCCACGGTATAGATCAGGATCGGCACATGGCCGGCCAGCACGTCGGTGACGCCTTGGCTGATGTTGTTGTACGGCACGCTGACCAGCTTCGCGCCTTGCAGGCGCAGCATCTCGCCGGCGAGATTGTTCGACGAACCGACCGGCGATGACGCGAAGCTCAGTCCTTGCGGCTGCGTCTTCGAGTATTCGATCAGCTCGCGCAGATTCTTGGCCGGCACCGACGGGTGCACGGCGATCAGGTTCGCCGATTTGGCGGCCAGGCCGATCGCCGAGAAATCGGCCTGGATGTCGTAGGGCATCGAGTTCGGCCGCATCGCGGCCACGATCGAATGCGAGGAAGTCGACCCCATGCACAAGGTGTAGCCGTCGGCGGCAGCCGGTTTGACCAGTTGCGCGCCGGTGATGCCATTGGCGCCCGCCCGATTGTCGATGACGATCTTCTGCCCCAGCGTGTGCGACATCGATGGTTCGATGTGGCGGGTCAGGATGTCGGTGGCAGAGCCGGCGCCGAACGGAACGATCATCCGGATGGTGCGATTCGGGTAGTCGGACTGTGCCCACGCCGCACCGACGCCGGCCGATTGAGCGAGCATCGCCGCCAAGGCGACGCGTCCATGATCCCTGATGAAGCGACGACGGCCGTAAGCCCCATGTTGCATGACTGCCTCCTCGAGTCTCGTTATCGGCGGCTGCTGCCGGCGTCATCGCATCGGCACCGCCCTGATGTGCGCAGAGGCCCATTATGCGAAGCACCAGCCGATCCGGCATTGCATGCCGGCATATTTCAGCTATGCCGATAAGGACTGGCTAAGGCGTGAAGCGGATATCCAGGGGCAGGGTCGAGGCGTGCACGGCCTGCCTCATCACCTCGCCGATCTCGGCCTGGACGGCGCGGATCGCCTGCGTATATGGACGGTTCACCGCCGTCGCCAGCATCAGCCGCGTATCGACCGCGGGATTGCGCACTTTGCGCGCCACCACCGCGCCGCGCTTGAGCTCGCCGACGATGGCGGGAATCGCCAGCACGGTATGGGCATGGCCGGCCACCACCTGTTCCTTCATCAGCGACAGCGTGTCCATCTCGTATTCGACGTTCAGGCTCACGCCGATTTCCTTGCAGGCGGCCTCCAGCGTGCGGCGCAGGCCGTGCCTGCGCGTGGGCAGCACCAGCGGCAGGCTGGCCAGCTCTTCGAGATCGATCGAGGTCCGGTTCTTGCGATTGCGCTTGACCTGATCGGGCGGTGACACCAGATGCAGGCCTGCGCTGGCCAGATAGTCGACGACGATGTGCTTGGAGCGGCGGGCATCGTGCAATAGCGCGATGTCGAGGTCGCCGCCGATCAACCATTCCTGGATGTAGCCGCTGTAGCCGGAGACGATGTTCAGCTTGACGTGCGGATATTTCTTGCGCGCCGAGGTGACCAGCAACAGGCCGAACAGGCTCAGCATCGTCGGCGTCAGCCCGACGGTGACCGGTCCGTGCGGCTGCAGGCGCTGCTGGGCGATCTCGCCGATCAGCAATTCGATCTGACGCAGCATCGGCCGCATTCGCTGGATGAACTGCTCGCCTTCGGGCGTCAGCGTCACGCCGCGGCCATGCCGATACAGCAGACGAGTGCCGCAGAGCCGTTCCAGTTTGCCGATCTGCCGGCCCAGGGCGGGCTGGGCCATGCCGAGGATCGATGCGGCTTTGGAGAAGCTGCCGGATTCGGCGACCAGCAGCAGGTGTTCGACGAGTTTCAGATCCATCGGTTTGCGGGCTCAAGAGCGGTAGTGGGCTCGGGCGCCGCATATTGTCGGGGCAAATCCTCCTAACGCGCAGCGGAAAACGGATCGGTGATGCGAAGCTGGTCTTCCACGATCATCCCGTTATGCATGTCTTGCGACCAGAGCACGTCGCAATCGGCGTGCAGCGCCGCCGCCACGATGGTGGCGTCATGGAACGAAAAGCCGTAGCGCTGCGCCAGTCTGAGGCCATCTTCGTGGATGTCGACCGTCAAGGGCTGAACCGACAGCAAGGCGCGGAGCGTGGTCAACCACGCGCGCGTGTCATCCGATGACATTGCCATTTTGCGGCGCGCGACATTGGCGAGCTCGTTCAGCACCTGGACACTGATCGTGCCACCCTCGGCGATGAGCCGTTCCGCCAGGTCGGCTTTGACCGGATCGGCGGACGCTGCGTAGATCAAGACATTGGTGTCGAAGAAGCTACCGGGCATTGGCTTCATCCCGATCGAACTTGAAGTCGGCGGGCAGACGGCCACGAAAAGCGCGAAGCCGGCCGAGCCACTCCTTTTTGCCGGGCTTGCGAGCGACGCCGAACGTTCTGTCATCGTGGACCTGGATCTCGATCTCGTCGCCTTCCTTGAGTTCGAGAGCTTCTACGACGGCAGCGGGAAGGCGTACAGCGAGGCTGTTTCCCCATTTCGCGACTTGCATGGTATTTCTTGGATATACAGATTGTAAAAGTATATCCTCCATTCTCAGAGGCTGCCTCCGTCTTCGATCCGATAAACCCAGAAGCCGCCGACCTGGTGCACCAGCGTCATGCCCGGCACCGGCTCGGGCTTGCGAATGGGATCATGGAACGGCAACAGGCCGGCGATCAGCGTGCCGGCCGAAGCCTCGTCAGTCAGCGCAAGCACCCGCACGCGTCCGGGTTCGGGCGCGTAGGCCGAGTAGGCGGCATATCGTTGCGCGCGCATCCAGTCGCGTGCGCCGCTGATCGCGCCGTGCAGGTTGCCGCCGTCCGGCTGCTCGCGCAACGCGACCCCGAGCCGCTGCGGCGCCATCGCACCCAGCAGCAGTGCGTCGCGCACGTGCACCACCGCATAGGCCTCGCGCTTGCCCGCGAGCGCGCGCAGCCGGGCCGCCCCATCGGCGGGCGAGGCCAGCATCGCGTCGACCCAGGCGCCAAATGGCGGGCTTGCCTCGGCGGCATTGCCACCATTGCCACGCAGCCAGAAGGCGCTCTCGACGTGCTCGATGGCCGAGCGTGCAGGCACCCACTGCGCGGGCAATGCAAGCGGCGCGCCGATCACATGGCGGTCGAATCGCGTCTGCGTGCCGGCCAGCAGCGCGAGTTGCCGCGAGGTATCCCACCATGCCAGCACCAACGCGTCGGCGGGAACGTGGCGGCGCAGCGCAGCGGCCAACTGCGCCACCTCGCGCAGCGGTGCGGCGGCCAGCAGGAAGGGTTCGTCGACCTTGGGCCGCCAGTCGAGCATGACCGGCCCGTCATCGGCCTCGGCAAAGCGAAGCTCGGCAAGCGTGCGGCCGGTCGCGTGATCGACCAGCCGCGCCTCGCGCAGCGACAGATTCGCGCGCGTCAGCGCATCGGCTACGTCGGGATCGTCGGGCGGCGCGGCGGGGCCCGCGACCTCGTAGCGATAGGGCGGCTCGACCGGATTCAGCGCCGCATATCCGCCCAGCGCGGCGAGGACGAGGCCGGCGGCCAGCAGGGCCCCGCCCAGCGCGCGCCGCGCGCCGGCGTTCATGGCGTGCCGTCCTTGGCGGCTCCATCGGCGGCAGTGTCCGGATCCGCCCCGTCAGCATCGCGCCGGCGCGGGCGCCGCAGCATCAGCATGCCCGAGATCGCAAGCAGGCCGCCCATCGCGACGGCGCCGCCGCCGCCGATCGTGCCGGTCACTTCATCGATCATTGCCGCCAGCTGCGAGTGCCCGCCGCCGCCGAGCGACGAGGTCTTGCCGCCGCGCTTTTCCAGCGCCGCGATGCGCTTGTCCATGTCGGCCTTCTCGCGCAGCCGCGTATTTTCTTCAAGGATGATGGTCTTGCTCTTGATGAGCTGCGACCATCCTTCGCTGTAGGTGAAGCCACCCGGGTGCACGTGCGCCAGCCCCTTGTAGTGCTTGGCGATGTGCTGCTCCCACATCTCGGCGAAGGTGCGATCGACGATGGTCGGGTTGTTGCCGTTGGCCATGAACAGCGCGAAGAACCCGCCCGCCTCGTCTTTCTCGGGCGCGAACGGCGGTGGGCGATTGGATTTCTGCCCGACCATCAGCTTCTCGTTGAACAGCGCCTGCACTACTGGGCGCACTTCTTCGACCAGCTCCATGCCCGAGATGATGCCCTTGTCCATCATCTTGAGGTAGGCGTCCGCGAAACTGGCCGAATGGCAGTTCTGGCACGTGCCCTGCCAGGCGTCGCGGCGTTCGGTGAACCATTTGTGCCCAAGATTGTCGGCGATGTTCTTGAACGGCAGGAAGCCCCAGCGCACCTTGCGCACCACGTTGTGCGTGAACTCGCCCTTGTACTCCATGTGGCAGAACGCGCAGGTCGGTGCGGTCTGGCCCTTCTCGATCGCTTTGGCCAGCGGTGCGTTCCAGTCCCAGCTATGGCTGGTGGTCTGGTAGTTCACGCCGTGGCGCGACAGCATGTACGCCTCGAACTCGTTGTGGTCGACGCCGTTGTGGCAGGTCGAGCACGCCTGCGGCTTGCGCGCCTCGACGGCGGAGAACTCATGCCGGCCGTGGCAGTTGTCGCACTTGTTCTGGTTGGTATGGCACATCGTGCAGCCTTCGGCCACTTCGCGCTGCTGCATCGCCGCCCAGGTGGCGGTCTCGATGTTGGCCTTGTAGTCGAGCGCGTGCGACGGGCGCCCGGCCGGCCACTGATCCTGCGGCCAGGTCAGCGTGTCGCGCTCGGACTCGCGCTCGGCAAACTGCCGCAGATGACAGGTGCCGCAGACCGTGGTGTCCGGCATGCGCAGGTCTTTCACGTGATGCCCGGTCTTCTTGCCGACCCCCATGTGACAGTCGATACAGGAGACTTGTTCGAGCCGCTCGCCGGCGCCGAGGATGCCGTGCGAACGCAGGTTGTCCTCGACTTCGGTCAGATGTGCTTTCTTGTATGCGCGCGAATCGCTTTCGGGTAGCGCCAGCAGCGCCTTCAGGTCGGCATGCAGCGACTTGCGCCACGCGGTGACGTGGCCCTTGGTGATCTGCTCATGACAGACGACGCAGTCCTCGCGCTTGACCACCATGTCGAGACTTTCCGGCGCCTTGTAGAACAGCGATGGCGCCAGGTATTTGCTCATCGGGATCGGTTCCCAGAACTTCGCGTGGCTGCCCTTGCCGTAGCCGTCTTGTTCGGAGTGAACGCGCTTGCTCAACGCATCGTGGAGCTGGGCCGGGGTCGCCTTGCGATCGAGCTTCAGTGCCTGAAGCGTCTCGTCCGGCACTGAATCCGGGATCGCCGCCTGTACCGGCGTGATCCACGCGAACAGCGACAGCAGCATCGCGAACGGCAGGTATGCGGCTCTCATGTCCCTTCCCTCCTCCAGATGTCTCGTTCTTCTCGGGATATGGGTCGTGCGTGCACGATCCCGAGCCTGCGGTCAGTATCGGGCGAGGGGTAGGGATGCAAGAAGTGCCAGAACGCGCAGCAGCGATGGTGCCACTGAGCCCTGTGGTCGATTCGATGGAGCCAGACAAGGCTTGAACGATGGAGCCACCGACTGGCCGCCGGCGGCTCTCAGCCTAGCGAGTCGATCGCGCGCCGCAACCCGAGCAGCGCTTCGCTGATCTCGGTTTCGCTCAGCCGCGCGTAGCCGAACAGCAGACAGTGATCGAGCTGGCTTGCGCGCCGTGCGTCGAAGAGCTGCGCGTTCGCGCTCTCGACACCGTACACGCCGATGCCGACGCTGCGCGCCGCGTGCTCGATGCGGCGCACGTCCGGCAGATGCGCGGGCAGATATGCGGCCAGATGCATGCCGCTGTGGGCGCCGTCGATGCGCGTGCCGGGCAACTGGTTCAGGATCGCCGCTTTCAGATGATCACGCCGCAGGGCACAGGTGCGGCGCAGCCGGCGCAGGTGATGCGCATGGTCGCCCTCGGCGAGGAAAGCGGCCAGCGCGGCCTGCTCGAGCCACGGTTGACAGTTGTTCAGCAGCGCCTTGGCTGCGCGCGCGGGCCCTACGAGCTGTTGCGGCAGCACCATGTAGCCCAGGCGCAGTCCGGCGCCCAGGCTCTTGGAAAAAGTGCCGAGGTACACCACGTGATCGAAGCGATCCTCGCTCTTGAGCGCAGGCAGCGGCGCATCGTCATAGCAGAAGTCGCTGTCGTAGTCGTCCTCGACGACGTAGGCGCCAACCTCGCGGCTCCAGGCCAGCAGCGCCTTGCGCCGCGCAAGCGTGAGCCGCGCGCCCATCGGGTACTGATGCGAGGGCGTGACGTAGGCCAGCGTCGCCGAGCGTGGCAGCGCTTCGGGATCGAGCCCGTCCGCATCCACCGGCACCGGGCGCAGCAGCGCACCGTGGCTGGCGAACACGCTGCTTGCACCCCGATAACAGGGGTCTTCCACCGCAACCTCGACGCCGGGGCGCACCAGCAGGTGGGCGAGCAGGCTCAAGCCTTCCTGGATGCCATTGGTGATCAGCACCCGCGATGCATCGGTGGCGATGCCGCGCGCCGCGCCGACGTAGGCGGCGATCGCTTCACGCAACTGCACCAGACCCTGCGGATCGCCGTAATGGCACAGTTGATCACAGGAGGCTTGCAGCATGCGCACCAGCAGGCTGCGCCATGCATTGGTCGGATACAGCCGCGGGTCGACCTGGCCGATCCAGAAGTCATGCGTCAGCCCTTCCGTATGCGGGCTGATCACCCGATGCGAGTGGCTATGGAATTGCAGGCGGCGTTGCAGGCGCGTGTCGGGCTCGTGCGCAGGCGGCGAATCATGCTCGTCGGCCGACGCTCGCGCGTGCAGCGGGCCGCGCAGTGGGCCGTCGATGTAGCCCTGATGCGCGACGTAAGTGCCGACCTGCTCGCGCGAGTTCACGATGCCCTGTTCGGCCAGGCGCAGATAGACGCCCAGCACGGTGTTGCGCGAGACGCCCAGGTCCTGCGCCAGCGAACGCGATGCCGGCAGCCGCGCGCCCGCGGCAAGGCGGCCGTCGAGGATCAGCGCGTGGATCTGCTCGAAGATCTGATCCTGCAGACTGATGCCGGCGCGTGCGTCGATCTGGATCGGTAGCTGGATGATGGCTTGGTCCTCCTCTTGGAGCCGATGCCGGCAGCGCTGCCGTGTCGGGCGCTGACGGTGCGGCGATCGCGTTCAGCCGTCGAGCAGCCGGCGCGCGCGCTCGAGATCGGGCGCGTTGGCGATCGGCTGCGCGTCGGCAGCGGGCAGGGTGCGGCGCTGGACGCGCCACCACGCGAACGCACCGGCGGCCAGCAGCCCGAATGGGCCGGCCCACAGCAGCCAGGTGTTGCCTTGCATCGGCGGGCGATAAAGCACGAAGTTGCCGTAACGTTCGACCAGGAACCCTTTGATCTCGTCGTTGCTATGTCCGGCGACGATCATCGTCTCGACCTCGCGCCGCAGATCGACGGCCAGGCCGGCGTTCGAATCGGCCAGCGTCTGGTTCTGGCACACCAGGCAGCGCAGCTCTTCGGCCAGGTGCTGATAGCGCGCCCGCTGTTCGGGCGTGGCGAGGCCGTCGATGTCAACGGCCTCGCTGCCGGGCGCCCTGATGGTGGGCGCATTGACGGCGGCGCGCGCCGCGTTTGCAGCCAGCAGCGGTACCGACAGCAGCGCCATCAGCAGTGCCGTCAGTAGCGTGACGATGCTGCGCCGGTTCATTGCGCTCTCGTTCATGTCTCCTCCGCGGCAGGCAGGCGGCCTGCCTGCTCACGCCGTTTGTACCGCGGCCACGCTCGCTTCGCGTTCAACTCGGCGGCGCCAATAGCGCCGGTCGGCGGCGGCAAGCATTCCTCCGATCGCCATCAGCACGCAGCCGAGCCAGATCCAGTTGACGAAGGGCTTGACGTGCGCGCGCACCACCCAGGTACGCGCGTCGAGCCGTTCGCCCATCGAGACGTAAACGTCGCGCAGCAGGCTGCGGTCGATCGCCGCCTCGGTCATCGCCATCGCAGAGGCGCGATAGACGCGCTTCTCGGGCGCCAGCACGCGCAGCGGTGCACCGTCGGCGCCGGCGCGGCGGATCTCGAAGCGCCCGCGCGTGGCATCGTAGTTCGGGCCGCGTACGGGTTCCAGGCCGACGAAACGGAGATCGTAGCCGCCCAGCGTGACGTGCTGGCCCAGCTCCATGCGCAGCTCGCGGCCATTCTCGTAGCTGTTGACCATCGTCACGCCGGCCACGAACGCGGCCACGCCGAGGTGCGCCAGATGCATGCCCCAGACGCTGGAGGGATGCAGCCGCGCGCGGCGCAGCGACAGCCGGCCGTCGGCCCCGCGCAGCATGTCGTGTACCGCCAGCGCCACGCACGCAATGATCCACAGCACGAACATCAGGCCCAGGCTGGTCATCGGCCTGAAGCCATCGACGGTGAACGGCAGCAGCAGCGCCGCAAGCACGGCCACCGCCAGCGCCCAGCGCAGGCGCGTGACCAATGCGGGCAGCTCGGCCTTCTTCCATCGCGCCAGCGGTGCTATGCCCATCAGGAACAGTGCTGGCGCCATCAACGGAAAGAACACCGCATCGAAGTAGGGCGGGCCGACCGAGATCTTTCCCAGTTCGAGCGTATCGAGCACCAGCGGATACAGCGTGCCCAGCAGCACTGCGGCCATCGCCACCACCAGCAGCACGTTGTTGGCCAGCAGCAGCGACTCGCGCGACACCGGTGCGAAGCCCGGCCCGTTGCCGATGGTGGGGGCGCGCCACGCGAACAGCAGCAGCGAGCCGCCGACCACGATCGCGAGGAAGATCAGGATGAACACGCCGCGCGCCGGATCGGTGGCGAAGGCGTGCACCGAGGTGAGCACGCCCGATCGCACGAGGAAGGTGCCCAGCAGGCTGAGGCTGAAGCCGAGGATCGCGAGCAGCACCGTCCAACTGCGGAAGGTGCCGCGCTTTTCGGCCACCGACAGCGAGTGGATCAGCGCGGTGGCGATCAGCCAGGGCATGAACGAAGCGTTCTCCACCGGATCCCAGAACCACCAGCCGCCCCAGCCCAGTTCGTAGTAGGCCCAGAACGAGCCCAACGCGATGCCCAGCGTGAGGAAGCACCATGCCACCGTGGTCCAGGGACGCGCCCAGCGTGCCCAGGCGGCGTCGAAGCGTCCGCCGATCAGCCCGGCGATCGAGAATGCGAAGGCCACCGACAGGCCGACGTAGCCCATGTACAGCAGCGGCGGGTGGAACACCATGCCGGCGTCCTGCAGCAGCGGGTTCAGGTCGCGGCCGTCGGGCGGCGGCGGCACCAGTCGTTCGAAGGGATTCGACGTGAACAGCAGGAACAGCAGGAAGCCGACGGCGATCAAGCCCATCGTGGACAGGATGCGCGCGCGCAGCAGCGTGGGCAGCGACGTGGAAAACATCGCCACTGCGCCGGTCCAACAGGACAGAATCAGCACCCACAGCAGCATCGAGCCTTCGTGCGAACCCCAGGTGGCGGCGATGCGGTAATGCAGCGGCAGATCCAGGTTGGAATGGGTGGCGACCAAAGAAACGCTGAAATCGTTGTCGACGAACAGTGTGCCCAGCGCCAGGAAAGCGAGGATCGCCAGCGTCATCAGCGCCAGCGCGGCCGGGCGATCCGTGGCCATCAGCCGCGCACCGGTGGGCCCGCCGATCGCGCTGCCGAGCATCGGCAGCACACCCAAGGCCAGTGATGCCGCCAGCGCCAGTGCCAGTGCGAATTGTCCGAGCTCGGCAATCATGTTCGCCTCGTTCGTGCGTCGTTAAACGGTGCGCCCGGCGCGGTCCTGCCCTTACAGGTGCGGCGTGCGGTGTTCAAGGCGCCACCACGCGATCGATCGTGATCAGCACGTTGCGTTGGCCCGCTGCGACGCCGTCGACCTGGCCGTAGAGATCGCCCGGCTGACGCATCGCATTGCCGCTGCGGCTCAGCCGCGCTTCCAGCGTGAACGTGCCGGCCATGGCCAGGGGCCGCGACGGATCCATCGCCTGAGCCTGGCCGATCGAGAACGGCATGGGCAACTGTGCGCCCGGTTCGCGCAGCACGGCCACCGGAATCGGCGGGCCGCCGGCCTGGCGCGCGATCACGAACAGCGTGCCGCCCTGGCCGGCACGGGCGGCCAGCGCAGCATCGACCGATACCGTGCCGGTCATGTCGCCGGCGGCCCGGTCGGCGGTCGTCGCAACGCTCGCGGATCGATCGGCCTTGGGCGCATCACCTGCAACGGTCGACGGCGCCGCGCCGCCGTGCGCGATCTGGACATCGATGCGCTGGAGCACCTGCACGATCTGAATGGCGTCTTCGCTGTCGGCCGGCAGGCTGCGCTGCAACTGTTTCAAGTAATCACGCGCGCGGTCCAGATTGCCGAGCCGATACTGTGCGGCGCCCATCAGCCCGATCGCCTTGAGTTCGCCGGGATCGACCGCGAGCGCCTGTTCGAGCAGGGCCAGCGGGCGGCCCGAGAAATCGCCACCAGCCAGCAGCGCGGCTGATTCGGCGTAGTCGGCCAGCAGCCGTGCGTCGGGGGCGAGCCGGCGCATCGCCTGGGCGAACGCGTCCACGGCCTCGGCGTGCCGGCCTTGGATCTTGCGCGTCTCGGCCAGCAGTGCCCATGCTTCACCGTCTTCGGGATTGTCGCGAGTGCGTTTTTCGAAGCCGGCGATCAGCGCGTCGACGTCGCTCGCTCGCAGCGGTCGGTCGCTGCGCAGATCAAGGCCGGCCAGCCTCGGCTCGCCCACTCGCTGATAGACGCCGCCGGCCAGCAGCGGCACCAGCAACACCAGCAGTGCCGCGATCGTGCGGGGCACTGCTCGCGATGCGCTGGCTGCGCTGCCGACTGGCGCGGCGCGTGCCGCATCGGGCAGGTCTTCGGCAAGCTGCCGCAGCAGATCGGCCTGCGCCTGCGCAGCCTCGCCATCGCTTAAGCGTCCGGCCGCGCTCTCGCGCTGGATCTCGCGCTTGCGGTCGCGAAAGACGGCGAGGCGGCGCCGCAGGTCGTCGCTCTCATCGAGCTGGGCGGGCACGCGTCGGGTCAACAGCGGCCGGACGATGGCTGCTGTGACAAGCAGGGTGGCGACGGCGATCGAAACCCAGAACATCATCGATGGTCACTGGCCTGGCGGCGCAGCGCGAGTAGTCGGGCTGTCGGGAATTGTGGCACACGGGTTCGGTTCCGGCTTTAATACGGCGAGATCCATGCGCCCTGGCACCATCGAAGTTTCGGTACCTGGCACCATCAATCATAAAAGCGGGGGATTCATGTCGATGCGCAGAGCTTTGGCAATGATGTTCTTGATCGCACTGGTCGCTGCATGCGGCGGCGGTAGCGGTAGTGGCGACGACGTCGCGGGTGGCGGCGATGGAAATGGCAACGGTGGCGGCAATCCGCCGCCGGTAGAGGGGCCGCCGGTGCCGCTGACCGTGGAGCATCTGGAATCGAGCAGGGCTTATGCCGTCACACCGCCAAGCCCGCGGCTTGTCATCGTACGGTCGCCGGGCGAGCTCAATGTCTTGTCGTCCCCGCAGAATGGATATGGGTGGCCCAGACTATCCGCATCTGATTTCGATGAGCATTGGTTGCTGTATCTCGAATATAGACCGGTGCGTGTCCTCGTCAACGACGCGCGGATCGGTATCGAGCGAATCGAAACCAGCGGCGACGGCAGCTCGCACCTCATCTTTGCCGAAGCGTGCCTGCTGCCTCCTGATCCGAGGTTGGCTGATCTGCCGGATCTGGGTGGCTCCAGGCCTTATTCGCTGTACCGAAGCTCGCGCTTTACCGGCACTGTCGAAGTTCATTGGACTGAGCGCAACGCGGCCGATTGCCTGATCAGGCATGCGCGCACCGTCGCCGGGCTGACGCCGGATCCGCTACCGCTGGCGCTGGTCGTCGAAGGCGATGCAGAGGGGCGCGTGCTGTTGGATCGCCCGACGGTGGTGCGTTCCAGCGAACAATGGGCCGCAGTGCGCGCCCGCATCGGCGGGCCGGTACCTGCAGCCTACGAGAACCCTGATTTCACTCGTGTCAATCTGATCTATGTCGAAACAGACGGCGACTGGGGCGTCGATTCCTATGTGCGGATCTGGGATGTTCACGGCAACGCCGACCGCTCCTACCGCTTGATTCGCACCGAGTACTGCGGCCTTGGCGAGAGTCTACCGACGCACCGTCCATTCGCGATCTATGAAACCGAGGTGCTGCTCGGAACAGTGGAGTTCGACAATCTGTCGAGCATGATGGGTCGTTGCCTGACGCAGCGATAGCGGCGATTTGACAGCCGTCGCCGAGCCGTTTACCTTTAGAAGGTACCCGTCGCACGCGCGCAGCGAGCCGATCGTTCGCACCAGCACCGCCGCCGGGTCATCGCGCCGATTTGAGGATCAGCTTGCGGGCGCGTAAAAAATCCGGCTAAAGCGGCAAAGGATCGTCTCCTGAAGCCCGAGCAGCCCCGCAAGCTGGTCGGGCTTTTTGTTTGGCGCTTGCCGTCCGCGGACACGACCTTGAACCAACCGATCCCGCCCAACTTTCAGCCGTTGGCCGATGCGCGCTCGGTCGGCGTCGTGCAAGCGCAGCGCATGCGCTTCGACGAAGCGCTGCCGCTGCGCAGTGGCGCATCGATCAGCGGCTACGAACTGGTCTACGAGACTTACGGCACGCTCAACGCCGCGCGTACGAACGCGGTGCTGATCTGCCATGCGCTGAACGCCTCGCATCACGTGGCCGGCGTCTATGCCGACGACCCCGGCAACACCGGCTGGTGGGACAACATGGTGGGCCCCGGCAAGCCGGTCGACACCGAGCGTTTCTTCGTCATCGGCGTGAACAATCTCGGCAGCTGCTTCGGCTCGACCGGCCCGATGAGCCCGAACCCGGCCACCGGCCGGCCCTACGGCCCCGATTTTCCGGTGTTGACGGTGGAAGACTGGGTGCATGCGCAGGCGCGGCTGGCCGACCGCCTGGGCATCGAGCGCTTTGCCGGCGTGATGGGCGGCAGCCTGGGCGGCATGCAGGCGCTGGCCTGGGCCTGCCTGTATCCGCAGCGCGTGGCGCATTGCGTGGCCATCGCTTCGGCGCCGAAGCTGTCGACGCAGAACATCGCCTTCAACGAGGTGGCGCGGCGCGCCATCATCACCGATCCCGATTTCCATGGCGGGCGCTTCTACGACCACGACGTGGTGCCCAAGCGCGGCCTGCAGGTGGCGCGCATGATCGGCCACATCACCTATTTGTCGGACGACGTGATGGCCGAGAAGTTCGGCCGCACGCTGCGCCGGCACAGCAGCGATGCGGCGCTGCGCAGCGAATACCAGTTCACTTACGACATCGAGTTCGAGATCGAATCGTATCTGCGCTACCAGGGCGAGAAGTTCTCCAGCTACTTCGATGCCAATACCTATCTGCTGATCACGCGCGCGCTCGACTATTTCGATCCGGCGCTGGCGCACGACGGCGATCTGGCACGCGCGCTGGCGCAGGCCACCGCCGATTTCCTGGTGGTGTCATTCACCACCGACTGGCGTTTTTCGCCCGAGCGCAGCCGCGAGATCGTCGAGGCGCTGCTGGTCAACGGTCGACGCGTCACCTATGCCGAAGTCGATGCTCCGCATGGGCATGACGCGTTCCTGCTCGAAGATCCGCAGTACATGGCCGTGGTGCGCAGCTGGTTCGGGCGCATCGCCGACGCGGTCGCGCAAACGGAGGCTGTATGAACGGATTGCGTGCCGACCTGGCGCAGATCGCGCAGTGGATCACGCCCGGATCGCGGGTGCTCGACCTGGGCTGCGGCGATGGTGCGTTGATGGCGCATCTGCATGGCGCCAAGCAGTGCCGTGGCTATGGCGTCGAGATCGACGACGCGCAACTGCTGGCCTGCATGCGGCGCGGCGTCGACGTCATCCAGCGCGACATCGAGGCCGGCCTGGGCATGTTCCGGCGTGCGTCGTTCGACGTGGTGGTGCTGTCGATGGCGATCCAGGTCACGCACCAGACCGAGCAGGTGCTGCGCGAGATGAGCGAAGTGGGGCGCGAAGGCATCGTGTCGTTCCCCAACTTCGGCCACTGGTATCACGCCTGGTCGATCCTGCGCGGGCGCATGCCGGTATCGCGCGAGATGCCTTATGAGTGGTACAACACGCCGAACCTGCACCTGGCCACGATCCGCGATTTCGAAGACTTCCTGGCACGGCTCGGGCTCACGATCACGGCGCGCGCCTTCCTGGCGCACGGCCGGCCGGTGAGCTGGCTGGCGGGGCTGCGGTCGACGCAGGCGATCTATCGGTTTCGGCGGAGCTAGCCAGCGGCCTTGGGGCCGTCGAGATTGATGGCGTAATGTGTGTTTCGCCCCCCTCCTTCTTGCACGAGCACACCGAGCGCGCCAAGCTCCTGCAAATCCCGCGTCGCCGTCGCCTTGGATGCCTGCGTGATGGCCATGTATTTCTTCGCGGTCATGCTGCCTTTGAATCCGTCCGGGCCCTCTTCCAGCATCCGACGTAGGGCCTCGGCCTGGCGTGCGTTGAGCGCGGCACTGAAACGATCAAAGAACCTGGCTTTCTGAAAGGCAAAGCGAACTAGCTCTTCCGCCTGCGTCTGGGCTTGCAGGCAGGTCTGCGTAAAGTAGGCGATCCAACCGGTCACCTCATTCGTGCGCTGCGCGGCCTTGAGCGCTGCATAGTAGGCAGCCTTGTTCTTCTCGATCGCGGCAGACAGGCTCATGAGAATCGGGCGCCCGACACCCTGAGAAAGCGCTTTCTCCGAAATCGCGCGGCCGATGCGTCCATTGCCGTCCTCGAAAGGATGAATGGATTCAAAGTACAGATGGGCCAGTGCCGATCGGACGGGCGGTGACGCGATCTCCTTCTTGCCATTCGGCCCCGTATCGTTGAACCATCTGACGAAGGCCTTCATCTCTTTGGGTACCCGGCTCGATGGCGGTGCCTCGAAGTGAATCTTCTCGCGCCCGACGGGGCCTGAAACGACCTGCATCGGCGCTTCGTGGCGGTGCCATGCTCCCTTGCGGATGCGGCGGTCGCCCTGCATCAGCAGCGTGTGCCAATCAAACAGGGTTTCTTCCGTAAGCGGCTTCGCAAAATGCTCGCGCACGGCGATCATGAGCGTCGCTGCGCCTTCCGCGCGCTGGCCGTGCACGGACTGCTTCGGTATCGCCAGGCCGAGATGGTTGCGGATCGAGGACATGACGTCTTCACGGCTCAAGATCTCGCCCTCGATCTCGGACGTCTTGATTGCCTCTGACACCATCAACTCGACGATCGTTTCCGTCTGGGTGCCCTCGGGCAGGCTTTCGAGCAGGCCGTCGACACGCCCTACACGCTCTGCGAACGCAAAGAGATCTTTTTCGCAGGGCCCGAGGTCATATGAGAATCCGGGCCATTCCGGCAGTTGCCAGTTGTACGCCATGAGCCGAATGTACGATTTATTCGGCTCAAAAACAAGGAAAATATGAGCCGAATAAGCTCCCTATTCGGCTCATCAAACCCTGATGGGCCTCAAGCCCCCGGCATCAGCCGCAGCAGCCGCCCCTTCGATTCATCGGTCAGCAGATACAGATAGCCGTCGGGGCCCTGCCGCACGTCACGCACGCGCTCTTTCAGGTCGGTGAGCAGCCGTTCTTCGCGCACGATCTTTTCGCCGTCGAGTTCCAGCCGAACCAGCATCTGGTATTTCAGCGATCCGACGAACAGGTTGCCGCGCCAGGCCGGGAAGCGATCGCCGGTATAGAAGGCCATGCCCGATGGCGCGATCGATGGTGTCCATTGCAGCAGCGGCGGCTCGATGCCGGCGCGCTCGGTGCCTTCGCCGATCTTCAGCCCGGTGCCGTATTCGCGGCCATAGGTGATGATCGGCCAGCCGTAGTTGGCGCCGGCCTTTTCCAGATTGACTTCGTCGCCGCCCTGCGGGCCGTGCTCGTGCGTCCACAGGCGGCCGCTGGCCGGATGCAGCGCGGCGCCCTGCACGTTGCGGTGCCCGTATGAATGGATTTCAGGCAAGGCGCCGGCGCGGCCGACGAACGGGTTGTCGGGCGGCACGCTGCCGTCGGGCCGGATGCGGATGATCTTGCCGTAGTGATTGTCGAGTTCCTGCGCGCGGTCGCGATGCGTGAAACGGTCGCCCAGCGTGACGAACAGATTGCCGTCGCGGCCGAAGACCAGGCGCGAACCGAAGTGATTGCCGCCTGATGGATCATGCTTCTGGCCGAAGATCACGCGCAGATTTTGCAGCGACAGGCTGGCCTCGTTCGACAGCGTGGCGCGCGCCACGGCTGTGCGTGCGCCGTTGGCGGTCGGCTCGGCATACGACAAGAAAATTGCGCGATCCTGCGCGAATGCAGGGCTGAGCGCCACGTCGAGCAGGCCGCCCTGGCCGCGTGCATACACGCGCGGCACGCCATCGACCGCTACTTGCCGGCTGCCGTCGGCCGATAGCAGCCGTAGTCGGCCCGGCCGTTCGGTGACCAGCATGCGGCCGTCAGGCAGAAACGCCAATGACCATGGGTGGTCGAGGCCACCAGCCACCTCGACGACGCGCGGCGCAGCGCTCCCGGTGGCCGCAGCCGTGCCGGCGACGGTCGCTGTGGCGGGGGCCTGCGCATGGCTGCCCCGCCACCCGGCGGCCAGCGGCAACGCAGCGGTAGCCATGCAGCCCAGCCGGCGCAGCGCATCGCGCCGCGAGCGTCGCGGGTCGGATCGTGCGGATCGATCATGCATGCGTACACCTTTACGCCGAAGGTTCAGCGCTTGTGTTTGCCGAGTTGCGCCAGCCGCGTGCGCAGTTCGTCCGATTGCAGGCTGTCTTGATAGGCATCGCCCATCGACGTCAGCGTTGCGCGCCCGGCGGCGGATTCAAGCGCAGCATGCGCCATTTCGAGCAGATGCCGTTTCATACCCGCGACGACGGTGGCGTCAGTGCGCACTATGTGCTCCAGATAGGAGTCGACCAGGCCGTCGAACGCCTCGCGCGCCACCAGCTCGGTGAGAAAGCCGATGCGCAGCATCTCGTCGGCCTCGATCGTCATGGCGGTCAGCATCAGCTTGCTGGCCGCCGGCAGGCCCAGCCGCGTCAGATAGCGGCGCAGGCCGCCCGGGTAGTAGTGCAGACCGAAGCGCGCTGCCGGCATGAACATCTTCATGCCCGGCATGCCGATGCGAAAGTCGCAGCACAGCGCCAGGTCGGTGGCGCCGCCATAGACGCTGCCGTTGCAGGCGGCGATGGTCGGGAACGGCAGTTGTTCGATGGTGTCGAGCATGCGCTCGAAGCGGTCGTCGAGTTCGTCGACGATGGCCTGCAAGGTATAGCCCGAGCTGAACGTGGCTTCGCCGCTGCCGGTGATGACCAGCGCGCGCGTATCGCCCTGCTGCGCCAGCGTATCGAGCAGCGGCAGCAGCGCATCGACGTCGGCCGGGTCGAGGCGGTTGTGCTCGGCCGGGCGGTTCAGCGTGATGCGCAGCAGGCCGTCGGCGCGCTGCAGCAGCGGGGCGCCTGCGTGCGCGGCGATCGGTTCGGCGACGCATCCATCAAAACGGCGGCTCATGGCTTCAGCCTCCGACGCGAATGAAATCGGCGATCGCCGGATCGCCGCGCAATTGCGCCAGCGCTTGCGCGTCGGGCAACTGCGGCCGGTCGCGTTCCTTGTTCACCAGACACAGAAAGCCCAGCGGCACATCGGCGGCAGCGCGAAACTGGTGCCAGGTGAGCGGGGGCACGGTGATCAGATCGTGTTCGGTGACGTCGTAGAGTCGCGCGCCGACCAGGCAGCGGCCGCGGCCGCGCAGGATCATCACCGCATGCGCGTGTTCGTGCCGCTCCAGCGTCGAGTGCCCGCCGGCGGCCACTTCGAAGTAGCGCCACTCGCAGTGCAGCTCGGTTTCGTGGAACAGCACCTGGCGCGTCACGTCGCGAAACGGCGCACTGCCTTCGGTCTTGTAGCGCATCTCGTCGACGCGTTCCCAGCGAAAGCCGGGCAGGGCGCGGCGCAGGGGCGAGTCCCCGGGCGCTTCGTGTGGATGAGGGTCGTTCATGTCGTTTCTCTTTCGCTTCAGGTGCCGCGCACCGCGCCCGTATCGAATCCGTGCCGCGCGTGCGCTGCCACCTGTGCAACGAACGCCGCCGCCCGCTCGGCCATCGCATCGCCGGCGGCCAGCAGATCACCGCCGATCAGCAGCATCGTGTCGGGACCGAAGGCGTCGAGCATCTCGCCGACGCGCGCCACGCTCATGCCGCCGGCCGGTATCGGCAGCGTTGCGGCATGCGTGCCCAGCGGGCCGCGCGCGGCCTGTGCGATGGCCAAGCAGCAGTCGCGCGAATAAGCGAAGCGCCCGCCCCAATTCGGAAAGATCGTCGCGTCGGCGCCGAACAGCCGAAACAGCTGGCCCAGCAATACCGGCGGCGCGATGCGCGACGCGCCGGCCAGCGCCGGGTGCGCGATGATCGGCACGCCGGCTTGGCCACGCACCAGTTCGACGAAGCTGGGTACGCCCAGAATCATCGGGCAGGCCAGCACCGCACCGACGCCCTCGTCGCGCACTTGCCGCAACTGTGCGGTCAGCCGAGCCGGCCCGCCGTTCAGGCTGGGTGCGTACAGCGAGCGGTGGCCGGCCAGCGGCGAGTCGCTGTCGGCCTTTTCGCGGTTGGCGCGCGCTACCGCGCGCTGCACCGCGGCCACGCGCTCGGCGAACGGCGCGGTTTGCTGATCGGCCAGGCCGTGATCGTCCTTGATCACGTCGATGCCGGCGCGGGCGAACAGATAGGCCAGGCGGGCGAGCCCATCTGGCGGCAGCCCTTGCGGTTTCAGGGCGCTGCAGGTCAGGGCGCCCCGGGGGGCGGCGTTTGATCCGGTCGGGCCGATCGCCGCGCGCCAGCCCTCGATGCCGAAGCGCGGCCCAGGCAATGCCGTCAGCAGCGACGGGGGCAATCGCAGGTCGATCAGTTCGACGTCGTCTTGCAGCGAGCAGTTGCCGAACAGCATGTTCATCAACTGGCCGGCCTCGCCACCCACCGTCTCGTCAGCCAGCGACAGCACCGCGTCGACCTGATCGTTGCGGCCCGCCACCGGCGTGATGGATTCGACCCGACCGATGATCTCGGCGCGCACGCGTGGGTCGCGTACGGCCTCGGCGGGCATCTCGATCGATTGTTCGACCGCCAGCCGCTGTGCGCGTGCCTGCGCCTGGCTGGCGGCAACCTGCATACGATAAGTGACTTGCATGCGTTCAGACATGCCCGAAGCATAACGCGCTGCGGCGGCGCGACCGCCGATGGCCGCGCCGCCGGGCAGGCTCGCGGTCGGCCGGCTTACGTGGGGCCGGGCGCCGCCTTCATCGACCCGGCGCGGTGCCCTGCGACTGGATCACCGCGATGATTTCCAACTGCACCAGCATGCCGCCGGCCAGCTCCTTGACGATCGTATGGCGCGCCGGCCGATCATGTTGATCGGGAAAGCGCGCCAGCCACTCGCGGTTGACCAGCGCCCGGGTCGAGGGGTCGGTCACGAATACCGTCATCTTGCCGACGTCGCCAAGCGAGGCGCCGGCCGCGGCGAGTAGCGCGTCCATGTTGCGGAATGCGAAAGCAACCTGAGCGTCGACCTGCGCCGGCAGCTCGCCAGTTGCCGGATCGGCGCCCATGATGCCCGATGAGAACAGCATGTTGCCCACGCGCGTGCCGGTGGGAATCGGCGTCTTGCCGTGTTTGGCGCCGTCGATGTCGAAAGATTCGCGCCAGGGGCGGTGATTCATGGCTGACTTCCGTGGAGGGTGAAATCGATGAGCAGGGCCGGCGATTATCGATCCATCTGCCAGTGGGCAAAACCGATGCCGCATGGCGAGGTATGCAGCGGTACGTAGTCGATCCAGGAGGGTACGCGATCGGCGACGGCCGCGGCCATGATCCAGTTGCGCGTCTCGCCGCTGCCGCTGCCGATGCCGCCGGCCATGCCGGTGCCGCCGTCGAACTGCTTGAAGCAGCGCAAGGCTTGCCTGTGCGGTGCCGGTGTCCATTGGTCGAAGTAGCTGGCCAGCGCATCGGCATCGCCGGCGGCGAGCCGCTGCAGAATTCCCTGGTCGAATTCTTCGTCCAGGTAGGAGTCGGGTGCGCCCGGCGTGTGCCACAGCCCGCCTGAGCCGACCACCGCGACGCGCAGGTCCGCCGGATATTCCTCGATGATGCGGCGCACGGCGCGCGCCACCGCCACGCAGCGTGCCGCCGTCGGCTGCGGCGCAAACAGGCCGTTCACCAGGATCGGCACCATCGGCACGTCGAAGCGGCCGCCGGTCAATGGGCCGGCTGGCCGCATGAAGGCGTGGCCCATGCCGACCTCCTGGTTCGACAAGCCCTTCATGAATGCCGGGTCGAAGCCGGCCTGCATCAGGCCGTGCAGCACCGAGATCGCCAGTTCCGGGCACGCCGGCACCGAAGCCCAATGCTCATCGGTCTTCGGCTTCAGTTCGCGCGAACCGAGCGGGCCGGCATAGCGAACTGCCTTGTAGCCCGAGAAACGGCCGCCGACGTAGACCGCGAAAGGCGGGTGATTGTTCAGGTCGAACTGTTCGTGTTGGTCGTCGCCGAACATCAGCACCACGTCGGGCCGGGCCGCCTGGAACACGTCGTGCAAGGTCTTCAGGCCGGCCTGGATTCGCAGGTAATGGCGGCGGTTGGTGGCATCGTCGTCGCTGCGCGCCTGCGGAGCGTAGCTGCGCATCGCTTGCGTCGAGGTCCACCAATCGACGTTCTCGAACATGAACGGCGAATGCGACAGCGCGATTACCGTGCAGATCTTGGCCACCGGGTCTCTCCTGGAAACGATATGTGTGTTGCGCCGATGCCTGACTCAGGCGCCGCGCGTGGCCAGCAGCCGATCGAGCCGCGGATAGACGCGGCGTGCGTTGCCTTCGAAGATCAGATGGCGTTCCTCGTCGCTGAGCGAACCGATCTGGTCGATGTAGCGCTTGGTGTCGTCGTAGTGGTGGCCGGTGCATGGGTCGATGCCCCTGACCGCACCCACCATCTCCGAGCCGAACAGTACATTGCGTGCCGGAATCACCTTGGCCAGCAGCTCCATGCCCGGCAGGTGGTAGACGCAGGTATCGAAGAACACGTTGTTCAGCAGATGCTCGCCGAGCGTCGGCCGGCCCATGTTCTGCGCCAGCCCGCGATAGCGGCCCCAGTGATAGGGAACGGCGCCGCCGCCGTGCGGAATGATGAAGCGCAGCGTGGGAAAATCCTTGAACAGATCGCCCTGGATGAGCTGCATGAACGCGGTGGTGTCGGCATTGATGTAGTGAGCACCCGTCGCGTGGAAGTTCGGGTTGCACGATGAGGACACGTGGATCATCGCCGGCACGTCGAGTTCGCACAGCGCCTCATAGAGCGGATACCAGTGCCGGTCGATGATCGGCGGGTCGGTCCACATGCCTCCCGACGGATCCGGATTGAGGTTGACGCCGACGAAACCGAGCTGCTCGACGATGCGCCGCAGCTCGGCGATGCAGTTTTTCGGCGAGGTGCCGGGAAACTGCGGCAGTTGACCCACCGGCGCGAAATTGTCCGGCAGCAGGGTGCAGACGCGATGGATCATGTCGTTGCTCAGCGCCGTCCATTCGCGGCTCGTGGCCTCGCTGCCGACGTGGTGCGCCATGCCGGCTGCGCGCGGCGAGAACAGCGTCAGATCGCTGCCGCGCTGTCGCTGGAATTCGAGCTGCGGCTGCACGCTTTCGATCAGCGTTTCATCGCTGATGCTCAGCGCCGCCGCAGCGGGGCGGCGCAAGGGGTCGAGCAGGCCGGCGAGCTGCTTGTCTCGAAATGCATGCATCGCCGGCGGTTCGGTGGTGTAGTGGCCGTGGATGTCGATGACCATCGTTGTCGGTCTCCGGGAAAGGCTGAGTGATCGAAGAAAGGCTGGGGCCGGCAATGCCTACCGCCCGGCGCTAGCGAAGAAAGACCTCCCGCCGTTGCCGCACCGAATCGAGCAGCGCCAGGCTGGCTTCGACGGTGCCGCGCCCGAACTCACCGTCGTGCACAGCCGGCCGGCCGTCGAGCACTGCGGCGCAGAATTCGTCGAGCACTGCCACGCGGCCGTCCACTTCGGGCGGCAGGCTGATCTCGCTGACGCCGTCGTCGTGATAGATGGCCAGGCCGGCTGGCGTGGTGCGTACGTCGGCGCGCTCGAACGTGGCGATCAGCGTGCCGAAATGCGATTGATGCGTGCGCGGCCCCAGCTTGTACGCGTCGCCGCCGTAGCCGTAGCGTTCGCTGCGTTGGCGCTGCTCGTGCGCGCCGTCGGGCAGCGCCAGCAGTGACCGCCGCGTGGCGCCATGGCGCGGCTGCTTGGGGCGGCCGATCGAGCTGATCCAACCGTGCAGCTCGTCGCTGTCGAAATGATCGTAGCCGCTATAGGTCAGCGACGCGGCCACGCCATTGGAAAAATCGAGCAGCGCGGTGCAGCAGCCCTCGGTGGGGCGGCGCGGGTCGAGCGTGGCCGTCATGGCGCGCACGCTGCGCAGCGGTGCGCCGGCCAGCAGCCGCGCGATGTCGATCTGATGCGGCACCTGATTGAACAGGATGCCGCCGCCCTGGCGGGTATCGAGTTCCTCGGGGCGGCGCGGCCGATACAGGAAATCGGTGTAGTTCCACATCAGCAGCATGGCGAGCCGGCCGAATTCGCCGCTGACGGCCAATTGGTGCAGTCTGCCGATCGCCGGATCGAAACTGTTCGTATGACCCACGATCAGCGTGACGCCGTGCCGCTGCGCCGCTTCGATCATCGCATCGCAATCGGCCAGCGTCAGCGCCATCGGCTTTTCGACGATCACGTGCTTGCCGAGCTCGGCCGCCATCAGCGCGTGCTCGCGATGGAACTGGTGCGGCGTGGCGATGTAGACGGCGTCGATTTCCGGACGGCGCAGCAATGCCGCAGCGTCGTCGTCGGTCGGCACGCCGAAATCCTGTTCGAAGCGCTGCCGCAGCCCGGCGTGCCGATCGGCGGCGCCGGCCACGCAGGTGCGTGGATGCTGGGCCAGATAGGGTGCCATGATGCCGCCGGCGATGCCCAGACCGAGTACGCCGAAGCGGAGCCGCCGGCTTTGTGCAGACACGGGCGATCCTATTGCGGCGTGATCTTGGCCAGGCGCACCGCGCGCTCATACTTCGGCAGATTGCCGCGGATGATCTCGCCATACTCGGCAGGCGTGGTCCAGCGGATCTTGCGCGTGCCCTCGGCCGACAGCTTTTGCCGGACCTCGGGATTGTCCAGGGCGGTCTTCAGCGCCTTGGACAGCTTGTCCACCACCTCGGGCGGCATGCCGGCCGGGCCGAGAATGCCGATCTGCGATTCGAGATTGAAACCCTTGACCGTTTCGCCGATCGCGGGAAGATCCGGCGCCACGCTGATCCGATCCTGGCCGGTGGAGCCGAGCAGATAGGCGTTGCCGCGCTGCACGTGCGGACGCACCGTCTGCATGGCCGCGACGAGCAGATGAACCTCACCGCCGAGAAAGCCCGGCACGGCTTGTCCGCCGCCTTTGTATGGAATGTGCGTGACGTCTATGCCGACGGCGTCCTTGAACGTCTCCATGATCAGGTGATGGATCGAACCGATGCCGGCCGATCCATAGGTGAGCTTGCCGGGATGGGCCTTGGCTTCGCGGATCAGATCGGCGAGCGAACGGATGTTGGTGGTCTTCGCATTGGAAACGATGACGATGCCGGCGCCGTCGGTGAGCATGCCGAGCGGCGTGAGATCGGTCACCGGGTTGTACGGCAGCGACTTGTTCAGCGCCGGTGCGATTTCCAGTTGGCCGGTTTCTCCGACCAGCAAGGTGTAGCCGTCGGGCGGCGATTTGGCCACGAACGCCGTGGCCAGAGTGCCCCCGGCGCCGGCTTTGTTCTCGACGATGACGGGTTGGCCGAGGATGCCCGTCAGTGCCTCGGCCATGACCCGGCCGGCGTAGTCGGGCCCGGTCGGGCCGGGCACGTAGCCGACGATCAGCTTCACCGGCCGGTTTGGATAGTCTTGCGCCATCGCGCCGGTACACACCCCGATGGCCGCCAGCGTGCCGGCGATCAGGCTTCTCCAGTTCATTCTCATTTCGTCTCCTCCTGTTGTATTGCGCATTCGTGACCGAATTGCTGCAGGAACTCGTCAAAGCCCGCGGTAGCGCAGACTTTGCTGATCGCGCGCACACCGTAGGCGTCGCCGTTCATCACCAGATCGGGTTCAAGGCCTTGTTGAAGCTCGCGGGCCATCCTCAACAGCCGGCGCCGGGCGATCATGATGCAGACGTCGGAACGCACCAGATGCTCGCGAGAGCGATCGACGATGCCGCGCGGCTGCCCGGTAGCGCCGCGCATGCCTTCCTGAACGGAGCGGTCCTGCGCGCTGACGCCCGCGATGCCGCTGAAGTTCGACGTGCGTTGCCGATCCCGGTCGATCAGATAGTCGTTGTCGAAATTGGCCAGCGGCACGAAGGCGTCGATCGGCTGGCCGGAGCCGAGCTGCACGGCATGCCTTGCCGTGCGCGGCGGAAAGTGCGCGCCTTTCTCGATCATGTCGAGCTCATCCGCGCTCAGCGGCTGATCGACGCGGTAGGCATAGGCGAAGGTGGTCGTGTTGTAGTCATCTATAGGCACCCAGGCGCGGCCACCGCTGCCGGTGAACGCGGTGCTTGGCGCGCGCGGGATCAGGCTGTACATCGGCAGCAGCCACTGCGTGACGCGCCAGAAATATTCGTCGCCGAGCTGCCGGCGTGCACCGCTGGCGAATCCGTAGTCGGTTTCCTTCACCGTGATCTCGGGCGCGCCGTCGACCGCCAGGTTGGCGCCGGTGACGTAGATCGCCGACGTGGCGGGATCGTGGTCTTTGTGCAGGAAGCTGATGTGCGACGTGTCGATCTCGCCTTCGGCGCCTTGCAGCCAGTTCGAGCGCTGCAGCCAGCGCGAGACGTGGCGATGGCTGGGCGGCACCAACGTCCATTCGAGCGCGGGCGGAGCAGGCTGGCGCTCTGGCGGCCCCATGTAGACCCAGACGATGCCGCCCGCCTCGCGGGTCGGATAGGCGCGAATGCCGAGCTTGGCGCGCGCCTTCGAGTTGTCGCGCGGATGATCGGCATTGGGTACGTCGATGCATTCGCCATCGGCGGCGAACTTCCAACCATGGTAGGCGCAGCGTAGTCCGCCCTGTTCGTTGCGACCGAAGTACAGCGGTGCACCGCGATGCGAACAGTAGGCTTCGACGATGCCGACCTGACCGTCGCTGGCGCGAAACGCGAGCAGGTCTTCGCAAAGAATGCGCAGCCTCACTGGTGCGCCGTCGGGTTCCGATACTTCACTGGCGAGCAAGGCCGGCAACCAGAAGCGGCGAAACAGTTCGCCCATCGGAGTGCCGGGGCCGACCCGCGTCAGCGTTTCATTGTCTTCGTTCGTAAGCATGATTGGTCTGCTTGAATTGATCTCCTCGGTCACCAGAATTGCACAGCACCTGAGCGTTTGCATCTTTGAGAAACAAGTTTCTTATATGCGCAAAATAGTGTTTCATATGTACGCGATGAATTTCGCATATACGGAACTCAAAAACTCTTTAGATAGGTATGCTCATGGTCGTTAGAACCGTCGATCGCACGCTCAAGATGTTCGAGACGTTTGCCGAGTACGGAAAGCCGATGACGCTGTCGGAACTGGCCCGTTTGCTCGACATTCCGACCTCGACCTGCTTCGGCCTGATCCGCACCTTGATCGGCAGCGGCTATCTGTACGAAGTCGGCGGTCGCAAGACCTACTATCCAACGTCGAAATGGTTGATCAAGGCACGACAGATCGAAGGCAAGGATCCGGTCAAGGATCAGCTGCGGCCGTACATGGCCAAGCTGCGCGACCTGACCGGCGAAACGGTCGTGCTGTCGAAGCGCCTGTCCGACTGCATCGTCTATCTCGGGCTGGCCGAAAGCACGCATTCGATCCGCTACAACGCCAGCGTCGGCGACCTGAAGCCGCTGCACTCGACGTCGAGCGGCAAGGCCTTGCTCAGCGTGCTGCCCGAAGAAGAGCGCAGCGCGCTGGTTACGCGGCTGCGCGGTTCTGGGGGCGGACGAATTCCGCCGGCGCAGCGGGCGCAACTGCTCGAAGAAGTGGCCGGCAGCATGAAGCGCGGCTGGTTCGTTGGACGCGGCGAGAACGTCATCGACGTGATGGGCGTTGCCGCGCCGGTGTATGTCGCCGGCGATGCGCTGTCGATCGCCATTGCGGGGCCGCGCAATCGCATGGAACCGAAGCTGCACGCGCATGCGAAGCAGTTGATCTGGACCTGCAAGACACTGCTGACCCGATGACGCCGAGCCGATCCGCGGCCCGTCGCGCGGCGCCGGCATGTGCCTATCATTGGCCGATCGCTATCGGATCGGCCTGGAATCAGACTGCATGAACCACCGGAGCAAGTGATGCGATTCTGTGTATTCGAGACCGCCGCGGGGCCTCATCTGGGTTGTGCCCCGGATGTGCATGACGAGTACGTCGTCGATCTCACCAGCGATTGGCCGCGCGACGATTCACGCCTGCCGCCGCCGGCCGACGTCGCCGAGCTTGCGATACTCGGCGATGCCGGCATCGAGGTCGCGCGCACGCTGGCGCGTGCCGGCAAGACGAAACTCGAGATCGCACACCTGTCGCTGCTTGCGCCGGTTCCGCGGCCGCGCAGAAACGTCTTCTGCGTCGGGCGCAATTATCGCGAGCACATCATCGAAGGCAACGCCGCACGGGGGCTGGATACGGCCGAACTGCCGAAGTTCATCCAGTTGTTCACCAAGGCGACTAGCGCGGTGATCGGCCCCGGTGCGACGATTCCGTTGCATGCCGGGTTGACCCGGCTGCTCGATTACGAAGCCGAGCTGGCGATCGTTATCGGCCGCGGCGGTTGCGACATCAGTGAAGCCGATGCGATGAGCGCGGTGTTCGGCTACACCATCGTCAACGACGTCACCGCGCGCGACCTGCAGCGCCGGCACGATCAATGGTTCAAAGGCAAGAGTCTGGATGGTTCCTGCCCGATGGGGCCGTGGGTGGTGCACAAGTCGGCGCTGGCCGACCCGCATGCCTTGTCGATCCGGCTGTGGGTCAACGGCGAACTGCGCCAGAACAGCAATACCAGTCAGATGATCTTCAAGGTGCCCAACATCATCGCCGACCTGTCGGCCGGCCTCACGCTGGAGGCCGGCGACGTGATCGCCACCGGCACGCCGTCGGGCGTCGGTTATGCGATGAAGCCACCGTGCGCCTTGCAGGAAGGCGATGTGGTGGCCGTCGAGATCGAGGGCATCGGGCGGCTCGAGAACGTGGTGCGCGATGTCCGCTGATGGGTCGCAGCCGGCGACGGCCACCGAACCGCTGATCCTGGTCAGCACCACGCCGGACGGTATTGCCACCGTCGTGCTCAATCGTGCCGATCGGCTCAACGCGCTTTCCTTGCCGATGTGGCGCGCACTCGGTGAAGCGGTGCGCGAGCTGTCGGCTGACAGCTCGCTGCGCTGCCTGGTGTTGCGCGGTGCCGGCACGCGTGCGTTTTCGCCGGGGGCCGATATCGCCGAGTTCGCAAGCGTGCGCGCTGACAGCGAGCAGGCGGCACGCTATGGCGCCATCATGCACGGGGCCGCGCAGGCGCTGGCCGCGTGTCCGTGTCCGGTGATCGCACAGATCCATGGGCTGTGCATCGGCGGCGGGCTCGAGCTGGCGGCGGCTGCCGATCTGCGCGTGTGCGGCAGCGGCAGCCGTTTCGGGGTGCCGGTCAAGCGGCTCGGCTTGACGATGGCCTATGCCGAGATGAAACCGCTGATCGATCTGGTCGGTTATTCGGCGGCGCTCGACATCCTGTTCACCGGCCGGCTGCTCGATGCCGATGAGGCGCTGCGGCTCGGCCTGGTCAATCATGTCGTGGCCGATGACGCGGTGGCGGAAACGGTCGCCGGCGTGGCCGCCGAAATCGCAGCTGGCGCGCCGCTGGTGGCACGCTGGCACAAACGCTTCGCGCGCAAGCTGCGCGACGGTGAGACGCTGAGCGACGGCGATCATGCCGAGTCGTTCGCATGCTTCGACACCGAAGATTTCAAGACCGGTTACCGGTCGTTTCTGGCCAAGCAGCCGCCGATCTTCCGCGGCCGCTGAACGGAGCAACGATGAACGCAATCGATTCGCCGAGCCACGCCGGCAGCGGCACCGGCGCGCTGGCTGGGCTGCGCGTGCTCGAACTGGGGCAGATCATGGCCGGGCCGGTGTGCGGCATGATGCTGGCCGATCTGGGCGCTGACGTGATCAAAGTCGAGAAGAGCGGCGGCGGCGATGATGCGCGAGGCTATCGCGAGCCGCGCATCAACGGCGTGTCGGCGCCGTTCCTGATGCTCAACCGGAACAAGCGATCGGTGGTCATCGATCTGCAGCGAGAACAGGGCAAGGCGCTGCTGAAGAAGATGGTTGAAACGGCCGACGTAGTGATCGAGAACTTCCGGCTGGGCACGATGGAAAAGCTTGGCCTCGGCTATGACGAGCTGTCGCGCATCAATCCGCGCCTGATCTATTGCGCGATTTCCGGCTACGGCCGGAGTGGTCCGCTGGCCGAAGCGGGCGGCTTCGATCTGATCGCGCAGGGCTTTTCGGGTCTGATGAGCATCACCGGCGAGCCGGGTGGCCGGCCCTTGCGCAATGGCAATTCGGTTTGCGACGTCAACGCGGGCCTGCTGGCCGCCTTCGGCATTCTCGCCGCCGTGCGGCAGCGCGAGCGCACCGGCCTGGGGCAGGTGGTGGATACGTCCTTGTTCGAAGCGGGCTTGCAGCAGCTGTACTGGCATGCCGCCATCTATTTCGCCACCGGCGAATCAGCCGGCGGCACCGGCGCGGCGCACGTGCTGATTGCGCCTTACGAAGCGTTTGCCACCGGCGATCAGTGGATCATCATCGGCGGTGCCAACGAACGCAACTGGGTGCGCGTCGCGCAGATACTCGGTCACCCCGAATGGGTCGACGATGCACGCTTCGCCAGCAACGATGCGCGGATGCGCAACAGCCAGGCCTTGCGCGAGGCCATCACCGAGGTGCTGGTGAAGCAGCCGGCCGCGTATTGGTTGCAGGCCTTCGATGCCGCCGGCGTGCCTTGCGGGCCGATCCATTCGGTGGGCCAGGCGCTGTCGCATCCGCAGGCGATCGCGCGCGGCATGCTGGTCGAGCAGGCGCATCCGTCGGCCGGTAGCGTGCGTTCGGTGGGGCTGCCGGTGAAGCTGTCGCACTCGCCGATGCGCGACCGCAATGCAGCGCCGATGCTGGGCGAGCACAGCCGCGAGGTGTTGCGAGAGTATGGTTTCGGCGAATCCCAGATCGATGAAATGATCGCAGCGGGAGCCGTGGCGGTGCAAGACGCGCCGGTTGGGCATGGACGAAGCTAGCGTATCGGCGTCACTGTCGTAGCAGCCTGTTCCGGGGGCGTAGGGGCGAGCGCCGGCATGCCTGCATCAAGCTGCCGACGATAGCTCGAACGTGCTGAAAGCGGCTCGTAACCGGTGAAGCGGGCATCGGCAAGCGGCGGGTCGAACCTTGGTTGTAGGCCGCTTGCGTAATTGCCGGTGTCATGGCCGGATCGATAACGTGGGGCATGGATACCACCCACGTCATCGACGAGTGCAGCGATCAAGATCGCCCCCGAGCCTGCCTCCGCACTCATGCGTTCAGCCGCGATGAAAGACTCCGCCGCAATCGGAAGCTCCGCAAGGCCGGCGATGGCCGCGGCAGTCTGGTAGCGATCGCAGCCTTCGTTCTTCTGGTCATTGCATTGCCGATTGCCAGGCCGCCGGCAGCGGCGCAATCATTGTCGATGCCAGCGGCCGCCGGCTTCGGCGCAGCGATGTGCACGCCGTCGGGCGGCGCGCCCGGCCTGTCGCTGAACGGCTTGCCGCCCGGTGGTGCGATCGGGCCAGGCGCCGCCGGCAGCGGCAGCGAAGCCTTCGTCGATGCGCTGACCGGCAGCAGCCCGCCGGCGCCGCCGGTCTGCAAGTTATCCGGCACCGATGGCGAGCCGGCCAGTCTGCCGGTCGATGAGGTCGAGCGGCAAGCCGGCAATCCGGTCGACGTCGTCACCGGCAACAAGTATCTGCGGCAGATCGACGTGCTGCTGCCTGACGTCGATGCGGTGGCCAGCGCCAGCGAACTACCCGGCGCGCAGGCGGGCAGCGGCGCCGTGGCCTTGCAGTTGGCGGCAGCCGGCGCGGTCGGCGGCGATGCGCTGCGTTTCCTGTTCAGCCGGCACTACAACAGCCGCAGCGATTTCGCTTTGTCGCTCGGGCGAGGCTGGAGCCACGGCTTCGATACGCGGCTGGCCCGGCTCAGCCGCGGCGGTCGCGTTGAACTGCAGATCGTGCAGGGGGATGGGCGGCGGATCGTGTTCGATCGGCTGCGTAATGCAGCGCCCGCGTCCGCGATCGCGCCCACGACCACTGGGCGCGCCG
The DNA here is from genome assembly GCA_017307915.1 of Burkholderiales bacterium. Lineage (GTDB taxonomy): Bacteria > Pseudomonadota > Gammaproteobacteria > Burkholderiales > Burkholderiaceae_E > Zeimonas. The sequence continues at coordinate 4,414 of JAFKGG010000379.1, read as the reverse complement.
ATGAGGCCTCGCCGCCGTTGCCTGCCGCCGTGTTCGGCAGCGGCACTTTGGCCGACGGATGGGTGTATGAATACGCTGAGCATCCGGGGCAAACCGAGGCCTTCATCTGGCGCTGGCCCGGCGGCAGGCGGTTGGGCTTCGACTCGATCGGCAGGCTGGTATCGGTCACCGCTGCCAATCGCGATGCGCTACGCCTGCGATATGACGGCAACGGCCGGCTCGTGGCGATCGACGACACATCGGGCCGCCGCCTGCTGTTCGAATATGACGGCCCGCGCTTGTCGGCGCTGCGCCTGCCCGATGGCTTGCGCATCGAATACGGCTACGACGAGCATGGCCGATTGGTGCAGGTGCGCTACCCCGATGGCCGGCGCTTGCACTACCACTATGAGGATCCACGTGCGTTCCAGCTGCTCACCGGCGTCACCGATGCAGCCGGCCGTCGCAGCCGCTATGAGTATGACGAGCTGATGCGTGTTGCCATGTCGCGCGCAGCCGGCCAGCCGCAAGCTCAGGCGCTGCATTTCTCCTATCGGCTGCCCTTGAGCGAGGGCGCCGTCGGCATCACCGAGATCTCTGTCGGCCAGACGCGCACCCGCTATCGATGGATTGACGAACTGCGCCGGCATCGGCCGCGTCTGCTGGGCGCCGAAGGCGATGGCTGCGCAATGTGCCCGCCCGTCGGTCTGCGCGTCGCGCACGACGCCTCGGGCAGGCGCGTATCGATCGACAGGCAGCGCTTGCGTCTCGATGCATTCGGGCGGATCGCCGAACGTCGCATCGTTGACGATGCGGGGCGCACCGTCTGGCGTGAGCGCTTGTTCTATGACGATGATCGAAACCTGCTCGCGCCGCCGTCGCGGATCGAGCGCAGCAGCGTCGTGCCGGGCAGGATCGTGACGATCGCATCGCACCGCCGGTCCGATGGCCAGTTGGCTGAAGTGACGCTGCGCGGCTTCGCGCCGGCCAGGCTGCCTGATGATGCGGCGGATCAGGCCGGCGAGCGCGCCGCCGCCGGCCGGCGCGCAGGTGCTGCGTCGGCATCGCATGCGGCTGAACCCTTGTTGGCATCGCTGCGCCTGGTCTATCACGAGTCGGGGCCGGCGCTCGGCAAGCTCGCCGCCATCGAGCGGCTAGGCGATGATGGCGCTGCAGTACGCACTAGCTTCCACTATGACCAGCGGCGCCGCCTGATCCGCATCGAACACGGCGGCATTCTGCAGCACGAGATCGAGCGCGATGAACTGGGCCGCGTGCTCGCTGAGCGCCTGCCCGACGGAAGGCGCCAAACGCGTGATTACGATCGCCATTGGCGCCTGGCGAACGCATCCACGCCAGCCGGCGCGATGCGCATCGACTACGACACGATCGGCCGCCCGCGCAGCATCGCGTGGCCTAGCGGTGAGCGCTGGTCATTCGAATTGCATGACAACGGTGCAGTGCTGGTCTCGAACCACGGTTGGCAACGAATCATTGGCAAGACGGATGCGGGCACTGCGCGGCCCGCCGTGGCGCTGCCGGTTGCGCTGGCCCGAGCCGGCCTGGGCCGTACTTCGCTGGTCGACGTCGGCGGCGGCCGCAGCGAGCGTCTATATGACGACCTCGGCCGTCTGGTACTCGAATACACGTCGGCTGCCGGGCTGCGCCGCTACCGCTTCGATGCGCTGGGCCGCCTGCAGCGTATCGAGTATGCCGACGGCGCCGTCGATCGCCGCGAATACGACGCTGCCGATCGCATCACGCTGCGCGAGCAGTCGCTGGCCGGCGAGCGAATCGAAACGCGGCTGCGCTATGAGGGCGCGCGATTGGTGGGTATTGATCACCCGGCGCAGCAGGCGACGGCGCGGCGCGACGAGCATGGCCGACTCGTCGAGCTGGTGCGTGTCCTTGCTGGCGGCGGCGATGCGGGTCGAACCGATGCCGGCCGCGCCTATACCGGCCGTGCCTATACCGGCCGTACTCATCGACAGCAGTTCATCTATGACGATCGCGGACTGCTCCGCGAGCAGCACCTGTCCGACGGTTCGCGTCTGCTGCATGGCTATGATGCGCAGGGCCGTCATCAACGGCTCGGTTGGCTTGCACCCGGCGCGGCCAAGCCGATCTGGATCGTGGCCGGTTTCGAGTACCGGCCCGGCACCAGCCATCTCGCCGAGCTGCGCTACGGCAATGGCACGCGGCTGGAGCGCGATGACGATGCTGCCGGCCGGCCCTTGCACATGCGCTGGCGTGGCGCAAGCGTGGCGGCCACCGCGGCATCCGCATTGCCGTTTCGCCGTTTCGAATGGCATCGCAGCGGCCTGCCGATCGTGGTGGCAGGCGAACACGGCGAGGACCGCTACGGCTTCGATGCCTTCGGCCGCTTGATCATTCGTGAGCGCCACGTCGGAGAGACGATAGGCGCGGCCGGCTCAGGCGCGGCCGGCTCAGGTGCGGCCGGCTCAGGTGCGGCCGGCATCGGTGCGGCCAGCCTGGGCGCGGCCAGCGGTGCCGGCGAGCCGCTGCACGTCGAATACTTCGCTTATGAGGCGACCGGCGCGCGCCTGGCCGCCAAGACACGCTCCGGCCCGGACTGGCGTGCCGCCGATGAAGTGCGCAACGCCGCAGGCCTGCCGCTGCGTTACGGCGGGCGGCAACTCGACTATGGTCCGCAGCGGCGCATCGTTGGCGTTCATGCCGGCGAAAGCACCGTGGCTCGCTATCGCTACAACGCACTCGGCGAACGCGTGCATCGCGACAACGGTGGCGAGGCGATCGGGTTCTTGCACCGCGAGCAGATGCTCGAGGCCGAAACCGATACCCAGGGACGCCTGCGGCGTCACTACTTGCGCTGGAAAGGGCGCATCGTTGCCATCGTCGATGTCGACCCCGATGCCAACTCCGATGCCGATTCGGCACTGGGTCGTCGCCATTCGATCGCCTGGCTGCACCATGACCATCTGGGCACGCCGCTGGCTGCTACCGATGCCGCCGGCCGTATCGTCTGGCGTGCCGATTACGATGCCTATGGCCACGCCATTGCCGACGGCCCGTTGCGGCAGCCGCTGCGCTTCGCCGGCCAGTATTTCGACGCCGAGACGGGACTGCACGACAACTACCAGCGCACCTACGATCCGGCAGCTGGCCGGTATCTGGAGCCCGACCCGCTCGGGCTGGCCGCCGGTTTCGATCCCTATGGCTATGCCGATGGCAATCCGTTGCTCGCCAATGATCCGCTCGGGCTGATCCTGTTTGCGTTCGACGGCACGAAGAACGGCAGTGCCCCGCAGGGCGTGTACGATCAATCCAACGTCTGGAAGTTCTTCGACAACTACGACGATCCGAACAAGTGGTACATGACCGGCGTCGGTCTCGACGATCCTGGCAGCGGCATCCGCACCAATGCGCTGGATGCAATCAATGCCAATACCGCCGCGCAGCGCGTCGACTACATGCTCGGCACGCTCGACAGCTTTCTTGATGAGCGTTGGCGCGGCCAGCAGGTGCCGCTCGACGTAGTCGGATTCTCACGCGGTGCTGCAATGGCGCGTGATTTCGTCAACCGCGTCGCGGCGCGCATGCAAGAGCAGCGCTATCTGTCCCGCGGCATCTGCCTGGATCTGCGCTTTCTCGGCCTGTGGGATACGGTGGCGATGTTCGGTTTCGACAGCCGATCGCCGCGGCGCTGGCAGCTTGCCATCCCTTCGGCCGTGCGCGCCACCTTCCACGCGGTGGCGCTGAACGAACATCGCGGCAACTTTCCGCTCGAATCGGCGTTAAGCGATGGCGCCTACGTGATCGAACGCGGTTTCATCGGCAGCCATTCCGACGTCGGTGGCGGCGAGTCGGAGGGCGATCTGTCCGACATTGCGCTGGTATGGATGGTGGAGATGGCCAAGCGCATGAAGCTGCCGATGAAGGAACTCAGCCCATCGCTGAGCACCGTCAGCCTGCCGCTGGTGCACGACCGCAATGATGATGGGCTCGGCGACCGCGACACCATTCGCCGCCTGGCCGATGGCCGGATCGCGTCGGCTGTCGCGCAGCGCAATGCGGCCGTGCCGGGCATGAACTGGAAGGATTCGAACCGCTTCATCGCGCAGATCCGCCCGCGGCGCATGGATGCCGCCGGCGGCATGTCGATCGTCGGCGTCGTCAACATGAAAATGTACGCCGACTGGCTGCGTGAAAATTATGGCATCACGATCGCATATTGACTAGGGCCTGTTCACACCACGATCGTCCCCACGCCGAGGCCTGTGCGGGCGCCAGACGAGGCGCCGGCGACGCACGTGGCGGTGCCACGTAAGGAGCCGGCAACGAAGGATGGCGCCCGCACAGGCCTCGGCCCGAAGGGTGAGCCCGAGGGCCAGGCGCACCCTGCGTTGCAAATGCTCGCCGTGGCCCCGCCACGGCTGTGCTTTGCGCCTTGATT
>JAFKGG010000261.1 GCA_017307915.1 Burkholderiales bacterium | reverse complement strand
CGCGCGATCCGCGAGTCGGCGCTGGGCGCCGGCGCCTCGCAGGTGTTCCTGATCGAAGAGCCGATGGCCGCCGCGATCGGCGCCGGGCTGCCGGTGTCGGAAGCCAGCGGCTCGATGGTGGTCGACATCGGCGGCGGCACCACCGAGGTCGGCGTGATCTCGCTGGGCGGCATGGTCTACAAGGGCTCGGTGCGCGTCGGCGGCGACAAGTTCGACGAAGCGGTCATCAACTACATCCGTCGCAACTACGGCATGCTGATCGGCGAGCCCACCGCCGAATCGATCAAGAAGCACATCGGCTCGGCCTTCCCCGGCTCCGAGATCCGCGAGATGGAAGTCAAGGGCCGCGATCTGTCGGAAGGCATTCCGCGCAGCTTCACCATCTCGTCCAACGAGATCCTGGAAGCGCTCACCGATCCGCTGAACCAGATCGTGTCGGCCGTGAAGATCGCGCTCGAACAGACCCCGCCCGAGCTGGGTGCCGACATCACCGAGCGCGGCATCATGCTGACCGGCGGCGGCGCACTGCTGCGCGACCTCGACCGGCTGCTGATCGAGGAAACCGGCCTGCCGGTGCTGGTCGCCGACGACCCGCTGACCTGCGTCGTGCGCGGCTGCGGCATGGCTCTGGAACGCATGGAAAAACTGGGCACTATCTTCACCAACGAATAGCGCCCTGAGCGAGGCTCGCAGGAGTGGACCGCAGCCCCCCGCCGTTTTTCAAGCAAGGTCCGTCCGCCAACGCCCGCCTGCTGTTCTTTTCGCTGCTGGCGATCAGCCTGCTGATCGTCGATTCGCGGCTCGACGTGCTGAGCAGGCTGCGCCAAGGCATCGCCACCGTGCTGTACCCGGTTCAACGTACGCTGCTGGTGCCGCGCGACGCGAGCCAGGCCGGGCTCGGCTATCTGGCCGACATCACCCGGCTGCGCGCCGAAAACGCCGAGCTGCGCCGCATCGAGGCGGCCAACGCGAATACCTTGCTGCAGACCGAGCAGTTGGCCGCTGAAAACCAGCAGCTGCGCCAGTTGCTGGCGATGCGCGACCGCACCGTCATCCGCTCGACGGTGGCCGAGGTGCTGTACGACGCGCGTGACGCGTTCTCGCGCCGGCTGGTGCTCGACAAGGGCCAACAGCACGGCGTGATCGCCGGCCAGCCGGTGATCGACGCCAGCGGCGTGGTCGGGCAGATCACGCGCGTGTATCCGCTGTCCAGTGAAGTCACGCTGCTGACCGACCGCAATGCCACGCTGCCGGTCGAGGTCAAGCGCTCGGGCGAACGCTCGGTGGCCTACGGGGGCTCACACCCCGGCACGATCGACCTGCGTTATCTGCGCACCAATGCCGACGTACGCGAGGGCGATCTGCTGGTCACCTCGGGGCTCGACGGCCTGTTCCCGTCGGGCCTGCCGGTGGGCGTGGTGCAGACGGTGGAAACCGGCTCGTCGGCCTTCGTCACCGTGCGCGTCGAACCGGTAGCGCGCGCCGAGCGTACCAAGTTGCTGCTGGTGCTGCTGGTCGACCCGAGCGCAACGGCCGCTGCCGCGGCCGGCGCCGTGGCGCCCGAACCGCCGCGCGAAGCGCGCGGCAAACGCGGCCGCGGCAACTGAAGCGCCGCCGCACGACACGAGCAGCCCCACCATGTACGGCCCGATCCGCCCCCACTATCTGCTGCTGCCGGCCAGCCGCGGCTTCATCACGTTCAGCATCGTCTGCGCGTTCCTGCTCAACGTGCTGCCCTGGGGCCATGCCGTGGGCGTGCCCGACTTTCTCGCGCTGGTGCTGGTGTTCTGGAACATCCATCAGCCGCGCATGGTGGGCATGGGCATCGCCTTCCTGTTCGGCCTGCTGATGGACGTGCACGACGCCGCGCTGCTGGGCGAACACGCGCTGGCCTATTCGCTGCTGTCCTACGGCGCGCTCAGCCTGCATCGGCGCGTGCCGTGGTTCCACGTGCCGGGCCAGATGCTGCACGTGCTGCCGCTGTTCCTGGGCGCGCAGATCGTGCTGCTGGTGGTGCGCATGGCGGTCGGCGGCGCCTTCCCGGGATGGACCTGGTTCCTGCAGAGCTTCAGCAGCGTGCTGCTGTGGCCGCTGGCCGATTGGCTGTTGCTGGCGCCGCAACGGCGCGCCGTCGACCGCGACGAGAATCGCCCCATCTAGGGCGCAAGGTTCATACTTAGCATCTGCCATGGTTGAAGTCCGCGATACCGAACGCGATCTGCACCAGTTGCGCGTCAGGCTGGTCGTGGCGATGCTGCTCGTGCTGACCTGCTTCGGCATTCTGGTGGCGCGGCTGTCGTATCTGCAGGTGTATCGCTACGCGGCGTTTCATGCGCAGGCCGAGGAAAACCGCATCGCGCTGGTGCCGGCGCCGCCGTCGCGCGGCCTGATCTTCGATCGCAACGGCGTGCTGCTGGCCGAGAACGTCTCGGCCTATACGCTGGAACTCTCGCCCAAGCGCACCGCCAAGCTCGACGAAACGATCGACGCGCTGGCCGAGATCGTCGACATCACGCCGCGCGACCGGCGCCGCTTCCGGCGCCTGCTGGAAGACTCGCGCAATTCCGACTCGGTACCGCTGAAAGTGCGCCTGACCGACGAGGAAGTAGCCAAGCTGGCCGTGCAGCGCTACCGTTTTCCCGGTGTCGAGATCAAGGCGCGCCTGTTCCGCAACTACCCGCTGGGCGAAACCGCCGCCCACGTGCTGGGTCACATCGGCCGCATCTCGCCCGACGACAAGCGCCGGCTCGACGATCAGAACCAGGGCTCGAACTACGCCGGTTCGACGCATATCGGCAAGGTCGGCATCGAGCTGTCGTATGAATCGCTGCTGCACGGCCAGGCCGGCGCTGAAGAAGTGGAAGTCTCGGCCGGCGGCCGCGTCGTGCGCACGCTGTCGCGCACGCCGCCGGTGCCGGGCGCCAACCTGATCCTGTCGATCGACATCCGGCTGCAGAAGCTGGCCGAAGACCTGTACGGCAGCCGACGTGGCGCGCTGGTGGCGATCGAGCCGAAGACCGGCGACGTGCTGGCGATGGTCTCCAAGCCCGGCTTCGACCCGAACCTGTTCATCGACGGCATCGACCCGCAGAGCTGGCAGGCGCTGAACGAAGACCCCGACAAGCCGATGCTGAACCGGCCGCTGCGCGGTACCTATCCGCCGGGTTCCACCTACAAGCCGTTCATGGCGCTATTCGCGCTGACCACCGGCGCGCGCGCGCCGCACGATACGATCTTCGACCCCGGCTATTTCCAGCTCGGCAACCATCGCTTTCGCGACTCCAAGCCGGGTGGCCAGGGCACGGTCGACCTGCGCAAGTCGATCGTGGTTTCCAGCGATACCTACTACTACAAGCTGGCCTACGAGACCGGCGTCGATGCGATCCACGACTTCATGAAGCCCTGGGGCTTCGGGCAGCTCACCAACATCGACATCGAGCACGAGACCACCGGCATCCTGCCCTCGTCGCAGTGGAAACTGCGCCGCTTCAAGCAGCGCTGGCTGCCCGGCGAAACGCCGTCGATCGGCATCGGCCAGGGCTACAACTCGTTCACCATTCTGCAACTGGCGCACGCCACCGCCACGCTGGCCAACGACGGCATCGTGATGAAGCCGCACGTCGTGCAGCTGGTCGAGAATCCGATGACGCGCGAACGCAAGCGCACCGTGCCGTCGGAAAGCTATCGCATCGCGCTGCGCCGCGAACACCTGGATCTGGTCAAGGGGGCGATGGTCGACGTCAATCGCTTCGGCACCGGCCGCATCGCGTTCGCCAATACCGAATACGTGGCCGCCGGCAAGACCGGCACCGCGCAGGTGGTCGGCATCCGGCAGAACGAACGCTACGATGCGCGGCGCATCGCCGAGCGGCATCGCGACCACTCGCTGTTCATCGCGTTCGCGCCGGTCAACGACCCGAAGATCGCGGTGGCGCTGATCGTCGAGAACGGCGGCTTCGGCGCGCAGGCGGCGGCACCGATCGCCCGCAAGCTGATCGACTATCACCTGCTGGGCAAGCTGCCGAAAGACTTCGACGACGAATCACTGCCGCGCCTGGCCGATGACCCCGACCTGCGCGACGTTCCTGAAAGCGTCGACCCCGAACCGGTGCCGGCGGCAGAGGAGCGCCCATGATCATTCACGAGAAACCGTCGCTGTTGCAGCGGATCAAGCCGCACGTGATGGTGTTCGACACGCCGCTCTTGATCGCGCTGCTGCTGCTGGCCGCGATCAGCATCGTCACGATGGCCTCGGCCGCTGCCGACTACGACGGCCGGCTGCAAGACCATACGCGCAACCTGATGATCGCGTTCGGCCTGATGTGGCTGGCGGCGAGCCTGCCGCTGCAATGGCTGCAACGCTCGGCGCTGCCGCTGTACGTGGCCGGGCTGCTGCTGCTGATCGGCGTGGCGCTGTTCGGCGACATTGCCAAGGGGGCGCGCCGCTGGCTCGACCTGGGCGTCGTGCGGCTGCAGCCTTCCGAGCTGATGAAGATCGCCATGCCCCTGATGCTGGCATGGTATTTCCAGCGGCGTGAAGGCGCGCGCGAGTGGGGTGATTTCGTCATCGCCGGCCTGTTGCTGGCAGTGCCGGTCGCGCTGATCGCGCGCCAACCCGACCTGGGCACGGCAATCCTGGTGTGCGCTGCCGGCGCCTATGCGATCTTTTTCGCCGGGCTGAACTGGAAGGTGATCGCCGGCGGCATCGTCGCCGGCATCGCCGCGCTGCCGCTGCTGTGGGTGATGATGCACGACTACCAGCGCCATCGCGTGCTGATGATGATCGACCCGTCGTCGGATCCGCTCGGCAAGGGCTTTCACGTGATCCAGTCGACCATCGCCGTCGGCTCGGGCGGCATCTGGGGCAAGGGCTGGATGGACGGCACGCAGGCGCATCTGGAATTCGTCCCCGAGCGCACCACCGATTTCATCTTCGCCGTGTTTTCCGAGGAATTCGGCCTGATCGGCAGCGTCCTGCTGCTGACCGTGTATCTGCTGCTGATCGGGCGCGGCCTGGTCATCGCGGCCAATGGCGCGAACACCTTCGCGCGGCTGGTGGCCGGCGCGATCACGCTGATCTTCTTCACCTACGCGTTCGTCAACATCGGCATGGTGTCGGGCATTCTGCCGGTGGTGGGCGTGCCACTGCCGCTGATGTCGTATGGCGGCACCGCCATGGTCACGCTCGGCCTGGGTGCCGGCCTGTTGATGAGCATCAGCCGGCAGCGCAAGCTGGTGCAGACCTGAGCGCGCTCATTAGGATCAACCCCTAGATCGGCCGGAAATCGCGCGGCAAGCATTGCCGCCGACGGAAACCACGCAGTAGAATCGCGCCCTTCGGGGAGTAGCCCCCTGCGGCCGCCAGGCCGCATCGATCCGGTCGTCAATACGATGCCTTCAACGGCATCCGGCCGTTTCGGCGGAACCACCAGGTTCTGCGGGCGAGACCGTGCATTCAGCCACGGTCCGTCTATTGCCAGACGAATCGTGAGCCATTAACGATTCTCTGGAGCTCGCATGGAAATTTTCAGCATTCCCTGGTGGTCGGCACTCGGCGCGATCATTCTGATGGACTTGGTCCTGGCCGGCGACAACGCGCTGGTGATCGGCATGGCGGCGAGCAAGCTCAAGCCCGACTTGCGCCGCAAGGCGATCATGTTCGGCGCTTTCGGCGCCATTGCCGTGCGCGGCGCCATGGCACTGATCGTCGTCTGGCTGTTGAAGCTTCCCGGCCTGCAATTGATCGGCGGCCTGCTGCTGCTGCCGATCGCCTGGAAGCTGGCACGCCCGGGGGATGGCGGCGATGACGAGCACGGCGGCGCCGCGGCCGATTCGTTCTGGGGCGCAATGAAAACCATCGTGATCGCCGACGCGCTGATGGGCGTCGACAACGTGCTGGCCATCGGCGGCGCTGCGCATGGGCGCTGGGATCTAGTGATCATCGGCCTGCTGTTCACGATCCCGCTGGTCGTCTGGGGCAGCACCTGGGTGGCGCGTGCCATCGAGCGTTGGCCGGTGATCATCGCGATCGGTGCCGGCGTGCTGGCCATCACCGGCGCCGGCATGATCGTCAAGGATCCGCTGTTCGATACCTATGTGATCGACAACCTGATGGTCGACCGCATCGTGCAGGCGGTCGCCGGCCTGTTCATGTTCTACATCGGCTGGCGCGCGCTGAACAAGGCGCGCAAGAACTGTCACGGTGGGGGCGCTCACGCCTGAGCGCGGCATCGGC